>NZ_JBSFAI010000006.1:0-317456 GCF_056280165.1 Ralstonia sp. 110700041-2 | reverse complement strand
GCGTGTAGTCCCTCTGCGTTCGCTTCTTCTGCCCGTCCATCTTGACCCTCACTCCCTGGCGGGGAAAAAGTGTCAACCTTATTCAGGACGGGTCACGGGCAACAAAAAAAACCGCCGCGGCGGTCTTTTTTCTATTGCGTGATGCGCATCAGAGCGAATCAACCGCCGTACATTGCCAGCGGCTTGCCGGCGGCATTCGGGTCGACACGCTTGAGTTGCTCGACAAAGTTGTCGGCGCCGTCCTTGATTGCGGCACCGGACTTGCCCTCGATGCGGCGGGCGCCGTTGTAGCGTGTCACCCAGTACGAAGCGGTCATGTCATCCACGCGGATCTTGCTGCCGGTGGAGGGAGCGTGCACGAATTTGTTGTCGCCGATATAGATGCCGACGTGCGAGAACGTGTGGCGCATGGTGTTGAAGAACACCAAATCGCCCGGACGCAGTTCCGCCGTGTCCACGCTGGTGCCAACGCGGCTCATTTCCACGGCGCGACGCGGCAGCAGGAAGCCGAAAGTATCGTTGAAGACGTAGCGGACGAAGCCGCTGCAGTCGAGGCCCGATTCCGGCGTGTTGCCGCCGAAACGGTAGCGCAGCCCGATCATGCCCAGAGCGTTCATGACGACGTCGCCGGTCTTGCTCATCACGTTTGAGATGAGGCCCGGTTTGGCCTCGGGCTTGACGTCGGCGCGGACTTCCGTGTCTTTGAAGACCGTATCAGCATGCACTGCATTCGACAGCATCACGCCGCAGCCGATCACAACCCCTACCGCCAGGCGCGCCATGGAATGAAGTACGAAATGCTGCATTGGTTCTCCCTCGGAAACTTGTAATGATGCGGCGCACATACGCCGCCGCAAATGAGAACAGTCCGAATCTTGTTAAAACAATCTCGCAGGATGATAAAAGTGACACGTTGACTTGTCAAAGGTCGTTACAAATTCCTCGGAATCCACATGCAAATCATGTACTTAGACATGACTTTAGATGCGCATTCTTACAAAAACAGCGCATCTAAACTGCACTGCCCTAGGGCGAAAACGGTGGATTTTACGGGTTATCCCGGGTGGGGATGAGCGAAGCCGCCGCCATTAGCTTGCAGGTATAGGGGTGCGAAGGCGACGCCAATACCGCTTCAGTGTCGCCCTCTTCCACCACTTTTCCATCCTTCATCACCACCACGCGATGTGACATCGCGCGGATGACAGCAAGGTCGTGGCTGATGAACAGATACGACAGGTTGTACTTTTTCTGAAGGGCAGACAGCAGCGAGAGCACCTGCTGCTGGATCGACACGTCAAGTGCCGAAGTCGGTTCATCCAGCACCAGCAGCTGCGGCTTGAGGATAAGCACTCGGGCAATGGCGACGCGCTGGCGCTGCCCGCCTGAAAACTCATGCGGATAGCGGCCCAGCGCCGTGCGGTCGAGGCCGACCTCGCGCAGCGCCTCGATCACGCGGTGGCGCCGCTCTGTAACGTTGACATGCGGTTGGTGCAGTGCCAGTCCTTCGCCGACGATCTCCTCAATCGTCATGCGTGGCGACAGCGAGCCATACGGGTCTTGAAACACGACCTGCATGCGCGCACGCACCGCGCGGCGCTCGTCGCGCGAAATGTGCAGCAGCGAGTTGCCAAGGAAACGCAAGTCGCCGCTCTTTGCTGCTTGCAGACCCAGCAGCGTCTGCGCGAGCGTGGTCTTGCCGGAGCCGGATTCACCCACGATGCCGAGCGTCTCGCCTTCGCGCAGTTGCAGCGACACGGCATCGACCGCGGTGAACGGATCTGCCCTGAACCAGCCGGCAAACCCGGGGCGATGGCGCTCGTAGATGACCGTCAGCTTGTCGGCTTCGAGCAGCACGGGCGCAAGCGGCACTAGCGGCAGCACGTCGCGCTGCGGACGACTCTCAAGCAGGCGCACGGTGTACGGATGTTGGGGCGCGGCAAATACGTCGGCCGTGCTGCCGGTTTCGACCAGGATGCCGCGCTCCATCACGCCGACGCGCTCGGCGAAGGCACGCACCATGTTCAGGTCGTGCGTGATCAGCATGATCGCCATGCCGAACTCGGCCTGCAGTTCGCGCAGCAACTGCAGGATCTGCATGCGCACCGTCACGTCGAGCGCGGTGGTCGGCTCATCGGCCAACAGGAGCTTGGGCGAGCACGCCAGCGCCATGGCGATCATTGCGCGCTGGCGCTGACCACCCGACAGTTGGTGCGGGAAGGCGTCAAACCGGCGCGGCGCCTCGGCAATGCCGGTGCGTTCCAGCAGCGCAATCGCACGTGCCTTGGCAGCGCGCTTGTCCAGTCCCTCGTGCAATTCCAGCGTTTCGACGATCTGGTTGCCGATCGTGTACAGCGGGTTGAGCGCTGTCATCGGTTCCTGGAACACCATGGCGACGTCGGCGCCACGCAGGCCGCGCATTTCGCGCTCGCTGGCGGCCAGCAGGTCGCGCCCTTCGAGCAGTATGCGGCCGCTGTATTGCGCGTCGGCCAGCAAGCGCATGATCGATAGCGCGGTGACGGACTTGCCCGAGCCGGATTCGCCCACCAACGCGAACCGCTCGCCGGCGTGCAAATCGAAGCAGACATGCTTGACGGCTTCCGTCACCTCGCCGTGCTCGGATTCGAAATGCACGCACAGGTCATCCAGGCGCAGCAGCGGGCCGTCGTACTTCGGCGCTGAGGAACGCAGATCGACGCGGGTCATTTCACCCCCGCCGGTTTCTGGCGCGTGCGCAGTTGCGCGAATGACAGGCGCGTGTCGAAGGCATCGCGCAGCGCGTCGCCCATGAAAGTCAGCAGCACGAGGGTCAGCACGAGCACCACGAAAGTCGACAGCGAGATCCACCACGCGTCCAGGTTGGCCTTACCCTGGGCAAGCAGCTCACCGAGGCTCGGGGTGGATGGCGGTACGCCAAGGCCAAGGAAATCGAGGCTCGTGAGCGCAAGAATGGCCGCGCTCATGCGGAACGGCAGGAACGTGATCACCGGTGTCAGGCTGTTGGGCATGATGTGGCGCCACATGATCTGCCAACTGGACAGGCCCATCGCTCGCGCGGCCTTCACATAGTCGAGCGAGCGGTTACGGTAGAACTCGGCGCGCACGTAATCCGACAGGCTCATCCAGCCGAACAGCGACAGCAGGATGATCAGCAGCCCAAGGCTGGGGGTGAAGATCGACGCGAAGATGATCAGCAGGTACAGCTCCGGCATCGAACTCCAGATTTCAATCAGGCGCTGCGACACCATATCGAAGCGCCCGCCGAAGAAGCCCATCAGCGCGCCGGTCAGCGTGCCGACCAGCACGCCAAGCACCGTAAGCGCCAGCCCGAACAGCACCGAGACACGGAAGCCATACAGCAGCCGCGCAAACACGTCGCGGCCGCGATCATCTGTGCCGAGCCAGTTTTCCGCAGAAGGGGGCGCCGGATTGGGCTCTTTCGAAAAGTAGTTCAGCGTCTCGTACGAATACGGATTGGGCGGGTAAATCGCAAAGCTTCCCGGCTCCTTGAACTTGTCCCGGATGAACGGATCAAGGTAGTCCGTCGGTGTGGGGAAATCCCCCCCGAAGGTCATCTCGGGGTATGCCTTCACGATCGGGAAATACCAGTTGCCGTGGTACCTGACCACCAGCGGCCGATCATTGGAGATGCACTCGGCGCCCAGACTGAGCACGAACAGCACCACGAAGATGAGCAGGCTCCAATAGCCCAGCCGATGCTGCTTGAAGCGCCGCCACGCGCGCTTGAGCGGCGACGGCGAGTGGCGCACCGGATGTGGCGCTGCCGTGTTGGGTGCATGCGTTGAAGTGCGCGAATACTGGGTCATGGTCGCCGGCCCGCCTATCGCCCAACCGAGCCGAAATGGATACGCGGATCAACCAGCACGTAGCACACGTCGGAAATCAACCGCGCAGCCAGGCCAATCAGCGTGAACAAGTACAGCGTGCCGAGCACGACCGGATAATCGCGTCGCATCACCGCCTCATACGACAGCAGGCCCATGCCATCAAGCGAGAACAGTTGCTCGATGAGCAGCGAACCTGTGAAGAATGCGCCAATGAAGGCCGACGGGAAGCCCGTCACCAGCGGCAGCAACGCGTTGCGGAAAATGTGCTTCCACAGCACGCGCCGCTCCGACAAGCCCTTGCTACGCGCGGTCAGCACATACTGTTTGCGGATTTCCTCCAGGAACGCGTTCTTCGTCAGCATGGTGATGACGGCAAAGCTGCCCACCACCGACGCCATGACAGGCAGCGTGATGTGCCAAAGGTAATCCGTGATTTTGCCGAGCAGGCTGAGCTGATCCCAGTTGTCGGAAGTGATGCCCCGGATCGGGAACCACTGGAAGAACGTGCCGCCACCAAAGAGCACCAGCAGCAGCACGCCCAGCACGAAGCCCGGGATGGCATACCCCACCAGCACGATGATGCTCGTCACCAGATCAAACCGACTGCCCGCACGCACGGCCTTCGCAATGCCGAGCGGCACAGCTATCAGGTACGTGAGAAAGAACGTCCACAACCCGATCGAAATCGATACCGGCAATTTCGACTTGATGAGATCCCACACGCTGCGGTGCTGGAAATAGCTCTCGCCCAAGTCGAAGCGCGCAAAGCGGCCGAGCATCAGGAAGTAGCGCTCGACGGGGCTCTTGTCGAAGCCATACAACGCGCGGATTTCCTTGATCTTCTCGGCGTCTACGCCGCGACGCCCGCGATAGTCGAACGCGCCGCCACCGCTGGCCTCGCCTCCGCCGCCTCGCCCCTTCATCTCCATCATCATCTGTTCGATGGGGCCGCCAGGCACGAACTGGATCACGACGAACGTCAGCGTGACCACGCCGATCAGCGTCGGGATCAGAAGCAGCAACCGTTTGATCAGGTACGCGAACATGGTGTCACCGATGCGGTCATTTGGCAGCCGATTGGGCGGAGTCCGGCGTCCGCCACCAAGCCGTCAGCACCCAGGCTTCGGCCGAGTAGTAGTACGGCAAACGATCCGGGTACATCAGGTTCTTGTTGTAAGCCACACGGTGCGAGGCCGAATACCAGTGCGGAATCACATAGCAGCCGCGCATCAGCACGCGGTCGAGCGCGCGTGAAGCCGTGACCAGCTCGTCGCGATTGTTGGCACGCAGTACATCGTCGATCAGCGCGTCCACGGCTGGCGATTTCAGGCCGATCACGTTGTCCGAGCCGGCCTCGTCAGCTGCGGCGGAGCCGAAGCGGTCCTTCAGCTCGTTGCCCGGGCTTTGCGAATCGGGGAAGCGCAGCGAGATCATGTCGAAATCAAACTCTTCCAGTCGCTTCTGGTAGAGCGCGAAATCGGTCATGCGCTGGTTGACCTGGATGCCGAGCTTCTCAAGGTTGCGCGCATATGCCGCCATGACGCGGCTCATGGCGCCGCCATCGTCGAGCATCTCGAAGACAAACGGCTCGCCCTTGGTGTTGCGCAGCGCGCCATCGGAGTATGTCCAACCTGCCTGGGCCAGCAGGCGACGCGCCTGCCGCAGGTTGTCACGCAGAGAGCTGGGAGCATCAGTCGAGGGGGGGTGCGGGCAGCACGCCAAACACCTCTGGGTCGAGCTTGGCTCCAGCAACGCCAGTTCGCCCGCGCTGGGCATGCCCGTGAGTGAATCCGACGCGGCCAGCTCGCTGTTGGCGAAGTAGCTGTCAAGCCGGCGATACGCACCATAGAAGAGCTGGCGATTGAGCCATTCGAAATCGAGCGCCAACGTCAGCGCCTTGCGCACGCGAAGGTCCTGGAACAGCGGCCGCCGCAGGTTCATCACAAAACCCTGCATGCCGGCACCGTTGCGATGCGGGAATTCGCTTTTGATCAGCTCGCCGCTGCGGAACTTCACGCCGACATAGCTCTTGGCCCAGTTCTTGGCACGGTACTCCACCATGGCGTCGTATTCGCCGGCCTTGAACGCTTCCAGGCGGGCGGTTTCGTCCTTGTAGAGCTTGTACTGAATGCGCTCGAAATTGAACGAGCCACGGCGCACGTTCAGGTCACGCCCCCAGTAAGCGGGATTGCGCCGAAAGGTAATGCCGCGCGACGGGTCAAAGCGCTCGATCACATACGGGCCGCTCGCGACCGGGTCCTGGAAGGTCAGCTTGTCGAACGCGACATCCTTGCCGCCGTCCGGATCATCGGGCTTGCCACTGCCCTTGCCCCACTTTGGCGAGAACACCGGCAGCCCACCGACGATGAGCGGCAACTCCTTGTTCCTGCGCTTGAAGTCGTAGCGGATGGTGCTCGCGTCCACCACCGTGACCTTGGCCACATCCGCGGTCATGCTGCGGTAGGCGGGGCTTGCCCCCTTGCCCATCAGCATGTCGTAGGAGTATTTGACGTCGGACGCGCGCACGCGATCGCCGTCGGAGAATCGTGCGCGCGGGTTGATGTGGAAGGTGACCGAGAGCTCGTCGGGGGCGACCGTCACGTCGTCCGCAAGCAGACCATAGCCGCTGGCGGTTTCGTCCCAGCTTGTAATGAGCAGGCTTTCAAAGACCAGCTGATTCAACCCCGGCGCCGACGTTCCCTTGATCGTGAACGGATTGAACTTGTCGAAGCTCGTGCGGCGGTCTGGGTTGCCGAGCAGCAGCATGCCGCCGATGGGCGCCTTCGGGTTCAGATAGCCGAAGTTCGAGAAACCGGCCGGATACTTGAGGTCACCATATTCGGCGTAGCCGTGTGCCGCCCAGGCGGGTGTCACGCAGATTGCCGCCAGCAGGCAGACCAGCGCCATGAATCGCTTGTGTGTCGCAACGCGCACGCTCATTGCGCCCCTAGCCCCCATTGTCCTTGCATGCGTTGATCCGATTGATCGCTGTCTGAAAAACTGTTTCAGACGATTCTAACGCCCTCACGCGGCAATCCCGCCAATTCCGGCCCCGGGGATCGTCCCGCATTGACAAGGCTGGCAGGGGTTGTGCGGCACTGCGCAAATGCGGAGCTGCCCCGTGCTTTCCGGTATGATCGCGCCCACCTAATTGCCTCGTGCCCCGGATACCGCCGCTGCGCAACCGCAGCGACGAGTGACCACAGCAACATACGGGCGCGACGTTGCCCCACATTTGTACGGAGAAACTATGGGATTCCTCGCTGGCAAGCGCATTCTGATTACCGGCCTTCTGTCCAATCGCTCGATCGCCTACGGCATCGCCAACGCCTGCAAGCGCGAAGGCGCGGAACTGGCGTTCACCTACGTCGGCGAACGCTTCAAAGACCGCATTACTGAATTCGCCACCGAGTTCGACAGCAAGCTGGTGTTTGATTGCGACGTCGGCAGCGATGAACAGATCGCCAAGGTGTTCGAAGATCTTGGCCAGCACTGGGGCCACTTCGATGGCCTGGTGCACTCGATCGGCTTTGCGCCGCGCGAAGCGATTGCCGGCAACTTCATCGAAGGCCTGTCGCGCGAGTCGTTCCGCATCGCGCACGACATCTCGGCATATAGCTTCCCGGCGCTGGCGAAGGCCGCGCTGCCGATGCTCTCGCCCACTGCTTCGCTGCTCGCCCTGACGTACCTGGGTGCTGAGCGCATCGTCCCGAACTACAACACGATGGGCCTGGCCAAGGCGTCGTTGGAAGCCGGCGTGCGCTACCTGGCCGGCGCGCTGGGGCCGAAGGGCATTCGTGCCAACGGCATCTCGGCTGGCCCGATCAAGACGCTGGCTGCTTCAGGCATCAAGGATTTCGGCAAGCTGCTGAAGTACATGGAAGATGTCGCCCCGCTGCGCCGTAACGTCACGATCGAAGAAGTCGGCAATGTGGCTGCGTTCCTGCTGTCGGATCTGGCAAGCGGTGTGACGGGCGAGATCACCTACGTCGATTGCGGCTTCAACGTGACCGCAGGCGTGCCGGAGAGCGTCGGTCAAGGCTGATGCATTGATGATGCGCGCGCCATCATCAGATGGAGCGCGCATGTCAGTCTGCGAGACCAACAAAGCAGCAGACAAAGAAAAAGCCCGCATGGCGCGAACCATGCGGGCTTTTTGACGTGCAGTGCAATGCGAGCCGTCACGTCAGCTCGACTCGCATCCGCCTGTTATGTGCGCTTCCCGCGAGAAGCACCAAACTGGCGGAGACGGAGGGATTCGAACCCTCGATCCAGGTTTTGGCCCGGATGCTCCCTTAGCAGGGGAGTGCCTTCGACCTCTCGGCCACGTCTCCCAAACTTGCGTTGCGCGAAGGAGCCCGTGCAACGAAGCGCGTATTCTAGCCACTTCACCCCACCCGGTCAACGACAACTGCATGACACGCGGTGAGAATCTGTGGCCCCCGGGGGGGCGCCACCCCGGCCATCCGGTGCCAGTTCAGCCGATTACGCCTGATCCAGCTCGAACGCCTTGTGGAGCGCGCGCACGGCCAGCTCCATGTACTTCTCATCGATCAGCACCGAGATCTTGATTTCCGAGGTGGAGATCATCTGGATGTTGATGCCCTCTTCCGACAGCGTGCGGAACATCTTGCTGGCGATGCCCACGTGCGAGCGCATGCCCACGCCCACCACCGACACCTTCGACACCTTCGGGTCACCCGACACGCTGGCGGCACCGATATGCGCCTTCACGCTGTCGTTCAGGATCGCCAGGGCGCGCTGGTATTCGCCGCGCGGCACGGTGAAGGTGAAGTCCGTCTTGCCTTCCACCGACTGGTTCTGGATGATCATGTCGACGTCGATGTTGGCGTCGGCAACCGGGCCCAGGATCTGATAGGCGATGCCGGGCTTGTCCGGCACACCGATCACGGTGATCTTGGCTTCGTCGCGGGCAAAGGCGATGCCGGAAATGGCGGCGGCTTCCATGTTCGAATCTTCCTCAAAAGTAATCAGCGTGCCCGAGTTCATCTCGACATCGAGCGGCATCAGCGGGTCGGTCAGCGACGACAGCACCCGGGTCTTCACGCGGTACTTGCCGGCAAACTCCACCGAGCGAATCTGCAGCACCTTCGAGCCAAGGCTGGCCATTTCCAGCATCTCTTCGAAGGTGATCTTGTCCAGGCGACGCGCGTCGTCCACCACGCGCGGATCGGTCGTATAAACGCCATCGACGTCGGTGTAGATCAGGCACTCCTCGGCTTCGAGCGCGGCGGCAACCGCCACGGCCGAGGTATCCGAGCCACCACGGCCCAGCGTGGTGATATGGCCTTCGCTGTCGATGCCCTGGAAGCCGGTGATGACCACCACACGACCGGCGTCGAGATCGGCGCGCACACGCTCGTCGTCGATCGACTGGATGCGCGCCTTTGTGTAGGCCGAATCGGTCTTCACCGGCACTTGCCAGCCGGTGTAGCTGCGGGCATCGATGCCTTCGGCATGCAGAGCAATGGCCAGCAGACCCACACTCACCTGCTCGCCAGTCGAGGCAATCATGTCGAGTTCACGCGGGTCGGGTTGGGCCGAAATCTCTTTGGCCATACCCAGCAGGCGGTTGGTTTCGCCAGACATGGCCGACGGAACGACCACGATCTGGTGACCTGCACGGTGCCACTTGGCAACGCGCTTGGCGACATTCTTGATGCGTTCAACCGAACCCATCGAGGTGCCACCGTATTTGTGAACGATGAGAGCCATCTTGGAAAGATCAGAGGAGGCGGAGCGGTGCAAAAGCTTTTGAAAATACAGCAATTTGCATCGATCGGCAAGCAATCCGCCGGTGACGATGCGTATCACGACGCACCCTCAAGGCCAGGACGCCACGTGATGCGCCAGCCAGTACCGCTATGCGTGGCCGCCTGGTTCATTCCCAGCCCCGCGGCAAACACTAGCATTTCGCCTGCATAGAGCAGTGGCAAACGCTGGCGCTCCCACGCAGGAATGCCGGCTTCCTGGTAAGCCTGCTTGAGCGCCCGCGACGGCCCGCCCGGGCGCAGCACGATGCGCTCGCCGCCGCGCCGGGGCGACAGGACCAGCGGCGCTTGCAAAGTTTGCATCGCAACGCCATCGCTCGCCACGGGCGCAAACAACAGCGCCCCGCCCCATGCGTCCACCGTCACACGCTGCTCGGCCGGATGCGCCGGCTCGAACAGCTGGGCCCCGATGGCGACCGCAGCCTGCCCGGGGCGATCGTTGGCGCCAGTGTCGATCCATGCAACGCCACGGTAGCGCCTGACCTGCCCAGTCGGCAATTCAATGCGCAGTGCACCGTCATCTCGTGCGTCAATCAGTTGCGTATGCAGATCCTCCAGGCGGCGACTCGACAGCGCGCGCATGCCCGCTTTGGTCAACCATGCACGCAGCACCGCACGCTGACGTGGCGCGGACAGCGCAATCAGCGCCGCTACATCCAGTCCATTCGCCGAAGCAATGCGCGTCAAATCCGCCTGAGCGATCTCGTCGATCAATGCGGCCGCATCCGCCAGATGTGCCGCGCTGCGCGACAGCGCCTCGCGATAGGCCGGGAAATGGTCCGCCATGCCTGCGAGCAGTGGACGCAATGCATTGCGTGCGTAGCGTGCGTCGGTGTTGGACGGGTCTTCGACCCAGCAGAGCGCGTGGGCGTGTGCGTACAGCTCGATCTCGCTGCGCGGTGCATCGACCCATGGACGCAGCAACGTGACTGCACCCGCCCGGGCCATCGGCATGGCGGCGAGGCCATCGAGGCCGGCGCCGCGCATCAATTGCAGCAGTACCGTCTCAGCCTGGTCATCCTGATGATGGGCCGTCAGCAGAATGGAGGCGCCCGTCTGCGCGCACAGCGCTTCGAGCGCAGCATACCGGGCTTCGCGCGCCGCTTCTTCAACGCCCTGCCCCGCATCAATCTCTACGTAGACGCGACGCGCATGAAACGCCACGCCGGCGGCTTGGGCCATACGTTGACAGGCACATTCCCACACATCGGCATCGGCCTGCAAGCCGTGGTGAATATGCAGGGCAACGAGCTGCACACGGGCGCCCGCATCCCGCCACGCAGCACACGCGTGCAGGAGCGCGGCGGAATCCCGCCCGCCCGACAGTGCAATCGCCACGGTCGGTGTTTCGATCTCGCCAGAAACAACAAAGGCCGCACACGCGGCAACGCGTTGTGCGACCTTGTTGACGAGATCAGCCGACGAATCAGCGACCTTCGGTTTCCTTGAACTTGCCATAAGCCATCAGGCGCTCGTGACGGCGCGCCTGGAGTTCCGACGTCTTCATGCCCTGGAACTGGCGCAGCGATTCGGCCAGCGCGCGCTTGAGCATCGTCGCCATGCCCTTCGGATCACGGTGTGCGCCGCCCAGCGGCTCGTTGACGATCTTGTCGATCAGGCCGAGCGCCTTCAGGCGATGCGCGGTCAGGCCCAGTGCCTCAGCGGCTTCCGGCGCCTTCTCTGCGGTCTTCCACAGGATCGACGCGCAGCCTTCCGGCGAGATCACGGCGTAGGTGGCGAACTGCAGCATGATCACCGAGTCGCCCATGGCAATGGCCAGTGCGCCGCCCGAACCGCCTTCACCGATGATGGTGGCGATCAGAGGCACCTTCAGGCCAGCCATCACAAACAGGTTGTGCCCGATGGCTTCGGATTGGCCACGCTCTTCCGCATCAATGCCCGGGAATGCGCCCGGCGTATCGACAAACGTGAAGATCGGCAGGCCAAACTTGTCCGCCAGCTCCATCAGCCGCTTGGCCTTGCGGTAGCCCTCGGGCTTGGACATGCCGAAGTTGCGCAGCGCGCGCTCCTTCGTGTCGCGGCCCTTCTGGTGACCGATCACCATGCAAGCTTGGCCGTTGAAGCGCGCCAGACCGCCCACGATCGACAGGTCGTCGGCGAAGGTGCGATCGCCGTGCAGTTCGTGGAAGTCGGTAAAGATCTCGCGGACGTAATCGAGCGTATATGGACGCTGCGGGTGCCGGGCGATCTGCGCGACCTGCCAGGGTGTCAGGTTGGCGTACAGATCTTTGGTGAGCTGCTGGCTCTTGGAAGCCAGGCGGGAAATTTCTTCAGAAATGTCGACAGCGGAATCGTCTTGTACGAAGCGAAGTTCTTCGATCTTCGCCTCAAGTTCTGCGATCGGCTGCTCGAACTCCAGGAAGGTTGTTTTCATGGATCTTCTGAAAGGCTCTTGAAGGCGCGCATTCTACCGGATTTTGACCGTCCGGCGACGCGCTCCGTTTCATCGAAATGAACAGATCAATAGGTGGTCGCCGTGTCTAGGCTGCGCCACATATACCAAGTGGCCACGGTGCGCCATGGCTCCCAGTTGGCGGCCACTTCCCGCGCCTCGCTGCGAGTGACGGGTTCGCCACTGAAATAATTCTGGGAAATCGCGTTGATGAGGCCGATATCGTCCAGCGGCAGCACGTTCGGGCGCATCAGATTGAACATCAGGAACATCTCTGCTGTCCATCTGCCGATGCCGCGGATTTGCGTCAACTCGGCGATCACGTCTTCGTCTTCCATCTCGGCCCACTTGGCGACGTGCACGGTGCCGTTGCGAAAGTGATCGGCCAGATCAAGGATGTACTCGGCCTTGCGTTTGGACAGGCCGCAACCCGCCAGCTTCTCCTGGCCCGCACGCAGGAACTGGGCGGGCACGAGCTTGGGGCACACACCCACGACGCGTTCCCACACCGACTGCGCAGCCTTCACGGAAATCTGTTGCCCGACAATCGAGCGCGCCAGCGTGACGAACGGATCGCCGCGCGAAGCCAAGTGCGCCGGGCCACACGTCGGAATGATCTTGCGCAGGATACGGTCGCGCTTCATCAGGTCTGCGCAAGCTTCTTGCCAGTACTCGGGCGGCCCCGAGAGCACCACTTCGGCGGGCACAGGCAGCGTCTCGCTGGCGGCAAGTGCTTCGGGCAGTGGCACCTTGCTCGCAGGCACGCGTTTGGCCGGGGCCTTGGCGGCCTTGATCGGTGCGCTCTTGGCGACGACCGTCTTGCTCGCCACGCCGTCGACTTTTCTGGCGACTGCTTTCTTGGCAGCCGACACCGTCACCGCCGGCGCTTTCTTGGCAGCGGTGCTGCGTCCTACGTTGGCTTTCTTGGCCACCGCGCTCATGCGCGTCTCCACTCGGTCAGGCCACCCGGTTTGTCTTCGAGGACAATGCCGGCGGCCAGCAGATCGGCACGGATGGCATCAGCGCGGGCAAAATCGCGGGCAGCCTTGGCGGCGCGGCGCTCTTCGATACGCGCTTCCACTTCTGCCGCGTCCACACCATCGGCCGACACACCGCCCTGCAGGAACACATGCGGATCGCGGCCGAGCAGGCCGATCACGCCGGCCAGCGCAGCCAGTTGGCTGGCCAGTTCGGGCGAGCGCGTTTTGTTCACTTCGCTCGCGAGTTCAAACAACACCGACACGGCGACCGGCGTATTGAAGTCGTCGTTCATCGCTTCGAGGAAGCGCTTGCCATGCGACTCGCTCCAGTCGGGTTTTGCACCCACCGCCGCCGGCACATCCTTGAGCGCGGTGTACAGGCGCGTGAGCGCATGGCGCGCGTCGTCGAGGTGGGCGTCGCTGTAATTCAGGTCACTGCGATAGTGCGAGCGCAGGATGAAGAAACGCACGACTTCCGCGTCGTACACTTTCAGCACGTCACGGATGGTGAAGAAGTTGCCGAGCGATTTCGACATCTTCTCGTCATTCACACGGACGAAGCCGTTGTGCATCCACATGTTGACGAACGTCTTGCCGGTCGCCCCTTCGGACTGCGCAATTTCATTCTCGTGATGCGGGAACTGCAGATCGGCGCCGCCGCCGTGCAGATCGAAATGCTCACCCAGCAGCTCGCAGCTCATCGCCGAGCATTCGATATGCCAGCCCGGACGGCCCTCGCCCCACGGCGACGCCCAGCGCGATTCAGCCGGTTCGTCGGCCTTGGCGGATTTCCACAGCACGAAGTCGAGCGGGTCCTGCTTGGCATCATTGGCCGCCACGCGCTCGCCGGCGCGCAGGTCTTCGAGCGACTTGCCGGACAGCTTGCCGTAACCGGGGAATTTGCGCACCGCGTAGTTCACATCGCCGTCGGTCGCCTGATAGGCGAGGCCGTTCGTCTGCAGCCTGCCGATCATGCTCAGCATCTGCGGCACGTATTCGGTGGCGCGGGGTTCGTGGTCCGGGCGCTGCACGCCAAGCGCATCGGCGTCTTCGTGCATGGCAGCGATGAAGCGGCCCGTCAGCGCACTCATCGTCTCGCCGTTCTCGACCGCACGCTTGATGATCTTGTCGTCGATGTCGGTGATGTTGCGCACGTAGGTGACGTCGTAACCGGCCGCGCGCAGCCAACGCTGCACCATGTCGAACACCACCATGACCCGCGCATGCCCGACGTGACAGTAGTCGTACACCGTCATGCCACACACGTACATGCGCACGCGGCCGGGCTCGATGGGGACGAACGTCTGTTTCTCACGCGCGAGCGTGTTGTAGATCTTGAGTGATTCCATGAAGCGGTGTCGGGAGACTCAGCGCGCCGCGCATGCGAGGTACAACGTTGCGGGCGGACTAAATTGGAGGCAATCGGCGCCGGCACGGCGCCTGCAAAACTAGCGGCATATCTTACCGGAACTGCGCTGACAGGGCGGCCTGCCAGTGCGTGAGGCATGCTCCCCGTCAAGAACCTTTCCTGGCGCGCACGGCCGCTGCTGCGCACAAAGACGGTTTGTTAGAATGCGGCGGAGTATAACGGAACCGATTCTCATGAACAGACCGCTGCGTCAGACCGCTGCAACCCTGGCTTGCCTGCTTGCCATGTCGGCGGCACCGGCCTTCGCCCAGACCGCCGGCTTTGCCTTGCCGGCCGATTTGATGCCCAGCACGCAGCAAGCGCCGCAGGTCGCGCGCCAGAAGCGCATCGACGACGCGTTGACCAAGAAGCAATACGCCGAGGCGCTGACAGAGCTGGACAAGGACGTCGCCTCCCAGCCGCGCAACGCGCAGGCACGCTTCCAGCGCGGTGTTGCACTTGCCGGCCTGGGCCGCGCGGACGACGCCATCGTGGCCTTCAGCCAGATGACACAGGATTTCCCGGAACTGCCCGAGCCATACATCAACCTGGCTGCGTTGTATGCCGAGCGCGGTGAGCTGCTCCGTGCCCGCGACAGCCTGATCATGGCGAACCGCGTGGCACCGGAAAATGCGCTGGCGCAATTCAATCTTGGCGATGTCTACGTCCGCCTGGCCGCGCAGTCGTACCAGAGCGCGATCAAGCTGAACCCCAAGAACGCCACCGCCCGGGCACGTCTGGATGCCCTGCCCGACCTGCCGGGCGTGCACCCTGCCACCAAACCTGTCACGACCACGCTGCCTGCAGCCAGCGGTGTGACTGCCAAGCCGGCGAAGCGTCAATAAGAAGACGCGGCCCGATCCTGCTTTCCCACCCACAAGCTCTCTCTTCCTGACCATGCTCCGTATTCGCTCCCTCTTTGCCGGGCTCGTGTGTGCACTGGCCGTAACCGCCACCGCAGCCACGGCAGCCACCGCGTCCGCGCCGCGCATCCAGTTCAAGACATCGATGGGTAACTTCACCGTTGAGGTGTATCCGGACAAGGCGCCCAAGACGGTCGCCAACTTCCTGCAGTACGTGAAGGACGGCTTCTACAAGGGCACGATTTTCCACCGCGTGATGGACGGCTTCATGATCCAGGGCGGCGGCTTCACGCCCGACATGAAACAGAAGGACACGCGCCCGCCGGTCGAGATCGAATCGAAGAACGGCCTGAAGAACGACAAGTACACGATCGCCATGGCACGCACCATGGACCCGAACTCCGCCACGGCGCAGTTCTATGTGAACGTGGTCGACAACAACATGCTGAACTACCCTGGTCAGGACGGTTACGGCTATACCGTCTTCGGCAAGGTGGTTGACGGCACTGACACCATCGACAAGATAAAGGCGGTGGAAACCACCACCAAGTTCCCGCACCAGAACGTGCCCGTGAAGCCGATCGTGATTGAATCGGCCACCGTCGTCTCCAAGTAACGCATTTTTGCCCCACCCAAGGAATTCACCATGACCCAAGTCAAGCTGCACACCAACCACGGCGACATCACCCTGGCCCTGGACGCTGAGAAGGCACCCAAGTCGGTTGCCAACTTCGTCGCCTATGTGAAGGATGGCCACTACAACGGCACGGTGTTCCACCGCGTCATCAAGGGCTTCATGATCCAGGGCGGCGGATTCGAGCCGGGCGAGAAGATGAGCCAGAAGCCCACCAAGGCGCCGATCGACAACGAAGCCAACAACGGACTGAAGAACGAGCGCGGCACCATTGCCATGGCTCGCACCAACGACCCGCACTCGGCCACGGCGCAGTTCTTCATCAACACGGTCGACAACGACTTCCTGAACCACACCTCGCCGACGCCGCAAGGCTGGGGCTACGCCGTGTTCGGCAAAGTGACCGAAGGCATGGATGTGGTCGACAAAATCCGCTCGGTGCGCACGGGCAACCGCGGCTTCCACCAGGACGTGCCGATGGAAGACGTGATCATCGAAAGCGCCGAAGTGATCGAATGATCGACGCAGCGCACGCCGCACAGGCCTCCGCGCTGAAGACACCGGTCCGGGTTTCCGGGCCGGTGTTTTTTATTTCGGATCTGCACCTCACGGCCAGCATGCCGGCCACCGCCGCTGCGTTCGAGCGCTTCCTGCGCACGCGCGCCCGCGAGGCACGCACGCTCGTCATCCTGGGTGACTTCTTTGAATACTGGGTCGGCGATGAAGAGTTGGCTGATCCGTTCCACCAGCACATCGCCAGCCTGCTCGCAGAGCTTTCAGTGGCCGGCACGCGCGTGCTGTTCATGCACGGCAATCGCGACTTCCTGCTCGGCAAGCGTTTCTTGAATGCCGCGCACGCTACGCTGCTACCTGATCCCACCGTGCTGGAAGCGGATGATGGCCAGCGCATCGTGCTTGCCCACGGCGACGCCCTCTGCACGCGCGACGCGGCCTACATGCGCTTTCGCCACTGGACGCGCAAGCGCTGGGTGCAGCGGATATTCCTGACGATGCCGCTGCGCTGGCGGCTGAAGATCGCGCAGAAGATGCGCGCAGAAAGCGAAGCTGGCCGCGCCATGTCCGCCAATGTTGCCGGCGAACCCCGCGCCGCTGCGATGATGGGCGACGTCGCACCTGATGCGGTGGACGCGCTGCTCAAGGCATCCAATACGTCCACGCTCATCCACGGCCACACGCACCGCCCGCAATTGCATCACGAGCCGAGCGGCAGCCGCTGGGTACTTTCCGACTGGGATTTCGATCAAGCACACCCGCGCGGCAGTTTCCTCAAACTGCAAGACGGCACGCTGACGGTCGAGCAAGTGACGACATAAGCCGTCGCCACCGGCCCTTTGCTTACTTGAGCATCCGCTTCAGCTCGCTCGCATCGAACGGATCGTTCGGCGAGTTTTCCAGGTGCGCGCCCAGGCGATCCAGCGCAGAAAGAATCGACTCGATACGCTCCTGCTGAAGCTCGCTGTGGTCGATCAGCCGCTTGAGTGCCAGCGATACCGGATCGTCCGCATCCGGCGTGATGCCGTAGGCGGAAAACTCCTGCTTCAGCGCAGACTGGGCTTCGGTGGCCACATCGCGTTCGATGATGCGCGCCGGAATGCCAACCGCCGTAGCACCCGGCGGTACCGGCTTGAGCACGACCGCGTTGGAGCCAACGCGCGCTCCATCCCCGATGACAAAGCCGCCAAGCACCTTGGCGCCCGCGCTCACCACCACGCCCTTGCCGAGCGTCGGATGCCGCTTGGCGCCCTTGTAGAGCGACGTGCCTCCGAGCGTGACACCTTGGTAGATCGTGCAGTCGTCACCGATCTCGGCCGTCTCGCCAATCACGACACCCATGCCGTGGTCGATGAACACGCGCCGGCCGACCGTCGCGCCGGGATGAATCTCGATGCCGGTGAGAAAGCGCCCGAGGTGCGAGAACCAGCGCCCCAGCCACCGGAAGCCGCCGTGCCAACACGCATGCGCGACCCGATGGACGATGATGGCGTGCAGACCTGGGTAGCAGGTCAGCACTTCCCAGCGGCTGCGCGCAGCCGGGTCTCGCTCCATGATGGCGCCGATATCTTCGCGAATGCGTGTGAACATCTTGAGGTGTGTAGATTGTTATATCTATATGCGCGATGCGCTGAGGGCAGTGTAAGGCATTGCCTTACCGCGCTGCGGCAAGGGTTTTAACCAGACATGCAGGAAATGCCGCCCTGCTGGATCAGCCAGGAGGCGGCTTTCTGGGCGATCAGCGACAGTCGTCGGCGGCGCCGGTGGGCGGCGTGGTGGCTTCGGCACGGCGGCCGAGCATGCGCTTGGCGATGCCGCGCAGGATGTTGACCTCTTCGGTCTCCAGCTGCGTGCGGGCGAACAGACGTCGCAGGCGCGGCATCAGCTTTTTCGGCTGGGCCGGGTCGAGAAAGCCGATCTCGACCAAGCCCTGCTCCAGATGTTCGAACATCCCGTCGATCTGCTCGGCCGTGGCCGGCTCGCCGACAAAGCCGACGCCTTCCATGCGCGTGTCGCCCGTGCCGGTGCCGGCCAGCAGCGCCATGCGCACCTCGTACGCAATCAACTGCACGGCCTGCGACAGGTTCAGCGAGGCATACGCCGGGTTGGCTGGAATGTGCGTGACGACGTGGCAGCGCTCCACCACCTCGTTGGGCAAGCCGAATCGCTCGTTGCCGAAGACGAAGGCGACGGTGGCGTCCGGCGCGGCCAGCAATGCGGCCACTTCTTCTGCCGCAGCACGCGGGCCGATGCGGCGCGGACCGAATTCGCGCGGGCGGGCCGTCAGCGCAATCGTGAGCGAGGCACCGGCCAACGCCTCGCCAATGTCGTCGACGACGCGGGCGGCGGCCAGCACGTCATCGGCGCCACTTGCCATGGCAACGGCATCAGCGTGGCGCTTTGCGTCGGCCTCGCGCGGGCGGACGAGCACGAAGCTACCGGGCTCGCCAAACCCCATGGTCTTGAGCGCACGTGCCGTGGAGCCGACATTGCCCGGGTGACTGGTCTCGACCAGCACGAAGCGGCACCGCGTGGCTTGCTGGCGCAGGATTTCCGGGTCGGCGGGTGTGGTGTTCGGTGTGCTCATTGGCGCAATTCGCGGGGCGCCGGGGGCGGGGTTCATATACAATACGGCCACTCTTTTGACGGCGGGCAGGATCGCAAGATTGGCCCGCCGCTCGTTCTTCTACAATTCGTTGTGTTGTTTCGCCTGCGGCCGCTTCCGAAAAATCGGCGCGTCAGGCGCGGAGATCCCACATGCATCCGATGCTCAATATCGCCGTCCGGGCTGCTCGCAAGGCCGGCACCGTCATCAACCGCGCGTCCTTCGACGTTGATAGCCTGCGCACCGAGCGCAAACAACACAACGATTTCGTCACCGAAGTCGATCGTGCAGCGGAAGCGGCGATCATCGAAGTCATCAAGACTGCCTACCCCGATCACGCGATTCTAGCGGAAGAGTCAGGCCAATCCTGGGCCGACGGCGAAACCGCCAGCGAAAACGTCTGGGTGATCGACCCGCTGGACGGCACGACCAACTTCATCCACGGCTTTCCGCAATATGGTGTGTCGATCGCGCTGATGCAGCGTGGCGTCGTCACGCAGGCCGTGGTGTACGACCCGACGCGCGACGAACTCTTCACCGCCTCCAAGGGCGCCGGCGCGTTTTTGAACAACCGCCGTATCCGCGTCACGCGCCGCGACAAGCTGGCTGACTGCCTGATCGGCACGGGCTTCCCCTACCGCGATCTGGAAGGCCTGTACGACTACACCCGCCTGTTTGCGACCATGACGGAAAACTGCGCCGGCCTGCGTCGCCCAGGCGCTGCCGCGCTGGACCTCGCCTACGTCGCCTGCGGCCGCCTCGACGGCTTCTTCGAGCAAGGCCTGAGCAAGTGGGACATGGCCGCAGGCTCGCTGCTCGTGACGGAATCGGGTGGCCTGGTGGGCAACTACACCGGCGAATCGGGCTATCTGGACCAAGGTGAAATCCTGGCCGGCAACCCGAAGGCTTTCGTGCAGATGATCAAGATCACCTCGCCGTTCTCGCGGTCGAAGGCTGAAGCTTGATTGCGGCGCTGCGCCAGTAGCCGCCAACAAAAAGCCCGCTTTATGCGGGCTTTTTCACGTCTCGGAGCTTACTTCTTGGCAACCGGCGGCTCGTTGGGCGCGAAGCTCAACGAGGGCAGTTCGGCCTGCGCCTTTTCCGGCGTTTCAAGCTCGGGCACCACGCGGCCGACAATCAGACCCAGCGACGGCGACGTGCGCACGTACTTTGTCTCACCGGCGTCCAGTGCGAAGCTCAGCGTCTTCTCGGTCTCGGTGGCTGTTGACACGACATACTTGCCAGCCGGACGGTCAACGAAGAAGAAGCCGCCCGGTTTGGATTGGCCAATCACTTCGCTGTTCAGCTTGATGTCCGGCTGCAGTGCCGCGCCGATCAGCGACGACGAGCGGAAGAAGTACACGCGCCCTTGGTCCTGCTTGAGCGTCGGAATCGACGAAGCCATTTCGGAATACTTCACGCCCGACGCGCAACCCGCCATCAGAACCGTGACACCGATGGCCGAAGCCAATGCGCGCAAAACTCCCTTCATTGTGATTCTCCTGTTGTGATGGATACAGCGGTAGAAAGCGGGGAGTACGCCTGCTCGCCTGGCAGGTAAAACCCGACCAGGCGTTGACCGGCGATCACCAGATAGGCCTCGTGGACCTGGCGGCCTTCAATCGTGAAGATCGTGCCGACCGGGCGATAGACAGCGCCTTGCGACAGCGTACCCACGCGCTGCCAGTTGGAGCCGGCCGCAAGCGTGCGCGTATAGCCAGTTTCCAGGCGTATCTCCGTTGAAGATTTCAACTGAATGCGCGACGGGCCTGTCGCGTTGTCGCTGGCCAGCGTGGCTGGTGCGGTGGACACCATCGGCGCGCACGCGCCCAGGCAAGCCACGGCAATGCACGCCACAGCCCAATGCAGCATTGGCTTCTGCACAACTCCCTCCAGAATCTTTTTTATCGGTACCGAGGCGGCACTCTGTGGAGAACGATCTCAATGAGATGACGCGAGACTGACACCCCCTCGAATCGGGTTTTTCGTGGGGAGTGCAATGCACGTTACTAACAACCGATATAAGCGACGCTTAGCCGGCGTGTTCGGTAGCAGGTTCGCTACCGGCGGCGCGGACCACCCCATCGGCGAGCGTGTCGAGCAACCTGCCAATGCCCCGAAACAATCCCCCGCAAGCCGAACGGGTTTTGCGCGCCTCGCCCCTCATTCACAATGAGCCTCGCCCTCAACGCCATCGACTGCCATGAAAAACGCCCTCGCCCTGCGCCATGTTCCGTTCGAGCATCTCGGCATACTGCAGCCGCTGCTGGAAGCGAGGGGCTACACGGTGCGCACCGTGGACGTGGGCGTGGAGCCGGTGCCGGCCGACGACGTGGTGGATGCGGATCTGCTGATCGTGCTGGGCGGACCAATCGGCGCGTATGACGATGCAACGTATCCGTTCGTGCGCGATGAAGCGGCCGCCATTGCGCAGCGGCTGGCCGCACGCAAGCCGCTGCTTGGCATCTGCCTGGGCGCCCAGCTGATCGCTCGCGCGCTCGGTGCGGCGGTCAAGCCGATGGGCGTGAAGGAAATCGGCTTTGCACCCATCACGCTCACGGCCGCAGGCGCAGGCTCACCGCTCGCGCCGCTGGCCGACGGCACGCCGGTGCTGCACTGGCATGGCGACCAGTACGACTTACCGCCCGGCGCGCAACGGCTGGCATTCACTGAAATCTGCGCCGAGCAGGCTTTCGCCATTGGCAACCACGCACTGGGGTTGCAATTCCATCTGGAGGCCGACCTGGACGAGCTTGAAGCCTGGCTGATCGGGCATGCGGCGGAACTCGGCGCAGCGGGCATCGACCCACGTGCGTTCCGCGCGCAGGTGCCGGCGGTTGCGGAACGCCTGTCGCAATGCGCGCGAGAGGTCTTCACCGCTTGGCTGGATCGCGCGGAGGCCGCATGACGCTGCCGGCTCCCGTCTGCATCGATACCGTCCTCACCGGGCGCGCTGTCGACTACACCCGCCCAGGCTCGCGCAGCGCCATTGACAAGCGCCCCGTGCACGATGCGGTGGAGGTAGGCATCAACGGCATCGTCGGTGATGAGCAAGGCGATTTGCGTGTGCACGGCGGCCCCGACAAAGCAATCCATCACTACCCGTTCGACCACTACGCGGGTTGGCAGGCGGATATCGGCGCGCATCCCATGCTCGCACAGCCCGGCGCGTTTGGCGAGAACCTGAGCACGACGGGCATCACCGAAGCCGACATCTGCGTAGGTGACCGCCTGCGTGCGGGCAGCGTGGTGCTGGAAGTGTCGCAACTCCGTCAGCCGTGCTGGAAGCTCAACGACCGGTTCAACACGCGCGACATGGCGCGCCGCGTGCAGCACACGGGCCGCACGGGCTGGTATTACCGGGTATTGGAAGGTGGCACGCTGCGCGCGGGCGATATGCTCGAATGGTTCGAGCGTCCATGGCCGCATTGGCCGCTGGCGCGTGTACTCGATGTGCTTTACCGCAACATGCTCGATCGTGCGGCGCTGGCCGAGATGCTGACGCTGCCGCTCACGCCCTCATGGCGCAAGCTGGTGGAAGGCCGCCTCGCACGTGGCGAGGTGGAAAGCTGGGCCAGACGCATCGATGGCCCAGCGCTCGAAGCCTGAGTTCTCAACCGTTTAGAACGTTTCCCAATCCGCGTCGGAACTGCCACCGGCTACGGCCAGAGGTTGCTGTTGCTTCCGGGCGGCAGCGGCAGGTGCGACCGGCACCGAAGCCACCGGCTGAACTGCGATCTTCGGTTCGCGCTTGCGCAGCGCCGCCCGTGCCGGCTTGGCCGCGCTGACCGGCTGTGCAGCGGCCTTGGCCACCGGCTTGGAAACCTTCTCGGGCTTGCGCACAGCCATCGCGGCGTTCCCTGCCCCATCCAGCCGGAACTGCGACACGACCTGCGTAAGGTTCTGCGCCTGCTCTTCCAGCGATTGCGCGGCGGCGGCCGCCTGTTCGACCAGCGCGGCGTTCTGCTGCGTCACCTGCTCCATTTCCGTCACGGCCTGGCCGATCTGCAGGATGCCCTGCGTCTGCTCGACCGATGCGGAGGCAATGTCTTCAACGATGTTGGCGACGCGGCGCACGGCCTCCACGGTCTCGGTGATAGTCTCGCCGGCCTGCGCCACCTGCGTGTGGCCCGCTTGCACGCGCGACACCGAATCGTCGATCAACGTCTTGATTTCCTTGGCCGCAGCAGCACTGCGTTGAGCCAGCGCGCGCACTTCGCCTGCCACCACGGCAAAGCCGCGGCCCTGCTCGCCGGCGCGGGCAGCTTCCACGGCAGCGTTGAGCGCCAGGATGTTGGTCTGGAACGCAATGCCGTCAATCACGCCGATGATGTCGGCCATCTTGCGCGAGCCCGCGCTGATGTCGTCCATGGTGGCCACCACGCCACGCACTACATCGCCGCCACGCGAAGCCAGGTCTGCCGCATTCGACGCCAGCGCGCTGGCCTGGCGGGCGTTCTCGGAGTTGTTGGTGACGGTGGAGGTCATCTGCTCCATGCTGGCAGCCGCCTTCTCGAGCGAGGCGGATTGCTGCTCGGTACGCGAAGACAGATCGAGGTTGCCGCTGGCGATTTCGTGCGCGCCGGTGTTGACCGAATCCGAGCTGTTACGCACCTGGCGAACGGTGTTCACCAGGCTTTCGCGCATGCGACCCACGGCAGCCAGCAGGCGGCCCAGTTCATTGCGGCCACCCGTCTTGACATGCACGGCCAAATCGCCTTCAGCCACGCGACTCAGCACGGTCACGGCTTCGTTGAGCGGCGTGATCACGAAGGCCTTGAGCCCGTAGAACACCGCCACGATCAACGCGAGCGCCATGGCAATACCGAGCGCCACGAACTTGAGGATCGTTTCGTAGCGCGCGCGGCCGCTGTCGGCCTCGTCCTTGGCCAGCTTCTTGACGAGCTGCTGGAAATTCTCGATTTGCACCGACCACGCTGCACCGGTATCGGTCACGTCCTTGTAGTTGATCGGGGCATAAGCTGAGGCATCACCTGCGCGCAAGGCCGCCATGCCACGCTGCACGGCTTCGATGTGCGTCTGTGCGGCCTGCACGATCGCCTGGCGCAGCGACTCGTCCACACCTTCGATGGGCGGCGCATTCTTGAAGGCTTCGACCTGTTCGATGGACTTCTTCAGGCCCTTCTCCGAGCTGGCAAGCGCTGTCGTCTTGGCAGCGCCATCCATGTTCTCGCGCAGGACGCTGTACAGGCGCGACATGCCGGTGCGCGCGCGCTGCATGTCCTTGTACGCGTCGTTCAACAGCATGCTGCGGTCGGAAATCTGATGCACGCGCTCGGTGGCCGCGTTGGTGGTGCGCAAGGCCAGCACACCCACCGCCGCGCCGACCACGATCATCAGTGCAAAGGTGATCAGAATCGCCAGCAGGCCAGCGCGCACGCTGGTGTTCTTCAAAATGCGGTCCATCTTGTCTCCGGGGTCCCGGCAGGCAAACCCATGCTTGCGGTGTGCGGGGTCAACGAGGTGAAGGTCAATCGTGGGTCAGAACGTTTCCCAGTCAGCGTTGTCTCCAGCGGCGACCAGAGGCTTCGCCTTGGCCAGGCTCGCGGGTATCGCTGCCGGTGCAGCCAGGCTCTTTTCGGTTCGCTCGACCGGCTTGGCAGCAGCCTTTCGCAACACAGGCGGCTTGCGCGACGTCAGCTTGGGCTTGGCAGCTTCGGTGCTCGGCCTGGCGGCCCCGCGCCGCGGCGCTTCGTCCTTGGGTGATGCCGGTGCCATCGGCGTTGCGAGTGCCACGGGCTTGACCGGCGCAACAGCCGGCTCAACCCGCGCCACCATGGCCGGCGCACGCAGCGCATGCGCATCGAGGCGGAACTGCGCCACCACCTGCGTCAGGCTCACGGCCTGCTCTTCCAGCGATTGCGCAGCAGCAGCGGCCTGCTCCACCAGCGCAGCGTTCTGCTGCGTGGCGTCGTCAAGCTGCGTGACGGCGTGGCTCACTTCTTCAATGCCGGAGCGCTGTTCCTGGCTGGCCGACGAAATCTCGCCAACGATGTCGGTCACGCGCTTCACGCTCGCGACGATCTCCCGCATGGTCGTGCCGGCTTCTTCCACCAGCGCGCTGCCTGCATCCACGTTGACGACGGAATCATCGATCAGCGCCTTGATCTCTTTGGCGGCAGCCGCGCTGCGTTGCGCAAGGCTGCGCACCTCACCGGCCACCACAGCAAAACCACGGCCCTGTTCCCCCGCACGCGCGGCTTCGACTGCCGCATTGAGTGCAAGGATGTTCGTCTGGAACGCAATGCCATCAATCACGCCGATGATGTCGACGATCTTGCGTGACGACGCGTTGATTGAGCCCATGGTTTCCACCACGCGCGTCACCACGTCGCCGCCGCGCACGGCCACATCCGAGGCGGACGCGGCCAACTGGTTGGCCTGCTGGGCGTTGTCGGCGTTCTGCTGCACGGTCGACATCAGCTGCTCCATGGCCGAAGCCGTTTCTTCCAGCGAGCTGGCCTGCTGCTCGGTGCGCGACGACAGATCCAGGTTGCCGCTGGCGATTTCGCGCGTGGCGGTGCCGATGGTCTCCGACGCGCCCTTGATGCGGCCGATGGTGTCCACCAGCGCGCCGCGCATGCGGCTCATGGCGTAGAGCAGGCTGTTGTTGTCGTCGGCGCGGGTGGCAATCTCCAGCGTCAGGTCACCGCCGGCAATGCGGTTGGCCACATCAGCCGCGTAGGCGGGGTCGCCGCCCAGCGTGCGCTGCAGGCTGCGGTTCGCGACGCCGCCCAGCAGCAACAGCAAACCGCCGACCAATACCAGCAGCCCGCCGGTTTGGTACAGCGAAGTCATGAACGCGGCATTGATGTCGTCCATGTAGACGCCGGTCGAGAAGACCCAGTCCCACGGCTCATAGCGCATCGCGAAAGCCGTCTTGGGCACCGGCTCCGAGCCGCCGACTTTCGGCCACACATAGCTGGTGAATCCGCCCTTCGGATCTTTGGCCGCGTTGGACAAGCCCACGTAGACGGCATTGCCCTGTGCGTCCTTGAAGCCGGATTGGTCCTTGCCGATGAACTCGGGCTTGATCGGGTGCATCACCACCACGTTGTTGGAGCTGGTGATGGTGAAGTAGCCGTCCTTGTCGTAGCGCAGCGCCTTGAAGCGGTCGAGCGCCTCTTTCTGCGCGGCGTCTTTGCTCAACGTGCCGTTCTTGGTCAGGTCGTCATATTGCTTGACCAGGTTCACGGCCATGGTCGTCACGCTGACGAGGTTGTTCTTGCGCTCCTCGACGCGGATCTCGCGCGCCTGATACGCGTTGAATACCGAGATCAAGGTCAGCGCGACAAGGCTGATGATCAGCGGCAGCCAAAGCTTTTGGCGAAAGCTGAGCTTACTCATTCCAGAGTCTCCGGATGCGGAACCGCGAGGCGCCATTTGCGCAAACGCGTTCCCACTATGGTTTTAGGGGTCCGAATGGTCTATCGGCAGGCTGGCCGCCAACCTTGAGGGGGCGTCGCGCGCCAAGCGCCGCCGCACTGCATTTGCGCCCGTCCAGGGCAAGGCGCCCCGCACGCGACCTTTGCAAATTACGCCACATTAGGCAGAATTCTTTTGATTTTGAATTGACAATCGTCGATGAAAACCACACTCGAAGAACTGCTCGCCTTCCGCACCGTCGTCGATACGGGCTCCGTCACGGCGGCGGCTGAGCAGCTCGGCCAGACGGTGTCGGGCGTGAGCCGCGCGTTGCGCCGCCTGGAAGAGAAGCTGGACACCACCCTGCTCTCGCGCACCACGCGGCGGCTGTCGCTCACCGACGAGGGCGCGACGTTTCTGGCGCAGGCGCGCAGCATCCTCGCCGCCGTCGACGAGGCCGAGGAGCAGATCGCCCTGCGCCGCCAGCAGCCTGCCGGCCGCCTGCGTGTCAACGCTGCCATGCCGTTCATGCTGCATGTGGTGGCGCCGCTGGTGCCGGACTTCCGCGCACGGTATCCGCAGATCGAGCTGGAGCTGAACACCAACGACCTGATCATCGATTTGCTGGAAGAAGACACCGACGTGGCGATCCGCATCGGCACGCTGCGCGATTCCACCCTGCGTGCGCGCCTGCTTGGCACGCGGCGGCTGCGCGTGCTGGCGAGCCCTGCCTATCTGAAAGCGCACGGGCGGCCCCGCCACGTGGATGAGCTGCAGAAGCACGCCCTGCTCGGTTTCGTGCAGCCGGAATCGCTAAACCAATGGCCCCTGCGCGGCCCGTACGGCGATCGCCTGCGCATCGAGCCCACGCTCAAGGCCTCCAGCGGAGAAACCCTGCGCTAGCTCGCGCTGCAAGGCGCGGGCATCGTCTGCCTGGCTGATTTCATGACCGCTGAAGACAGCCGCGCGGGCGATCTCATGCAGGTGCTGCAGGACGCCACGGTGGAGGTGCTGCAGCCGATTCACGCGGTGTACTATCGCAACACGCAGTTGGCTTCGCGGATTGCGTGCTTTCTCGATTTTCTCGAAGCCCGGCTCGCCGACGATAAGCAGTGAAGCAGCATCGCTGGTATGCAACAATTGCGCGATTCAACACCTTCCGCGCGCGGCCTGATCGGATCACATCCGGCCGCGCGCTGCGCTTTAGTACTCATGGCTGAACACTCCGCTCCGGTTCTGGAGATCGACCCGAAATACGGCCCTTTCGACAAGCACACCCCGATGATGCAGCAGTATTTACGGCTGAAATCGGGGCATCCGAACACGCTTGTCTTCTATCGCATGGGCGACTTCTACGAGCTCTTCTTTGAAGATGCCGAAAAAGCCTCGCGCCTGCTCGATATCACGCTCACCGCACGCGGCAGCTCCAACGGGCATCCGATCCGCATGGCGGGCATCCCGTTCCACGCTGCCGAGCAATACCTCGCCAAGCTGGTCAAGCTGGGCGAATCCGTGGCCATCTGCGAACAGATCGGGGACCCGGCCACAGCCAAGGGGCCGGTCGAGCGCAAGGTCGTACGCGTCGTCACACCCGGCACGCTGACGGACGCCGCCCTGCTTTCCGACAAGATCAACAACCACCTGCTGGCCATCGCGCATCTGCCGGCCAAGCGCGGCGCCGCACCGCTGATCGGTCTGGCCTGGCTCAACCTCGTCGGCGGCGAATTGCGCGTGATGGAGTGCAGCCCCGACCAGCTCGACCGCGAACTCGAACGCATCCGCCCCGCCGAAGTGCTGGCCGACGATGCAACGCTCAACACCATCCAGGTGGATGTTGCCCGCACGCGCCTGCCCGATTGGCACTTCGACGTGGAAGCCGGCACCCGCCGCCTGCGCGAGCAACTCGGCGTCGCGAGCCTCGTCGCCTTTGGTGCGGAAACGTTGACGGCCGCACTGGCGGCTGCCGGCGCGCTGCTCAATTACGCAGCCGCCACGCAAGGCCAATCGCTGCGTCACGTGATCGGCCTGACCGTCGAGCACGAAAGCGAATTCATCGGCCTGGACACCGCCACGCGCCGCAACCTGGAACTGACCGAGACGCTGCGTGGGCAGGAATCGCCGACGCTGTTCTCGCTGCTCGACACGTGCGCCACGAGCATGGGCAGCCGCCTGCTGCGCCATTGGCTGCATCATCCACTGCGGGATCGTGCCATCCCCCAAGCGCGGCAGCAGGCGATCGAGGTGCTGCTCGGCGGCGATTGGCAAACATTGCGCTCGACGCTGCGCACGCTGTCGGATGTGGAGCGCATTACCGGGCGACTGGCGCTGCTGTCGGCGCGCCCGCGCGATCTGTCTTCGCTGCGCGACACGCTCGCGCGCCTGCCCGAGATTCGCGAAGAACTGCCGCAGAGCGACGCGGCTCCGCTGCTCATCGAGCTGCACGCCGCGCTCACCCTGCCCGAAGACGCCCACGCCCTGCTGCAGCGCGCCGTGATGGCCGAGCCGGCAGCGATGGTGCGCGACGGCGGCGTCATCGCCCGCGGTTACGATGCCGACCTCGACGAGCTACGCGACATCTCGGAAAACTGCGGCCAGTTCCTCGTCGATCTGGAAGCCCGCGAGCGCGAGCGCACCGGTATCGCCAATCTGCGCGTCGAATACAACCGCGTGCACGGCTTCTACATCGAAGTCACCAACGGCCAGGCCGCCAAGGTGCCGGACGATTACCGCCGCCGCCAGACGCTGAAGAACGCCGAGCGTTACATCACGCCCGAGTTGAAAGCGTTCGAAGACAAGGCGTTGTCGGCGCAGGACCGTGCCCTGTCGCGCGAAAAGCTCCTCTACGAAGAGCTGCTCCAGAAACTGTTGCCGCACCTGGCCGAATTCAAACGTATCGCCGCCGCGCTGGCACAGGCCGATGTGCTCGCGACGCTGGCCGAGCGTGCGCATGCGCTGTCGTGGTCGCGCCCCACGCTGACGGACGCACCCGGTATTGAGCTGACGCGCGCACGCCATCCGGTGGTCGAACAACAAGTCGAACAGTTCGTCGCCAACGACTGCATGCTGCAGGAGGCGCGCAAGCTGCTGCTGATCACGGGCCCAAACATGGGCGGTAAATCGACCTTCATGCGGCAAACCGCGCTGGTCGTGCTGCTCGCTTACGTGGGCGCATTTGTGCCGGCGGAGGCCGCAGTCATCGGCCCAATCGACCGTATCTTCACGCGTATCGGCGCGGCCGACGATCTGGCGGGTGGCCGATCCACCTTCATGGTTGAGATGACGGAAGCGGCTGCCATCCTGCACCGCGCCACACCCAACAGCCTGGTGCTGATGGACGAGATTGGCCGCGGAACGAGCACGTTCGACGGCCTGGCGCTTGCCTGGGCGATTGCGCGTCACTTGCTGTCGCACAATCGCAGCCACACGCTGTTCGCCACGCACTATTTCGAGCTGACACAACTGCCGCAGGAGTTCGCACAGGCCGCCAACGTGCATCTCTCCGCCGTCGAACATGGTGACGGCATCGTCTTCCTGCATGCCGTGCAGGAAGGTCCGGCCAGCCAGAGCTACGGCTTGCAGGTCGCACAACTGGCGGGCGTGCCGCAGCCGGTCATTCGCGCCGCGCGCAAACGGCTGGCCTGGCTGGAGCAGCATTCCGCCGACACAGGCGCCACGCCCCAGCTCGACCTGTTTGCACTCGCCGCCGATATGCCCATCGTCGACGAAGGCGATGCCGACGCCGAAACACCCGACAGCGCGCTTGCGGATGCGCTTGCCGGGATCGATCCCGACGATATGACGCCGCGGGAAGCGCTTGATGCGTTGTACCGCCTCAAGGCATTGGCGAGCCCGGCCGCCTGATTCCGATGACCCGGCTCGGCGCAGTTTCCCGCACGTTTCAATGCATCGCCATGGCGTTGGCGATGCTGATGCCGGTGGCTGTACCAGCTGCACCCAAGGTCGCGAATTCTGCACCTGACGCGCCGGGCGCCTTCACCTTCACGGTGATCGGCAACGTGCCCGACCGCGCCGAGGATGTCGCCCCCGTGCGCGCACTGCTGGACGCCATCGACGCCGAACACCCCGCCTTCGTCGTCCATCTGGGCAACCTCAAGGGCCGCGATGAAGCGTGTTCCGACACGCTGCTCGAAGCGCGCCATGACCTGCTCGACAGCCTGATCGCGCCCGTCATCTACATCCCGGGCGACCACGACTGGAGCGACTGCCAGCGCCCCGCCGCGGGCAGTTTCGACCCGGTGGAGCGCCTGCTGCGCCTGCGCGAGCTGTTCTACCCCGACGACAACACGCTCGGCCAGCGCACCATGACGGTCATGCGCCAGTCCGACCAGGCGAAGTTCCGCAGCTACCGCGAAAACACGCGCTGGACGATGAATGACGTGCTGTTCGTCACCCTCAACGTGCCCGGCGACAACAACAACTACAAGACCGCGGGCGGGCGCAACGGCGAATACGAAGACCGCCTTGAAGCCAATCGCCAATGGCTCGCACGCGCCTTTGCCGTCGCGCGCCAACGCAAGATGGCGGGCGTGGTCGTCATGATGCAGGCCGATCCACTCTTTGAAGACGGTTGGGAACGGCGCCGCGCACCCAATCTGTTCGACGGCTGGCTGCGCCGCCGCTCGCATGACGGCTACCTTGCACTCAAGCGTCAGTTGCGAGCGCTCACGCGCGACTACGACGGTGCCGTCCTGCTCATCCACGGCGCCAGCCAGACGTTCATGCTCGACCGCCCGCTCAAAGACGAAGACGGCCGCCCGGACGCGCATGTCATGCGCGCACGCACCTATGGTTCGCCGGTGCTCGATCGCTGGCTGGAAGTCTCCGTCACGCCAGGCCGCACGCCGCTGTTCCATACCCGCAGCCGCCGCCTTGACAACACCCCCATCCCAGCGCCGGAAATCACGCCAGCGCCGGCGCAATAAAGAAAACGGGAGCCGAAGCTCCCGTTCTCGTATCTTGATGGACTTGCCGATCAGTGCAGCGTGTGCGGCTTATCGTCCTCGTCCTCGTCCACCACTTCAAGGCCATTTTCACCGTGCACGTGGCCGTGCTCGATCTCTTCAGCCGTGGCTTCCCGCACTTCGGTCACCTTCAGTTCGAAGCGCAGCGCCATGCCGGCGAGCGGGTGATTGCCGTCCAGCACAACCTTGTCTTCCGCCACGTCGGTGACTGTATAGACGATGGCATCTTCCTCGTCGCCATCTTCGGGCACGCCCTCGAACTGCATGCCAACTTCGAGCGGTTCCGGAAAGCGATCACGCGGCTCGATCTTGATCAGCTCCTGATCGTAGTCACCGAAAGCGTCGTCCGGTTCGAGCTGCAGCTTGGTCTCGAAGCCTTGTTCCTGGCCGTCCAGCGCTTCCTCGATCTTGGGGAACGTGCCATCATAGCCGCCGTGCAAATACACCATCGGCTCATCGGATTCCTCGATGACGTTGCCCTGCGCGTCGGACAGTTTGTAAGCCACCGACACTACCGTATTCTTCGCGATTTTCAATTGCGCACTCCATGAACGAAGTCCCATTATACGCTGCCGATGGCGGCGTCCAACCTGCTCTTCCAGCGGGGCATCCGGCGCAACTCCTCGGCGGGCTGTCACCGCGCGATTTCATGCGCACGCACTGGCAGAAGAAGCCTCTGCTGATCCGGCAGGCACTCTCCCCCGAAGAGATGCGTGCGCTGCACTTTCCGCTCTCGCCTGAACGTGTACTTGCCCTGGCTGCGCGCCCCGATGTCGAGTCCCGCTTGATCGCGCAATCGCGCGGGCGCTGGTCGTTCAATCACGGCCCCTTCGACGAACGCCCGCTGCCCTCGCGCAAGACACGCAACTGGTCGGTGCTTGTGCAGGGCGCGAACCTCGTCGAGCCGGCGGTCGAAGCGTTGATGCAGCGTTTCCGGTTCATTCCCGACGCGCGGCTCGATGACGTGATGATCAGCTTCGCAACCGACGGCGGCGGCGTCGGCCCGCACTTCGATTCGTACGATGTGTTCCTGCTGCAGGCCCACGGCAGGCGCCGCTGGCGCATCTCAGCCCAGGACGATCTCACGCTCGTCCCCGATCTGCCGCTCAAGATCCTCGCCAACTTCCAGCCCGAAGAGGAATTCGTACTAGAGCCCGGCGACATGCTGTATCTGCCGCCGCACTACGCACATGACGGCGTGGCCGAGGGCGACTGCATGACGTATTCGATCGGCTTCCGCTCACCGTCGTACCGCGAACTGGCCGGCCACTTCCTGGGCTTCCTGTCGCAAACGCTGGAAGACGACCCCAACTTCGACGGCCGCTACGCCGATCCCGAACAGAAGCCCACCACCCACCCCGGCGAACTGCCGGCCGCCATGGTCAAGGCCCTTGTCCAGAAGCTCAACGCGTTGCGCTGGACGCCTGAACTCGTCGGTGAATTCCTCGGCGCGTACCTTTCCGAACCCAAGGATCACGTCGACTTCGTCACGCAGCCCCGCTTGCCGCTTGCCCGCTTCACGGCTCGGGCGCGCAAGGAAGGCATCGTGCTGGACGCGCGCACGCAGGCGCTGTATGACGCGCAACGCTTCTGGATCAACGGCGATACGTTTGAACCATCGGGAACGCTGCTTGCGTGGCTCTCCGCGTTGGCGGACGCACGTCGTGCGAGCGCTGCATCCGTGGATGCGGCGGCCGGCTTGCCAGATCTGATGGATACGCTGCACGCTTGGTACGAAGAAGGCTGGCTCAGGCTGGCTGGACCCGCGCAACGATGATTCCGCATTGAAACAGATCGTTACAAAAGCGTCTGAATCGCACGTGCGTCAGCCCCGACTCAGCTACACACAGTAGGTAAAGGCCGCTATAATCCGACGCTAGCTTGCAAGCCGAGCAGTCCTCGTGCGGCTTGGCTGCCAGCATAGAAGAAGGTGTAGTACCTGAGCGATAATTACCGGTAATTATTCATCGCGCTTTCTGTTGTCCGCTTTCCATAATTCAGTTTAAGGATCGAAAAAATGAAAAAGTCTCTCCTGATCGCCTCGCTGATGGCTGCTGTGGCTCTGGCTGCTTGCGGTAAGAAGGAAGAAGCCGCTGCTCCGGCCGCCGCTCCGGAAGCTTCGGCTCCCGCCGCTGCTGCTCCGGCTGCCCCGGCTGCTTCGGACGCCGCTGCTGCCCCGGCTGCTTCGGACGCCGCTGCTGCTCCGGCTGCTTCGGATGCTGCTGCTTCGGCCCCGGCTGCCAAGCAATAATCGCGTTTCTCGCGAGACAAAAAAGCCGACCTTCAGGTCGGCTTTTTTTATGGGCGCCCATCTAGCGTTGGAACTCCGAGCAGCAACTACGCGACCCATCCGCCATTCAAAGTTGTTTCTGAATCTTACAAGCCGCGTCGATCGGACCAGCCGCCCTCAAACGGTGCACCAAAGCAGGCCCTCTTCCTGATCCGCAATCGGCACGTCTTCAGTGCGAGCCCCCAGCGGCACGGCAATCGCCTCAGCAGCCAATAGCGGCGTGTTGTTCTGCTTGGACAGATGCGCAGCAACGACCGTATGCAACGCGTCGTGGCGAACGCGCGTAAGGATCGCGGCTGCAATGTCATTGGCCAAATGGCCGAAATCTCCACCGATACGCCGTTTCAATGACCACGGATAGGCTGAATTGGCCAGCATCTCGCGGTCATGATTGCATTCGAGCACGAGGGCGTGCATGCCTGCCAGATGGGCGCAAAGGTATTCCGTCAACATGCCGGCATCGGTCAGCACGCCCAAGCGCCGCGCGCCGTCGTTGAAGACGAACTGCAGCGGCTCGCGCGCGTCGTGCGGCACGGTGTAAGGCAAGATTTGCAGATCGCCGACGGAGAACATATCGTCGGCGCGACAGAAACGCACGGCTGCACGGTCGGCGCCGCGCAGGTTTTCCGTGGCGCGATACGTGCCGTGACTGGTCCAGACCGGGATATTGAATTTGGCGGCAACCGCATAGGCGCTGCCAACGTGATCGCTATGCTCGTGCGTGACGAGGATGGCGTTGAGGGATTCGGGCGTACAGCCCAGGCGCTCGAGCCGCCGCACAGTCTCGCGGATACCGAATCCGCAATCCAGCAGGATGCGCGTGCACGTCGCGCCGCTCGCGGATTCCACGAGCAGCGCATTGCCTTCACTGCCGCTGCCAAGGCTGGCGAATCTCAGTGTCATCGCCCACCCAGGCAGCCGTACTGCATGATGCCGATTACCGCAGTTGCTCGTCGAGCAGCGACAGGATGCGCTTGCCGATGTCGCCGGTCTGCGCGGAGCCATCGTCGTTTTGCACCAGCACCGTCGAAGACGTGCCAGCATCCTTCACGACCACGCGGTAACGCTTGGCCCGCTTGAGGTCTTCGATCTTCGTGCCCGAGAACAGGCGCGAGAAGAAGCCCGGTGCGTTGGCTTCGGCACGCGTATCAGCGTAGCGAACGAAGTAGACCCCTTGCGAGCGGTCGCGGTCATCCACGGTGAAGTTCACGCGATCCAGCGCCAAGCCCACGGTGCGCCATGCGCGATCAAAGGGCTCCGGCACCTGCAGGACCGGTTGGCCATTCGACTGCGTCAGCAACGATGGGCCGGTACGCGGGGCCGGTTCAGCCTTCGTGCCGTCTTGCACCGGGTGCGCTGCCTGCGTTTGCGCGAGCTTCTGCTGTGCGGCCTCCTTGCTGGCGCCCAGCCGCTGCATCAGGCGCGACAGGAATTCGGCTTCGAGTTCCGGATCGGCCGGACGCGGCGTCCACACGGTCTGGTCCTTGGACGAACCGACCAGTTGTTCCTGCGCGCCGCGGTGCGAGATGTAGACTTCGACCGTGCCGTTCGGACCCTTCTCGATGCGGGTGCGGAACTTGTCACGCTCAGACGTCGAGTACAAGCCATCGAATACCTTGCCGACGGTGCGGCGGATGATGTCCTGCGGAATCTTCGCGCGGTTTTCAGCCCAGTCGGTTTCCATGATGCCGGTCTCGGGCGAGTCGATCACCAGCAGGAAGCCCAGTTCTTGCCAGAACGTGCGCAATTGCGGCCACAAGGCATCCGGCGTGGTCTTCACGAGCAGCCAGCGCTGATTGCCATCACGCTCGATACGCATGTCGGACACGGCAGGCAGCACATTCTCGGTGCCCGAGCCGGGCGTCGTGACCTTGGGCGCCGTTGACGTATACGCCGACAGCGTGGTCGTGCCCGTGTCCGGTGCGGCATAGCGGCGGTCAGCCTGGATGCCGGTCAGGTCGGGCGGGACCTCAAGCGTCGGGCCTTTCTTGGCCTGCGATTTGTAATCGATGCGGTCCGGCTGCATCACCTCATTGACGGTATCGCAACCGGAAATCAGGGCAACCGACAGCGCGGCCAGCAACAGTTGAGCGGACGTCGCCACAGCCCCGCGACGGGTTTGGTGCAGTTTCATTGACTTGCGATCCTTCAGATGAGAACGATGGCTTAAGGGCCTGAGAAGCGCCTTGAAACAATCAGGAGAGCAGCCCGGCATCCTTCAGGGATGCGCGCACAACCTCGTGATACTGGGGTGCCAGCGGCGTCAACGGCAGGCGAATGCCACCTTCCATCTTGCCCATGGCCTGGAGAGCCCACTTGACGGGAATCGGGTTCGACTCGACGAACAGGTTCTTGTGCACCGACAGCAGTTGCATGTGGATGCGGCGAGCCGTCTCCACGTCGCCGCGCATGGCGGCAACGCACAGTTCGTGCATGGCACGCGGCGCCACGTTGGCCGTCACGGAAATGTTGCCGTGGCCACCCAGCAGCATCAGCGCGATGGCCGTCGGATCATCCCCGCTGTAAATCTTGAACGAGGCCGGTGCGCCCTTGATGAGGTGCGCGGCGCGGTCGATGTTGCCCGTGGCTTCCTTCACGCCGATGATGCCCGGCACTTCGGCCAGACGCAGCATGGTTTCGACCGTCATATCGGCCACGGTGCGGCCCGGCACGTTGTACAGAATGACCGGCAGATCCACCGACTCGGCCACCTTGCGGAAGTGCAGATACATGCCTTCCTGCGTCGGCTTGTTGTAGTACGGCACGACCTGCAGGGAGGCATCAGCGCCTACTTGCTTGGCGTAGGCCGTCAGCTCCACCGCCTCGGTGGTGGAGTTGCCGCCGGTACCGGCAATGATGGGAATGCGCTTGTTGGCCTGCTCGACCGCCACGCGGATTAGTTCACGGTGCTCTTCCACCGACACGGTCGGCGATTCGCCGCTGGTTCCGACGATCACGATGCCGTCGGTGCCTTCGGCGATGTGCCAGTCGATGAGCTTGCGCAGGGACGGGAAATCAAGGCTGCCGTCCTCGTGCATGGGCGTGACGATGGCGACGAGACTGCCGGAAATCTGGATCATGGTTTCGAAAGCAGACAAAAGCGTGAACGTAAACAGTCGGATTGTACCGGATCGTCAGAACGGATTCGCCACATCTGAGACCCGCCAAGAGACGGGTAAGCCGCCGTCCTCAGCAACTTCAAAGTGCGTAGCGCGGCGCAACCGCCCCTGAGGGCTCGCGAACCGCGCAAATCCGCTGCACGTAAGCGTCTCGGGGCGATGCGAGAAAACCGTCTTCGTAGCCGATCACCCGCATCTGGCCTCGCACGGCATCGAGCAGTTCGCCCGGTGCCAGCAGGAATGCCGGGTTCGACGGCTTCCCGACGGTTTCGTTTCCGTCGGCGAAAGTTTCGTAGATCAGCCGGCCGCCCGGCGCGACGGCCGCCAGCAAGTGCGGCCAAAGCGGTCGGTGCAGATAGTTCGTGACGACAACGGCATCGAAAGTGGCGCCGGCAGGCAACGGCCAGGGGCCGCCTTCGATGTCAGCGACGATGGTTTCGGCGATGCCGACGAGGCCCGACAGCGCGGCCGCATCGCGGTCGATGCCAGTCAGGCGTAGACCGCGTGCGGCCAGCCAGCGCACGTGGCGTCCACTGCCGCAAGCCACGTCCAGCACGGAGGCGCCAGCCGGCAGTCCAGCCGCCCAACGCACCACCCACGGCGAGGGCGCAGCGAACGTGTGTGAATCAGACGCGACAGCAGACATCAACAGCCCATCAGCTGTACGACAGACCCATCGCCTCGCGCACCTCGCGCATGGTCTCCTGCGTAACCTTGCGGGCGTTGTCGCAGCCATCAGCAATGATGGCGCGCAGCAGTGACGGATCGTCGATGTATTTCTGGGCGCGCTCAAGCATCGGCTGCTGCTCCCGCAGGATGCCCTCGATCACGGGCTGCTTGCACTCCAGGCAGCCAATGCCGGCGCTGCGGCAACCCTTTTGCACCCACTCTTTCGTGTCGGCATCAGAGTAGACCTGATGCAACTGCCAGACCGGGCACTTGTCCGGGTCGCCCGGATCGGTGCGGCGCACGCGAGCCGGATCGGTCGGCATGGTGCGAACCTTTTTCTCGACGGTTTCCTTGTCCTCGCGCATGCGGATCGTGTTGCCGTACGACTTGGACATCTTCTGGCCATCAAGACCCGGCATGCGCGATGCCTCGGTCAGCAGCACCTGCGGTTCGGGCAGGATGATCTTGCGGGCGCCTTCCAGATAGCCGAACAGGCGTTCGCGGTCGCCCATGGACAGGCTCTGCGATTCGGCCAGCAGCGCGCGGGCCTGCTCCAGGGCCTCGTCTTCACCACGCTCCTGGTAGGCAGTGCGCAGCTCCAGATACAGCTTGGCGCGCTTGCCCCCGAGCTTCTTGGCCGCTTCCAGCGCCTTCTCTTCGAAACCTGGTTCGCGGCCATAGAGGTAGTTGAAGCGGCGGGCGACTTCGCGCGTCATCTCGACGTGCGGCACCTGGTCTTCGCCCACCGGCACGAAGCCGGCGCGGTAGATCAGGATGTCGGCGGCTTGCAGCAGCGGGTAACCGAGGAAGCCGTAGGTGGAGAGGTCCTTCTCCTTGAGCTTCTCGATTTGGTCCTTGTATGTCGGCACGCGTTCGAGCCAGCCCAGCGGCGTGCCCATCGAGAGCAGTAGGAACAGCTCCGCGTGCTCGGGCACACGGCTCTGGATGAACAGCGTGGACTGCGTCGGATCGACACCGGCAGCGAGCCAGTCGATCAGCATTTCCCACACCGATTCCTCGATCACCTCGGGCGACTCGTAGTGCGTGGTCAGCGCATGCCAGTCGGCGACGAAGAAGAAGCACGGGTATTCGGCTTGCAGCCGGACCCAGTTTTTCAGGACGCCGTGGTAATGCCCCAGGTGCAGAGCACCGGTCGGACGCATGCCAGAGAGAACGCGGTCAGGAAACATGTGGGAAATGGGGTTGAAGACTCAGGAAAACAGCATCTGCAGCGGACTCAGAATCCACTGCAGCAGTTGAAACAGCAGCGCCATGATCGGGCGCATCCAGACGTTGGTGATGACGTTGGAAATAATCAACGCCATCACGATAAAGAAGCCGAACGGTTCGATGCGCGACAGACCGAGCGCCATCCGAGGTGGCAGGAGTGCTGCCAGCACGCGCCCGCCATCGAGCGGCGGCAGCGGAAACATGTTGAACGCGGCCATCACCATATTGACCAGAATGCCAGCGCGCGCCATGCCGATCAGGAACGGTTCGTTCACGCCGCCCACCGCGAACACCACCGCCAATACGCCCCAGAAGATCGCCTGGACAAAGTTGGTGACGGGCCCCGCCAGCGCCACCCACATGCCATGCCAGCGCGGGTCCCGCAGACGGTCGAAGCGCACCGGCACCGGCTTGGCATAGCCGAAAACAAAGGCACCCTGGGTTGCAAAATACAGCAACAGCGGCATCGCAATCGTGCCGATGGGATCGATGTGCCGCAGCGGATTGATGCTGACGCGGCCCATGACATAGGCTGTATCGTCGCCGAAATGCTTGGCGACGTAACCGTGCGCCGCCTCATGCAGCGTGATGGCAAACAGGACGGGAATCGCGTAAACCGCGATGTTCTGGATCAGTGTGGGGTCCATAAGCGAGCTATTGTAGCAAGCGCGCGCCGCGGCACGGCGCCACCGAAGCACGCGCCAAGGGCTCGCCTACAGGCCCACGCGAGCCGGATCACCCCGGCCTTGGCGCACAAGTTCGGGCTCGCCGCTCGTCAGGTCGATGACGGTGGTGGGTTCGGCCGGGGCCGGGCCGCCGTCGATGACGAGTTCAAGCTGCTTTTCAAGCCGATCCCGAATGGTCTCGGCCTCGTTGAGGGGTTCGTCATCGCCGGGCAGTTGCAGCGTGGCGGAGAGCAGCGGCTCACCCAGTTCCGCCATCAGCGCCAGGGGAATCGCGTGTTCCGGTACGCGCAGGCCGATCGTCTTGCGCGACGGGTGCGAAAGCCGGCGCGGCACCTCCTTGGTCGCCTCCAGCAGGAAGACGAACGGCCCCGGTGTGGCCGCCTTCAGCACGCGATATTGCTTGTTGTCGACACGCGCGAACGTGGCCAGCTCGGAAAGGTCCCGGCACATCAATGTCAGGTGGTGCTTTTCGTCGATGCCGCGCACGCGGCGCAGGCGCTCGACGGCCGATTTGTCGTCCAGATGGCAGGCGAGCGCGTAGCAGGAATCGGTGGGCAGCGCGACCAGGCCGCCGGCGCGGATGATCTCCGCCGCCTGGCGAATCAGGCGCCCTTGCGGCGTGGTCGGGTGGATCTGGAAGAACTGGGACATGGCAGCCGCGCGCTCAGGACATCCACCGGCTCCACACCGGCGTCAGGTTGTCGGGCAGCGGCGGCAGTGTGCCGAGTTCGACGCGGCCCTCGCCGGGGCCATGAAAGTCTGAACCGCGCGATGCCAGCAGGCCGTAACGGCGGGCTACGTCGGCGTACAGCGCGTACTGGTCGGGGGTATGGCTGCCGGTGACGACTTCGACCCCCTCGCCGCCCAGCGCCTTGAATTCATCAAACAGCGCACCGTGCTCGACCAGCGACAACGTGTAGCGCCCCGGATGCGCCATCACTGCGACGCCGCCCGCGCCCTTGATCCAGTTGATCGCATCGGCCAGGCGCGCCCAGCGATGCGGCACGTAGCCCGGCTTGCCGTCGCCCAGATAGCGGTCGAACACCTCGTGGATGTCCCGGCAGTGACCGTGCTCGACGAGGAAGCGTGCGAAATGGGTGCGCGAGACCATGTCCGGGTTGCCGGCGTAGCGCAAAGCACCTTCGTAGGCGCCTTCGATGCCGAGCTTGGCAAGCGCGGCGCTGATGTCTTCAGCGCGCGCGCAGCGGCCGGAGCGCGTGCGTTCCAGGCCCTGCGCCAGATCGGCGTTATCCGGATCGATGCCCAGGCCGACGATGTGCAGCGTGCGCCCCGCCCACGTCACGGAAATCTCCACACCCGAGAGGTAATCCATGCCCAGGGCCGTTGCGGCTTCGCGCGCGGCGGCCTGTCCACCCACTTCGTCGTGGTCAGTCAACGCCCAGAGCGTCACACCGTGGGCGGCAGCGCGCGCGGCAACTTCGTGCGGCGCGAGCATGCCGTCCGACACCGTGGAGTGGCAGTGCAGATCGGCATTTCGGGCGGAGGCGGCGGAGAGATTTGGCATTTCGCCATTTTACTGCTGCGGCGCGCAACCGGGGGCCCTGCCCCCCCACGGATCGGCATCCGGAAGACCCGACTGCCCGTGGCGGTGTTCGCGGCGGGCCGCTTGCTGCAGGCTATAGTGGCCGCATTGTTTCGTTTTCTTCGCTTTGTCATGACTTCCGCCGCCACTCTCAACGCCGATTCCCCCCAGCCCGTGGAGCAACGCACCGACGTGCTTGTCGTGGGCGCTGGGCCGGTAGGCCTGTTCGCGGCGTTCCAGGCGGGCGTGCTTGGCATGTCGTGTGTGCTGGTGGATGCATTGGACCGCCCGGGTGGTCAATGCACAGAGCTGTACCCGGAAAAACCCATCTACGACATCCCGGCGCTGGTGTCGTGCACCGCACAGGAACTCGTCGATCGGCTGATGGCCCAGTGCGCGCCGTTCAACTACCCCATCCTGTGTGGTCGCCGGGCCGAAACCGTGGAAACGCTGGAAAACGAGCACGGCCGGCGCTTTCGGGTCACCACCAGCGCCGGCGACGTGTTCGACTGCGCCGCCGTACTCATCACGGCAGGCAACGGCGCGTTCACCCCACAACGTGTGGCTTTGCCTGAAGCGGCCGCACTGGAAGGCCGCCATCTGCACTATGCCGTGCGCGACACCGCGCGCTTTACGGGCAAGCGCGTCGTCATTGCCGGCGGCGGGGATTCCGCGCTCGACTGGGCGCTCGCGCTGCGCAAAGTCGCCGCACGCGTGACACTGGTCCATCGGCGAGAGGGCTTCCGCGCAGCCGATGCCAGCGTTGCTGAAATGCGCGCCGCCGTCGTCGCCGGCGAAATGGATTTCGTGCTCGGCATGCTTTCGCGCCTGGACAGCACGCCCGACGGCACGCTCATCGGCGCAGCCATCCGCGGGCGCGACGGCGAAACCGTTCTGCCCTGCGATGAACTGATCGCCCTGTATGGTCTGGTTTCCGAGCCAGGCCCGATTGTCAACTGGGGCGTGGAGATGCGCGCCGGCCGCATCACGGTGGAAACAACGGCGTACGAGACCTCGCGCCCGGGCGTGTTCGCGGCGGGCGATATCGCGCTGTATCCGAACAAGCAGAAGCTGATTCTGTCGGGCTTCCATGAAGTGGCGATGGCGCTGCGGCGCGCCTACCGGTATGCGAATCCGGACAAGACGCTGGTGCATACGCATTCGAGCAACGACGCCGGGCTGCAGACGAAACTGCATGTAACGGCGGAATAAGTCTCGCATGCGCGCACCGTCGCTCTACGAAACCGTGCTTGGTGCGAGATATGCGGAACTGGCGCCGGCCGTGCAAACCTTCCACCGCCTGACCGGCGCGGTGACGCTGCACGGCGAAGTCGAAACGGAACCGCCAGCCTCGCACCTCGCACGCATGCTTGCATGGTGCATTCGCACGCCGCGGACACCGACGCGTGGCCCGCTCCGAATCACGCTCAACACCGCCGGCACAGAAGAAATCTGGACGCGCCAGTTTCCCCGCCACACGATGCGCTCGACCTTGTCGCTGCACCGGGGGTACCTCACAGAGCGGCTCGGCGCGGTGCGCCTGTTCTTTTCGCTGGAGGCGAATCACGCCGTATTGCGCATGCGTCTGGAAGGCTTGCGCTTCCTCGGCATCCCTTGCCCTGCCTGGCTGCGGCCCGCCGTGTTGGCCGAGGAATCCGGTGACGGTGACCGCTTCCGGTTCAACGTGCGTGCCAGTGTGCCGTTGCTCGGCGTGGTAGCGGCGTATCGAGGTTATCTCGACCTGTCGACGATGGAGCGCGAATGATCGTCGTCTACGATGCGCACTGCCTGCTGTGCAGCGGCTCCATCCAGTTTCTGCTGCGGCATGACCGGCAAGGGTTGCTGCGCTTCGCGTCCATGCAGGGTCAAACTGGGCGGCAGCTGCTCGCGCAGGCCGGCGTGAATCCGGATGACGTGGATACCGTGCTCTTCGTGCGAGACGGCCGTGCGTGGCGTGAAAGCGCGGCCGTCCTGCGCATCCTGCATGCGCTTGGCTGGCCGTGGCGCTTGGCCTGGATCGGCTGGTTGATCCCCGCAACGCTGCGCGACGCGTTGTATCGCCGCGTTGCACGCAATCGCTATCGATGGTTTGGGCGGTCAGACACCTGCATTCTGCCGCCGCCCGGCGCGGCGCAGCGGTTTCTTGATTGACCTGCCGCTTAGCGCTGCAAACAGAACTCTTCGATCAGCGCGGCCACCTGTTCAGGCTGATCGTGATGCAGCATGTGCCCTGCATCCGCAATCAGCACCTCACGGAAATCAGGAAACGCCGTAAAGCGCGTCTTGAACTCGGCCAGCGGCACGTCGCCAGCAATGGCTTTTAGTGTGGGCGAATCGACTGCCTCGACGTGCAGCACGGGGGCGGTAACACGGCGCCAGATTTCCATCACCTCATCCAGCCGATAAAGCTGCGGATTGATGATCTTGTGCGCGGGGTCGCCGAGGATCTCCCAGCGGCCGTCAGCATTCTGGCTCGACCAGTGTTGCGCCAGGAATGCGGCCTTGTCGGCCGGCAGGCGTGGGTTGGTCTTCTGCAGGCGCGCGGCGACGTCCTCGACGGTCGCGTAGGTGTTCAGGCGCGGCTTGTCCTTCAGCTCGTCGAGCCATCGCGCATAGCGGCGCGGCGCCTGCGATGCCTTCGACGCCGACATGCCGAAGCCTTCCAGATCCACCACGCGCCGCACGCGCTCGGGCCGGATACCCGCGTACAGGCAAACCACGTTGGCGCCCAGGCTGTGCCCGACCAGCGTCACCTGCCCTTCCGGCTGGTAGTGGTCGATGATGGCTTCGAGGTCGGCCACGTAATCGGCAAACCAGTAGCTCTCGACGCCGGGGGCGTCCGTGGGCCGGGCGGTCTGGCCGTAGCCGCGCCAATCCGGCGCCACGATATGCCAGCGCTGGCGCAGCGCGTCGACCAGAAACTGGAACGATGCCGACACATCCATCCACCCGTGAAACAGGAAGAGGATTGGCGCACCCGGCTCGCCCCATTCGCGGATGTGGTAGCGCAGGCCGCGCACGGGCAGGTACGTCGAGCGGGATGCCAGGCGCACGGCAGGCTGTGTGGTGGAGTTCATGGTTTCCGTCACCGAATATAAATCGAACGATCGTTCTTTTTCTCGGGATTATAGCGGCGGATGAGCTGCGCCGTGGCGCTTAGAACGAGGCTTCCAGCGCGGCGATTTCGTCGTCGTCGAAACCAGCTTGGCGGCGCGCCTCGAGATTGAATGGCCCGCGCAAACGCGGCGCACCGTATTGCTCGGCCAGCTTGCGATACGTCGGCACGGGATCGAGCCCCGCGCGCTCGCACAGCCAGCGGTACCAGCGGTTGCCGACCGCCACGTGGCCAATCTCGTCGCGCAGGATGATGTCGAGGATGCCCGCGGCGGCCATGTCGCCCGCCTGCGCCAACTTGGCGCGGATTGGCGGAGAGGCATCGAGCCCGCGCGCCTCCAGCGTGCGCGGCACCAGCGCCATGCGCGCGAGCGGATCGGCGGCGGTTTTCTCCGTCATCTGCCAAAGGCCGTCATGGGCCGGGTGATCGCCGTAGCGGCAATCGAGCGTGGCCAGATGGGCAGAAAGCAGCGAAAAGTGCGTCGCTTCTTCCGCCGCCACGCGCGTCCAGTCCTGGTAGAACGCCGTGGGCATCCCGGCAAAACGCCACACCGCGTCGAGTGCAAGATTGATGGCATTGAATTCGATGTGCGCGAGCGCGTGCAGCAGCGCGCCGCGACCGCGTGGCGTATCGATCGCACGACGGCGCGGAACCTCGGACGGCGGCACGAGCACCGGTACGGCGGGGCGGCCGGGGACACCGTTTGCTGGTGCCGCAATGGCCTCGTCAATGCCCCAGCTCGCGTCGTCGGCGTTCTTGGCGCGCTCGCCCAGACGCAGCGTGGCGTCCACCTTGCTGGCCGGATCGGTGAGACACAGCGCGGCCAGGGCAGCATGGCGCAGTGTGTCAGCGGGCGTTTGGTGGCGAGGTTGCGAAGCGGTCATCAGCGTACAATTTGGACTTTCCGCCATTTTAATTCGACGCATCGGCCTGCCTTGCCCGGCAAGCTTGAAGACGCGCTCTTTTCCCCCACCTAAGCAGACTCTGGAGACCGATCGCATGGCCCTCTACCAACTCGGCGATGTTGCACCGACCATTGACGCCAACGCCTATGTGGCCCCGGAAGCGACCGTCATCGGCTGCGTGGAGCTGAAGGCTCGCGCGAGCGTGTGGCCCGGTGCCGTCATCCGCGGCGACAACGAGCCGATTACCGTGGGCGAGGCCAGCAACGTGCAGGAAGGCTCGGTGCTGCACACCGACCCGGGTTGCCCGCTGAACATCGGCGACCGCGTAACGATCGGCCACCAGGCCATGCTCCATGGCTGCACGATCGGCGAAGGCTCTCTGATCGGCATCCAGGCGGTGGTGCTCAATCGCGCGGTGATCGGCAAGAACTGCCTGGTGGGCGCGGGTGCGATCGTCACCGAAGGCAAGGTCTTCGAAGACGGCACGCTCATTCTGGGCGCGCCTGCGAAGGCCGTGCGCAAACTGACGGAAGACGACATTGCCAAGATGCACCTGAACACCGAAACGTATGCAGTGCGTCAGGCGATGTACAAGCAGCAACTGAAACGGATTGATGGATGACTGACGAGCTGAAGAAATTTGTATTTGACGCTGCGCCCGTGCGCGGTGAACTGGTGCGCCTGGAAGGCACGTGGCAAGAAGTGCTGAACCGCCGCCGCTACCCCGCCCCGGTCAGCACGCTGCTGGGCGAGATGATGGCCGCTGCTGCGCTGCTGTCGGCCAACCTCAAGTTCAACGGCGCACTGGTGATGCAACTGCACGGCGACGGCCCGGTGCGCATGCTGGTCGTGGAGTGCAACTCCGACCTGTCGATGCGGGCCACGGCCAAGATTGCCGAAGGTGCCGAGATTGCCGACGACGCCACGCTGGCCACCATGGTCAACGTGCACGGCAACGGGCGCTTCGCCATCACGCTCGATCCGCAAGACAAGCTGCCCGGCCAGCAGCCATATCAGGGCATCGTGCCGCTGTCGGACGAGAACGGGCCGCTCGCCAGCATCACCGAAGTGCTTGAGCACTACATGCAAAGCTCCGAGCAGCTCGACACGCGTCTATGGCTGGCTGCCGACGGCAAGGTCGCGTCGGGCATGCTGCTGCAACGCTTGCCTTCGTATGGCGGTGCGATGGAAGGCCGCACGGGCCATGTGTTCGCACAGGTGGGCGAGACCGGCCAGCCTCTGCACAAGGACGTGCAGGAGCAAGACCTCGACACGTGGGAACGCGTTTGCCAGCTCGGCAAGACGCTGCGCCGCGACGAACTGCTCGGGCAGCCCATCGACACGCTCATCAAGCGCCTGTACTGGGAAGAAATGGAAGCCGCCGGCATCCGCATGTTCGAGCCGCAGAGCCCGCGTTTCCGCTGCTCGTGCTCGCGTCTGCGCGTGGGATCCATGCTGCGTTCGCTCGGCCAACCCGAGGTCGACAGCATTCTGGAAGAACGCGGCAAGGTGGAAATCGACTGCGAATTCTGCGGCCAGCACTACAGCTTCGACGCCGTGGATTGTGCACAGCTCTTCGCACAAGACACTGTCGCGCAGGGTATTCAGGGCGCATCCGACCAGCGCCACTGAACACGGCGACATAGTATGAAGTGCGCGTAGCGCGCGGCACTTATCAGTGCCGCCCACGCTCTAAATCGCCAGCCCCCTCATCTGCCGCTTGCTGCGGAGCGCACCATGTCCAAGCTCACTTCTTCGTCCTTGCGATCGTTGAATTTCTCTCGTGCTGGCGCGCTGGCGTTGCCGATCGGGGCCGCGCTGCTGGCGTCAGCCTGTGTTGCCGTGCCGCGTGGACCGGGAGGCACGCCCTACACCGCCCGGCTACCGGACAATACGCAGGCTGCGGCACCGGCGCCGTTGTCGGCGGAAGACCGCAAAAAGCTGGATGCGCTGAATGCCAAGGCACTGCGCGAATCGGATCAAGCCATCAGACGCGATGCCGAGGCGCGTGCCTATGCTGCGGCGCCGTATTACGCACCGTACCCGTACTACGGAGGCTATTCGGTGTATTACGGCAGCGGATGGCGCCACCGGGGCGGCTGGGGCGTCAGCTACGGTGCACCCGTGTGGGGCTATCCGTACTACTGGTAAAACCCGGAAATTGTCGTCAAGGCGAGCGCGTCTGTTGGACGCGTTCGCATGGCGGGCTCAGTGATGCGCCTGCTGACCCGCCGGAGGGGGCGGCGGTAGCGGAGTCTCGCTGGTTTTCGGGGCCGGGGCGACAAATTGCACGAAGCCTTCGTCGTCCTTCACCATCCCGAGCTCATAGCGCGCGCGCTCTTCAATGGCGCCCGTGCCTTCCTTCAGATCCTTCACTTCACCTTCGAGCTTGGTGTTGCGCTGCTTCAGTTCAGCGTTGCGCTGATTCTGTGCCGTCACCTGCTTTTGCATGTCCCACACGCGCAACCAACCACCCTTGCCCAGCCAGAGTGGGTACTGGATGGCAAGCAGTAACAGCAGCAGGAACAGCGTAATCAGGCGCATAGAGACAAGCGTTGGCAGGACTCGGGCCCCAAATGCCATGCGACCGCCAGAGCGGCGGTCGCACAGTCATGCAGGGCAAAACTGCGAGGAATTATCGCAGGTTATAGAACGCCGACTTGCCCGGGTAGCTGGCGATATCACCGAGGTCTTCTTCGATGCGCAGCAGTTGGTTGTACTTGGCCATGCGGTCCGAGCGCGACAGCGAGCCGGTCTTGATCTGGCCAGCGTTCGTGCCAACGGCGATGTCGGCGATCGTGCTGTCTTCGGTTTCGCCCGAACGGTGCGAGATGACGGCGGTGTAGCCAGCGCGCTTGGCCATCTCGATGGCCGCGAACGTCTCGGTCAGCGTACCGATCTGATTGATCTTGATGAGGATCGAGTTGGCGATGCCCTTCTCGATGCCTTCCTTCAGGATCTTCGTGTTGGTGACGAACAAGTCGTCGCCCACCAGTTGCACCTTCTTGCCGAGCTTATCGGTCAGTGCCTTCCAGCCCGCCCAGTCGCTCTCGTGCATGCCGTCTTCAATCGACACGATGGGGAACTTGTCAGCCAGGTTCGCCAGGTAGTTGGCAAAGTCTTCCGACGACAGTTGGAGGCCTTCGCCTTCGAGGTGGTACTTGCCGTCCTTGTAGAACTCGGAAGCTGCGCAGTCGAGCGCCAGCAGCACGTCTTCGCCGGCCTTGTAGCCAGCCTGCTCGATGGCCGACAGGATGGTGTTCAGGCATTCTTCGTTGCTGGCGAAGTTCGGTGCGAAGCCACCTTCATCGCCTACGGCCGTGCTCATACCCTTGTCAGCCAGGATCTTCTTCAGCGCGTGAAAGATCTCTGCACCGCAGCGCAGGGCTTCACGGAAGCTCGACTGGCCAACCGGCATCACCATGAATTCCTGGATGTCCAGGCTGTTGTTGGCGTGTGCACCGCCGTTGACGATGTTCATCATCGGCACCGGCATCTGCATCGCGCCCGAACCGCCGAAGTAGCGGTACAGCGGCAGGCCGGCTTCTTCAGCGGCAGCCTTGGCAACCGCCATCGACACCGCCAGCATGGCGTTCGCGCCCAGGCGGCTCTTGTTCTCGGTACCGTCCAGATCGATCAGGGTACGGTCCAGGAAAGCCTGTTCCGACGCGTCCAGGCCCATGATGGCCTCGGAGATTTCGGTGTTGATGTGCTCGACGGCCTTGAGCACGCCCTTGCCCAGGTAGCGCGACTTGTCGCCGTCACGCAGTTCGATGGCTTCGCGCGAGCCGGTGGATGCGCCCGACGGCACCGCGGCACGGCCCATCACGCCCGATTCCAACAGCACGTCGCATTCGACGGTGGGGTTGCCGCGCGAGTCCAGCACTTCGCGACCGATGATATCTACGATGGCACTCATGAAAATCCCTCTTGGTGTCTTAAAGCAGGTAACGCTACGAGATCGACAGGCAGGTTAAATGCCTTCGACCACGATCATGTTCATGTTGGCAGCGTTGGCGCGCGCATTGCGCGCAGCGCGATATTCCTCGCTGTTGTAGAACGTCTTGGCGGCATCGTAGCTCGGGAACTTGAGCACAACGATGCGGGTAGGGTTCCACTCGCCTTCCAGTGGCTCGGTCTTGCCGCCGCGCACCAGCGGCTCGGCGCCGTGCGCTTGCATGGCCTTGGTCGACAGCGTCTTGTATTGCTCGTACTGCACGGGGTCTGTCACGTCCACGTACGCGAGGATGTAGCCAGCGGCCATGTGTCTCTCTCCGGATGCCGAAACGAAAACTGAACTGGGCTGAACCGAAAACGACAGCGGCGGCTGGTAGAGCCGCCGGTCATCGGGGGAAATCAGTCGAACTGATTTTCCAGGAAACCGCTGCGCTTGGTGAGCGCATCCAGTTCTTTCAGTACTGACAGCAAGTCTTTCATGCGCCGCAGCGGCACAGCATTCGGGCCATCTGATTTTGCGCATGCGGGATCGGGGTGCGTTTCCATGAAGACACCTGCAACCCCCACAGCGATCGCGGCACGAGCCAGCACCGGCACGAACTCCCGCTGGCCGCCCGAACTGGTGCCCTGGCCGCCCGGCAATTGCACCGAATGCGTGGCGTCGAACACCACCGGCGCCCCCGTCTCGCGCATGATCGCCAGCGAGCGCATGTCCGACACCAGGTTGTTGTAACCGAACGAGGCGCCGCGCTCGCAGGCCATGAAGTTGTCTTCCGGCAGACCGGCATCGCGGGCAGCGTGACGCGCCTTGTCGATGACATTCTTCATGTCGTGCGGTGCGAGGAACTGGCCCTTCTTGATGTTGACGGGCTTGCCGCTCTGCGCGCAGGCGCGGATGAAATCGGTCTGGCGGCACAGGAACGCCGGCGTCTGGAGCACGTCCACGACTTCGGCCACCGGCTTGATCTCGTCGATCTCGTGGATGTCGGTCAGCACCGGCACGCCCACCTGGCGACGGACCTCCGACAGAATGCGCAGCCCCTCTTCCATGCCCAGACCGCGGAACGAAGCGTCCGACGAGCGGTTCGCCTTGTCGAACGACGACTTGTAGATGAACGGAATGCCCAACGCACCCGTGATCTCCTTGAGCGTACCGGCGGTGTCGATCGCCATCTGCTCGGATTCGATCACGCAGGTGCCGGCAATCAGGAAGAACGGTTTGTCGAGGCCGACTTCGAAATCGCAGAGTTTCATGATGTTCCCGTGTGCCGGCGCTCAGGCGGCAGCGCGTTGCGTGTTCTGCTGATGTGCCAGCGCGGCTTCCACGTAGGCTTTGAACAGCGGGTGGCCGTCACGCGGCGTCGAGGTGAATTCCGGGTGGAACTGCACGCCGACGAACCACGGGTGCATCGACGCCGGCAGTTCCATCATTTCCGGCAGGTTTTCCGACGGCGTACGCGCGGAGATGATCATCCCGGCCTTTTCAAGCTGCGGCACGTAGTGGTTGTTCACCTCGTAGCGGTGACGATGGCGTTCGTTGACTTCCGCGCCGTAGATCGCCGCTGCCTTGGTACCCGATTGCACCGGCACGCGCTGCGAGCCCAGGCGCATGGTGCCGCCCAGGTCGGAGTCGGCCGAGCGCTTTTCGACGCGGCCATCGCGATCCAGCCATTCGGTGATGAGCGCGACCACCGGATGCTCGGTCTCGTCGTTGAATTCCGTGCTGTTGGCGTCCTTCATGCCGGCCAGATGGCGTGCAAACTCGATCACGGCCAACTGCATCCCCAGGCAGATGCCCAGGTACGGCACACCCTTTTCACGAGCGTATTGGATTGCGCGAATCTTGCCTTCCGTACCACGCTTGCCAAAGCCGCCCGGCACCAGAATCGCATCCAGCGTATCCAGCACCTGCGTATGGCCCGATTCCAGTTCTTCGGAATCGATGTACTCGATATTGACGCGCGTCGAAGTGTGCAGGCCGGCGTGGCGCAGCGCTTCGATCAGCGACTTGTACGACTCGGTCAGGTCAACGTACTTGCCGACCATGCCGATGGTGATCTCGTGCTGCGGGTTTTCCAGCGTGTGCACCATATGCGCCCACACCGACAGGTCCGCCGGCGGAGCTTCGATGCGCAGCTCTTCGCAAATGATGCGATCCAGCCCCTGCTCGTTGAGCATCTGCGGGATCTTGTAAATGGTGTCGACATCCCACACCGAGATCACCGCGTCCTGCGGCATGTTGGCGAAGAGCGAAATCTTCGCACGCTCATCGTCGGGAATCGGGCGGTCAGCGCGGCACAGCAGCGCGGTCGGCTGGACACCGATTTCGCGCAGCTTCTGCACCGAATGCTGGGTCGGCTTGGTCTTCAGTTCGCCGGCGCTGGCGATGAACGGCACCAGCGTCAGATGCGCGAACGCCACCTGGTTGCGACCCAGGCGCAGGCTCATCTGGCGTGCGGCCTCGAGGAACGGCAGCGATTCGATATCGCCCACCGTACCGCCGATTTCCACGATTGCCACATCGGCCTTACCGTCGTGCGATGCCGCAGCACCGCGCTCGATGAACGCCTGGATTTCGTTGGTGATATGGGGAATGACTTGCACCGTCTTGCCGAGATACTCGCCGCGACGCTCCTTGCGGATCACGGATTCGTAGATCTGGCCGGTGGTGAAGTTGTTCGCCTTGCGCATCTTGGCCGAGACGAAACGCTCGTAGTGGCCAAGATCGAGGTCGGTTTCTGCGCCGTCCTCGGTCACAAACACTTCGCCGTGCTGGAACGGGCTCATGGTGCCCGGGTCGACGTTGATGTAGGGATCGAGTTTGAGGAGGGTGACTTTGAGACCGCGCGACTCAAGAATGGCCGCGAGCGAGGCGGCGGCGATGCCCTTGCCGAGTGAGGACACTACGCCACCGGTAACGAATACGAACTTGGTCATGACCTAGCTTGCCGGGGAAAGCCGGATTATAGCAAAGGTCCCCTCTCCGATCCGTGACAGAACGGTGGAATTTGCCCCAGCGCGGTCTTGCCTATGCGGCGTGCGGCATGGAGCCTGCGTTGGCGCGCATTTCGTGGATCAACTCGCGGATCAACCCGGCCGTTTCCAGCGGCTTTTCCATCGGATAGAGGTGGCTGCCCTCGATCCAGCGCAGCCTGCTGCCGACGATGCGCCGGGTGGCGCCCAGTCCGACCTGCCGAATCTCGCGCGAGCGGGTGCCTGCCACGAAACTGACCGGAAACGCCGTGCCGCCCGCAACCTTTCGCCCCATGTTGGTCGGCAAGGTCCGGTAGATCTGGTATTCGATTTCGCGAGAGAAACGCAGTGTGCGCTCATGGTCACGGCCGGTGGGCTCTGTACCATGCTCGACATAGTCGCGCAGCACGTCTTCGTCCCAACGGTCGAACTTGCGCTTGGCCTTGAAGTGGCTCCAGACGGAGTCGAGATCAGGCCACAGGTGGCGCCGGTTCTTCGTTGCTGCGGCAGGTGATTGGCTCTCATCAATGTCCAGCCACTGCGCAACGCGCAGCAGCTTGGCGCGCCACCCCGCAATGATCGGTGAATCAAGCATCACGACGCCGCGCACGCGCTCGGGCCGACGAAGTGCCGCCATCAAGCTCAAAAAACCGCCCAGCGAGTGCCCTACCAGCCAGACCGGCTCGGGCTGCGCGTCGATTTCCGCAAGCAGCTCTTTCACCAGGCCAGGCCACGAACGTGTGACGGGGAAACGTGGATCGTGCCCAAAGCGCTCCACCGCGCGGATGTCGAATTCGTCACCCAGCACGCCCAGCATCTTGCGATACGTCCCGACGGGAAAGCCGTTGGCATGCGAAAAGAGCATCACATCGCGCATCGCAGATCCTGTGCCGTTCAGTGCGACTTCTGCGATCCGCCAGCCACGCGCTGGATGGTCGAAACCTGTTCCAACGCGGGGCCGGGCGCACGGTCCGGCGCCGCTGGCGCGTCGGCGGCAGGCGGCGCAATGCGTACGGGCTCAACCTCTGCGGAGGGATGTCCCTCGCGGCGCAGCGGATACGACGGCGAAGTGCCGGTTTCCCAATCCGGATCGTCGATTTCGGCAAACACCTGGCGCAGCCGCTTACCCCATGTGCCGCGAATCATCGTGAAATATGGGTTCTCTTCATCAATGGCGACAAAGCGCGTCACATGCAGCGAGTCGGCCTCGTAGACCAGCAGATCCAGCGGCAAGCCCACCGAAATATTGGACTTCAGCGTCGAATCCATCGAGATGAGCGCGCATTTTGCGGCTTCATCCAGCGGCAGCCCGGGGCTGACCACGCGATCGATGATCGGCTTGCCGTACTTGGCTTCGCCAATCTGGAAATAGCAGTTCTCGGGCGTCGCTTCAATGAAGTTTCCCGCCGCGTAGACGTTGAACAGGCGCGGCCGCTCTGCGCCGATCTGCCCGCCAAAGATGATGCTGACATTGAAGTCGATCTTGGCCTTGGCCAATGCCGCGGCGTCGCGGTCGTAGACGTCTCGTACGGCCTCGCCCACGATCGTGGCCGCCTCGAACATGTCACGCGCCGTCCACAGCGAGCGCGGCTTGCCGCGCGCTTCGGTCAGCACCTGGCGCACCGCCTGGCTGATGGCGAGATTGCCGGCCGTCAGCAGCACCATGACGCGATCGCCTTCGCGCTCGAAGACGGTCATCTTGCGGAACGTGGAAATAGCATCCACGCCCGCGTTGGTACGGGAGTCAGACAGGAACACAAGGCCTGCGTCCAGGCGCATGGCGACGCAATAAGTCATGGGCGAAACAACAAACGGAAACGGTGGTTGAGGGCATTCTAGCGCGGCGATCAGAACCCATCCGCGCGCTTGGAAGAGATGCTCAATTCACTTGCGCAGCCTCGGCGGGCAGCGGCTCGATGGAGATGCTGACATCCAGCGTCTCAGCACCCCCGCCCTGCCGCACGCCGCGAACCGGCGCAGCCGACTGGTAATCACGCCCGACCGCCAACCGGATATGGCGCGCATCGGTAAAGCATTGGTGGGTGACGTCGATGCTGCACCACGTGTGGGATTCGGCATCGAGGCAGACGTCGGCCCAGGCATGACTGGCAAGGTCTTCCTCGCCCACGGCTTGGAAATAGCCGCTGACATAGCGCGCCGGCACGCCCAGTGCCCGGCAGCACGCGACCATCACCTGCGCCTGGTCCTGGCATACGCCCGTGCCCAGGCCAAACGCCTCCGCAGCGGCCGTGCCGACGTGAGTGGTGTTCGGCTTGTAGCGCACACGCGTGGCAATGGCTTGCGCCAGGCGCACGGCAGATTCTGCGTCGCCGTGCACCAGTGCATGCTCGCGCGCAAAGTCGATCATCTCGGCGGGCGCGGAAGTCAGCGGCGTGGCGCTCAGAAAATACAGCGGCGAAACGCGATAGCGCCCCTGCTCGCGTGCTTCGACAAACCGTTGGCTGCCAGGCGAGCCCGCAGGAAACGCTTCGACAATGCCGCGCGCGTCGATGATGACGTCTTCCGTACGGTTGCCGAGAGTGAAGTGGTGGACGATGTTGCCGAAACCGTCGGTGGCGCGCGTGAGGTTGCCAGGCGCGTGGATCTGCCAGCTCTCCACCTGCTGCAGCTCGCCGCTGCGAGGCGTCAGCCGCAGCTCATGCACGCTGTGGCGCAGCGGCTCGGCATAACGGTAGACCGTCGTATGTCGAATTTGGTATTTCACGATGACACGGGCGCCGCCCGAAAGCGGCGCCCCGATGTATGCACAATGCCCTGCAGGGTCATGCGACCTCGAGCGGCACCAGGAAATCCTGGCTGATGCCGTTGCCCAGGTCGCCGATCCGCTCCAGGAAGTTGGTCAGCCAGGCATGCAGGCCGACCGAAAAGATATCTTCGATGCGGGCGTACCGCAGGTCGGCGTGCAGTTTACCAGCGCGACGCTCCGTCTCCGCCGATTGACTGTTGCGCACGGTCGAAAGAATCGCAACCACCTCGTCCATGCTGGCCAGCAGCGAACGCGGCATGTCGCTGCGCAGGATCAGCAGTTCCGCCACGCGCGTCGGCGTGATGACGTTGCGATAGATCTTGCGATAAACCTCGAAACCCGACACGGAGCGCAGCGTGGCGGCCCAGTGGTAGAAGTCGCCCTGCTCTGCGGCGGCTTCATCGCGTGTGGGCGTGGACTGGAACTTCACGTCCAGCAGCCGCGCAGTGTTGTCGGCGCGTTCCAGAAACGTGCCCAGCCGCATGAAGTGGAACGCGTCGTCCGTCAGCATGGTGCCGACCTGCACGCCGCGCGACAGATGCGAGCGGAACTTCACCCACTCAAAGAACTGCGACGGATCCTCGCGCAGCATGCCTTCGGCAATCAGGCGCTGCACGTCGAGCCACGTGGTGTTGATGGTTTCCCACACTTCCGTTGTGAGGGAGCCGCGCACGGCGCGGGCGTTCTCACGCGCGCCGCGCAGGCAGCTCATGATCGACGACGGGTTGGTCATGTCGCGCACCATGAAGTCAATCACGTCGTCGCGCGAAAGCAAGCCATAGCGGTCGGCAAAAACCTGCGTGAGTTCGGATATATCGAGCATCGCCCACCAGCCCTGCTCCGCCACTTCCGCCGATTGCGGCATCAGCGAGGTCTGGTAGTTCACGTCGAGCATGCGGGCGGTGTTCTCGGCGCGTTCGGTGTAGCGCGCCATCCAGAAAAGGTGGTCTGCGGTGCGGCTGAGCATGGCGTTCCCTTCTACGTATCCGATATGCGGTGGATCGATCAATCGATTGCCAGGTTGCGTCGCTGCGCGTGCGTTCAGCGCTCCAGCACCCACGTGTCCTTCGTTCCCCCGCCCTGCGACGAGTTGACCACCAGCGAGCCGGCCCGCAACGCCACGCGTGTGAGGCCGCCCGGCACCATGCGCACGTCCTTGCCGGACAGCACAAAAGGCCGCAGATCGATGTGGCGCGGTGCAATACCAGCCTCCACATAGGTTGGGCAAGTCGACAGCGCCAAGGTGGGCTGGGCGATGTATTGATCAGGGCGCGCCTTCACCACCTCACGGAAAGCGGCAATCTCTTCCTGCGTGGCAGCCGGACCGACCAGCATGCCGTAGCCGCCTGCCCCGTGCGTCTCCTTGACCACCAGTTCGCCCATGTGGTCCAGGACGTATTGCAGGTCATCTGGACGGCGGCACATGTATGTCGGCACGTTATTCAGAATCGGCTCCTCGCCCAGGTAGAAACGGATCATGTCCGGCACATACGGATAGATCGACTTGTCGTCTGCCACGCCGGTGCCGATGGCATTACAGATCGTCACGTTGCCCGCGCGATAGACCGACAGCAGCCCCGCTGCGCCGAGCGAAGAATCCGGGCGGAACACCAGCGGGTCGAGGAAGTCGTCGTCCACACGGCGGTAGATGACATCGATGCGCTGCGGACCCTGCGTCGTGCGCATGTAGAGGTGGTCGTCCTGCACGAACAGATCGTGGCCCTCCACCAGCTCGACGCCCATTTGCTGTGCCAGGAACGCGTGCTCGAAATATGCCGAGTTGTACATGCCCGGCGTGAGCACCACCACGGTGGGGTCCGCAATGTTCTGCGGCGACACGCTGCGCAGCATGTCGAGCAGCATGTCGGGGTAATGCGCAACCGGCGCCACACGATTGCGTGCGAACAACTCCGGAAACAGCCGCATCATCATCTTGCGGTTTTCCAGCATATACGACACACCCGAGGGCACGCGCAGGTTGTCTTCCAGCACGTAGAACTCGCCCTCGCCGGCCCGCACGATATCGATGCCAGCCACGTGCGCGTAGATGTCGCGCGGCACGTTGACGCCCAGCATGTCCGGGCGGTATTGGGCGTTGTTGTAGATCTGATCGGGCGGTATGACGCCCGCGCGCAGGATGTTCTGCTCGTGGTAGATGTCGTGCAGGAAGCGGTTCAGCGCATCAACGCGCTGCCGCAGGCCGCGCTCGAGCGTGGCCCATTCGCTTGCGGGGAAGATGCGCGGAATGATGTCGAACGGGATGGTGCGTTCAGTGCCGCTGTTCGAATCGTCCTTGTCGCCGTACACAGCAAAGGTGATACCGACCCGGCGGAAGATCAGGTCTGCCTCGGCGCGCTTGTTCTGCAGCGTCGAGGCGGATTGCGCGCCCAGCCATTCGGCGAAACGTCCGTAGTGGCCGCGAACCTCGCCCTGCTGGACGAGCGCTGCCGGGGCCGGTTCGGCGGCATGGGGGTTGCGGTCCCCGTCATGCCAGCTGAGCATTTCATCGTAGAACCGGACTGCCATGCTTTCCTCCCCTGACGGCGCCGCGCGATGTACGCGGCACGCGGTTTTTATAGCACAGCGGTTTTGACCGCCACAATGGGGCCAACCCGTTGTGCCACCAAGTTTTCACGGCTGGGCGTCGAAGGCGCCGGTGGCCGTTGCCAGGGGTTCCACTTCCTGTGCGGAAGACCAGTACCGCGGCCGCATTTTGCGCGCGGTCTGGATGTCCAGCACATCGCCGTCGGTCTGAATGACGACGGCACCGGTCTTGTCCGTGCGCAACCCGTCGATGTCGCGCGCAACGTAGCGCTGCCAAATCTGCGGATGCGGATGTCCGTACCGATTGCGGTAGCCGACCTGGAAAACCGCCACTTGCGGAGAAACCGCGTTCAGGAACGCGCCGCTGGAGCTTGTCTTGCTGCCGTGATGAGGCACAAGCAAGATGTCTGCCATCAGTCGCTCAGGCGTTTCTGCGTCGATCAGCGCGCTTTCCTGGGCGGCTTCGATATCGCCGGTCAGCAAGGCGGCGTGGCGGCCATTGGCGATACGCAGCACACAACTGCGGGCGTTGCTGGACACGCGCTCGCTTTCAGCCGGCAAACGCCGCGGGTGCAGCACCTCAAAGACAACGCCGTCCCACGTCCATGCTTGCCCAGCCAAACAATCGGCAAAACCGATGTTGTTGGCATCGGCCGTGCCGCGCAGGGCGTGCCCCGGAGGCAAAGACGCCAACATGGTGCGCACCGGCACCGCGCCGATCACCGTTTCGGTGCCACCGGCGTGGTCGTTGTCTTCGTGGCTGACGGCAAGCGTGTCGAGCGCTTCCACGCCATGTGCTCGCAGATAGGGAGCGATGACGCGGGCGGCGGCATCGGCATGGTCGCCGTAGCGCGGGCCGGTGTCGAACAGCAGGCGATGGTTGGCCGTTTCAACCAAGGCCGCAGCGCCCTGGCCGATGTCGAACGCGACGAGCCGGAATTCGCCAGGCGATGGCAATGGCTCGCGCGCCAGTACCAACGGCAAGAGGAGCAAGGCACCCTGAGCGCGCCACACCCATGCGCGCAAGCCACCCGGCACCAGCAATAGCGCCACCGCAACCATCGACAGCAACACTGCCCACATGGGTCCAACCGGCGCAACCCACACAGACCAGCGCGGCTTCGCCAGCCATTCAAGCCATACGACCAGCCACCGGAAGCTCGCTTCGGCCAACATCAGCACTGGCTGCGCTAGCGGGTCCGGGAGAGCCGCGCCGATCAGCGCCAGCGGTGTCGTCATGAAACTCACCGCGGGAATCGCCAGCCCATTCGCCGCAGCAGAGACGACCGACGTCTGCTGGAACAGCAGCAAAGTCAAAGGCAATAGCCCGAATGTGACCGCGAACTGAATCCGCGTACCGCCAGCGAGCGCACGGCGCGTGCGTTCGACCCAGCCATCTGGGTTGTCACTGCGATGGCCATCGAGCGCCATCTGCGCGGCGATGAAGATGATCGCCACCGCGCCGAACGACAGCCAGAACCCCGCCGACATGACGGCCCACGGGTCCACCACCGCCACCACGGCCGCCGCCCAGCACAGCGACAGGCTGGCGGGCACATTCCGATCGGTCAGCCGGGCGATGGCTACGGTGGAGAGCATCAGCAGCGTGCGCTGCGCCGGCACGCCCATCCCGACGAGCAGGCAGTAGGCGAACGCAGCCAGCATGGCCGCGATGGCGCCTGCGCGCGGGGCCGGCATGCGCAGCGGCAACGGCGTACGCAGCCAGCGCGCCAGCCAGAACGAGCGACGCCACAGCGCCATCCACAACGCTGCAAACAGCCCGGCGATCATCGTGATGTGCAGCCCCGAAATGCTGACGAGGTGGCTGATGCCGGTGCGGCGGAACAGGTCCCAGTCGTCGGGAGCGATGCCGCTCTGGTCGCCCACCACCAGGGCGACAATGACAGCCGCGTAGCGCCCATCGGGCAGGGCATCGAGGATGTGGCGCCGCACGCTGGCACGCCAGCGCTCCACGCCAATTCCGAAACCGGCGCTCGCCTCGCCAAGCGCGATGTTCTGCGCGCGCTTGCCTGTACGCACATAGCCGACGGCCCGGATGTTGTCGGCCAGCATCGCGTATTCGCCATCGAAGCCGCCGGGGTTGGTCAGGCTGTGCGGGCGCTTTAGGCGCAGCGTCAGTTGCCAGCGTTGGCCGGGCTGCAGATCGGGGATGCCAGCGCGTCGGTCCGGCTTCGCATCTTCCTCGCCCACGTTGCCCCACGTGCGTGGGCCATACCAGGACAGGCGCACGCGGGGCGGCACGGTATCACCCGCATTGCTGGATTCGATGTGAAAGAGAAAGCGCGTGGCGTCATCACCGGTCTGCGGCAACTCAGCCACCACGCCGGTCGCTATGATGTCCTTGCCTTCGCACGCGGGGCTGAGTGCCACCGCCATGCGCTGCTGCGCACGCCAATCGCTCCAGCCAAAGCCCGCCGCGATGGTGCTGGCGACGAGCAACACAGGAAACAGCATCAGCCGACGCCGCGTGGCACCGGCCAGCGACAGACAGAGCACCAGCACGCCAAGCGGCAGCCACACCGGCAGCAGCGTCGCCTGCATCTGCAATGCCACGCAGCCGGCAACAAAGCCGATCAACCCGAGACGCATGTGCGGGCGTCAGGCTTGCAGGAGCGCTTCCAGGCGGGGAATGGCGTCGATGCTGTTGCGGCGCGCCTGGTAGGCCAGCGCCTCAATGGAGATGCCGCGCAGTTGCGCCATCGCATCGGCAATGCGCGCGACTTCCGTGGGTACATTGCGCACACCGCCCTGCTCCCCGAATTGATCATCGGCCAGCCAGGCTGGCGCGAGGTCAGGCGCGTCGGTTTCCAGCACGATCGACTCGATCGGCAATTCCTGCGCCAGCCGACGCACGCGATTGGCGCGCGAAAAGGTAAAGACGCCGCCAAACCCCAGCTTGAAACCGGAATCGACAAAGCGATGCGCCTGTTCCGGGCTGCCGTTGAACGCATGCGCAATGCCGCGTACACCCGCCTTGGCCGCGGCGCTCTGTACCTGATCTTGCGACTTGCGCACGTGCATCAGCACAGGCAGGTCGAATTCGCGAGCGATGCGCAGTTGCGCACGGAACACGGCGTTCTGCCGTTCAATGTCGTAGTTGGGAATGAAGAAATCGAGGCCGATCTCGCCGACCGCCACAAAGCGCGGGTCGTCCATTGACGCGGCGACTTGGCGGCGCAGCTCGAGGAGGTCCTCTTCACTGGCCTGCGCGGCGTAGATCGGATGGATGCCCAGCGCATAACTGCAACCGGCATGCCGATGAGCCAGCGCCCGCACCGCGTCGAAATTCCAGCGTGCCACCGCCGGCACGACGATGTGGTTGACACCCGCTGCATGCGCCTGCGCGACGACCGCATCACGGTCGGCATCGAAGTCGCTGGCATCGAGGTGGCAATGGGTATCGATCCACATGGTCGGTTCAGCATTGGGGAAAGCGGCAACCTACCGGAAAGCGCGGTCTTGTGGAATCCGCCTTTTCCGATCATGCCGGCCGGCTTAGCGCTCCTGGTGCAGATGGCCGTCCCGCAGGCGGAAGATGCGATCGCAACGGCCGGCCAGCTCGATATCGTGCGTGACGATGACAAAGCTCGTGCCCAGCGTGCGCGTGAGTTCCAGCATCAGGTCAAACACTTCACCGGCAGTGTGATCGTCAAGGTTGCCGGTAGGCTCGTCAGCCAGCACGCAAGCCGGAGACCCGACCAGCGCGCGCGCAATCGCCACGCGCTGACGCTCGCCGCCGGACAGCTCACCCGGACGGTGTGCCGTGCGCGGGCCCAGACCCACGCGTTCGAGCATCGCCTGTGCGGTGTGGCGCGCTTGCGCTTCTTCCACGCCGCGAATGCGCAGCGGCATCGCGACGTTGTCCAGCGCGGTGAATTCCGGCAGCAGATGATGGAACTGATAGACGAAGCCCAGCGCCTGGTTGCGCAGCGTATTGCGCTCGCGCTCTTTCATGGCGGTGAAGGGCTTGCCGAGCAGGGAGACGCGGCCCGACGTCGGCTCATCCAGCCCGCCCAGCACGTGCAGCAGCGTGCTCTTGCCCGAGCCCGAGGCGCCGACGATGGCGACCTTCTCGCCCACGCCGATGCGGATATCCACGCCCTTGAGCACGTCGACGTTCAACCCGCCCTGGCGGAACGACTTGGACAGCCCTTCGGCTTGCACCACCCCACCCTGCGGCGCCGCGGCAGGCGCTTCCATCGAAGTCATGACGGCCTCACTCATAGCGCAGTGCCTCCGCCGGATTCACGCGCGAAGCGTGCCAGCTTGGATACAGCGTCGCCACCGACGCGAGGATGAAGGAAATGACGCCAATGGTTGCAATGTCGTTCACGCGGGGGTCCGAGGGCAGTTCGCTGATGAAATAGATGTCACGCGGCAGGAATTGCACGTGGAAAAGACGCTCGATGAAAGGGACGATCACGTCGATGTTGTAAGCGATGAGCGTGCCGAAGCCGACCCCCAGCAATGTGCCGATGAACCCGATCGCAACGCCCTGCACGATGAAGATCTTCATGATCGACGCGGGTTGTGCGCCCATGGTGCGCAGGATGGCGATGTCGGCCTGCTTGTCCGTCACCGTCATCACCAGTGTGGACACCAGGTTGAACGCGGCCACGGCGATGATCAGCGTGAGGATGATGAACATCATCTTCTTCTCGGTCTTCACGGCGGCAAACCAGTTGCGGTTCTGGCGCGACCAGTCGCGGATGTACAGCTCGCCGGACAACGTGCGCGACAGCGCTTCGGCCACCTGCGGGGCGCGGTCCATGTCGACCAGCTTCAGACGCACGCCGGTCGGGCCATCGAGGCGGAACAGTCGTTCGGCGTCTTCCATGTTGACGAGTGCGAGGGAGCTGTCGAACTCGTAGTGGCCCGACTCGAAGATGCCCGTCACCGTGAACTGCTTCAGGCGCGGCAACACGCCCGCCGGCGTGATGGTGCCCTGCGGCGCCACCAGCGTGACCTTGTCTCCCTGATGCACGCCCAGGCCGTTGGCCAGCTGGCTGCCCAGGGCGATGCCGAATTCGCCGGGTTTCAGATCGTCGATCGAGCCCGATTTGAAATCCTTGGCAATGTCCGACACCTTCGGCTCGTCCGCCGGCGACACGCCGCGCAGCAGCACGCCGCGCACCGCCTCGTCGCGCGTGATCATGGCCTGTGCGCCCACGTAGGGCGCCGCGCCGATGACTTCCTTGTTCTGCATCGCCTCATTGGCGGTACGCTGCCAGTCCGGCAGGCTGTTCGGCGCCATCACTTCGATATGCGCCAGCACCGAGAGCATGCGGTCTCGCACTTCCTTCTGGAAGCCGTTCATGACCGAAAGCACGATGATCAGCGCCGCCACCCCCAGCGCAATGCCGAGCATGGAGATGAGCGAAATGAAAGAGATGAAGCTATTGCGGCTGGCGCGCTTGCTTGCGCGCGTATACCGCCAGCCGATCTGCCATTCGTATGGAAGTTTCAAAGGGGGTTCCCCGTGGGTGTGATTTGTCCGGCTCACTGGCCGACAAGCCGGAAGTTTACAATCTCGGAGCCATGATTCCTGAACTCACCCTGATTGTCCCGTTTTGCGCGCCCGCTGCCGAGGTGGCGGATGACGCTTACCGTCAATTGACCTTGCCGGGCCTGGAAAGGTTGCTCGCGCGTGCGCGCGAAACGGAACGCGAGCGCCACGACGACGCCTACCTGCCCACGCTGCCGCACGAGCGCTGGCTGGCCAAGCATGCCGGGCTACCGATCTCTCCGCTGCCGTCGGCGCCATACATGCGCCTGGCGGACGGCGGCACCGCCGACACGCGCACCTGGGCCTGCCTGCAGCCGGTCCACATCCACGCCGCCCGAGACCATCTGGTGATGCTCGACCCGGCCCAGCTGCGCCTGGAAGCCGCCGACGCCGACGCGCTGCGCGCCGCCATCGCCCCCCTGGTTTCTGAGATGGGCATCACGCTCGATGCCACGCACGCCGCGCGCTGGTACGTCGCCGATTCGCCCTTTGGCGACCTCATTGCCGCCGCGCCGCAGCGCGCCACCGGCCACAACATCGACATCTGGCTGCACAAGGGCGAGCAGGAGCGCGCCTGGCGCAAGTTCCAGAACGAGATCCAGATGACGTGGTACGACCACCCCGTCAATCAGACGCGCGAGGCGCGCGGCCTGCTGCCGGTCAACTCGGTCTGGCTATTCGGCCAGGGCGCGCTGGTCGATGCCCGCCCCATTGCCGAGCGCATGATCGGCGCTGATCCGTTCTTCGCCGGCCTGTGTCACGCCGGCAACGCCACCGAACTCTGCGCTGAAACGCTGGCCGCCGTGCCATTCGACGACACGAGCGCCGCCGCGCTGCTGGGCGACGCCGGCAAGCCCTATCTTTCCGCCGACTGGTACGACTGGATCGAAACCCTGCGCGCCTACGATCGCGACTGGTTTGCCCCCGCCGCCGCTGCGCTGGCCGACGGCCGCATCGACGCCGTCTCGCTCGTGCTGACCGGCGACTCGCACTACGCACATTACCGCGTCACCCGCCGCGAACTCGCCAATGGCCCGTTCGGCTGGCTGCGCCGCTTCAGTCGCCCGCGCAGCTTGCGCGACGCGCTGTCCCCGCTTTCCATGGCCGCTTGAGCCTGATCCTGCATGACCCGCATCGCTGTCCGCTCACATTCCGCTGACGCCGCCACCACGCTGGCCGGCCACGGCATCCATCCTGTCCTGGCGCGCATCCTCGCTGCCCGGGGCGTCGCCCGGCCAGACGAACTGTCGACCGAGCTGACGGACCTGCTGCCCCCCGCGCAGCTCAAGGGCATTGACGACGCAGCGCGCTACCTGGGCGACGCCATCGCCGCCGGCAAGCGCCTGCTGATCATTGCCGACTACGACTGCGACGGCGCTACCGCCTGCGCCGTGGGCGTACGCGGCTTGCGCATGCTCGGCGCGCAGGTCAGCTACATCGTCCCGAACCGCTTCGAGTTCGGCTACGGCCTGTCGCCCGAAATCGTCGCCCTGGCCGCGCGCGAGAAGCCGGACGTGCTGGTCACCGTCGACAACGGCATCGCAGATGTGGCGGGCGTGGCGGCCGCCAACGCGCTGGGTATCGACGTGGTCGTGACGGACCACCACATGCCCGGGGCGCAGTTGCCCGAGGCGCGCGTGATCGTCAATCCGAACCAGCCGGGCTGCGACTTCCCGAGCAAGAACCTGGCGGGCGTGGGCGTGATGTTCTACGTGCTGCTGGCACTGCGGGCGGAATTGCGTAAGCGCGGTGTGTTCACGCCGCAGGATCAGCCACGCCTCGATGCCCTGCTCGACCTGGTGGCACTCGGCACCGTGGCCGACGTGGTCAAGCTCGACGCCAACAACCGCCTGCTGGTCGCGCAGGGCCTCAGGCGCATGCGTGCGGGACGCATGTGCCCGGGCATCGCCGCGCTGTTCCGCGTGGCCGGTCGCGAGGCGCGCCGCGCGTCGACGTTCGACCTCGGCTTCGGCCTCGGCCCGCGCCTGAACGCCGCTGGGCGCTTGGCCGATATGTCGCTCGGCATCGAATGCCTGCTCACCGACGACTACGACCGCGCCATGTCCATCGCCGCCGAACTTGACGGCATGAACCGCGAGCGCCGCGAGATCGAAGCCGGCATGCAGCAGGAAGCGCTCGCCATCCTCGACAGCATGAACGCCATCGATGGCGCCGGCCGCCACACCATCGCGGTCTACAACGAGACGTGGCACCAGGGCGTGATTGGCATCGTCGCGTCGCGCATCAAGGACAAGTTCCACCGCCCGGTGTTCACCTTCGCGCCCGGCGACGACGGCGTCATCAAGGGGTCGGGCCGTTCGATTCCAGGCTTCCACCTGCGCGATGCGCTGGACGCCGTCCACAAGCGCAGCCCCGGGCTGATCGTCAAGTTCGGGGGCCACGCCATGGCAGCGGGGCTCACGCTGCGTGAAGACGGCTTCGAGACATTCGTCGCCACCTTCGAGGCCGTCGGCCGCGAATGGTTGACCGAGGCGCTGCTCTCGCGCGTGCTCGAAACCGATGGCGAAGCCGACCCCGAATGTTTCACGCCGCAGTTCGTCGAGCTGCTCGAAACCCAGGTCTGGGGCCAGGGCTTTCCGGCGCCAAGCTTCTGCGGCGAGTTCGACGTGCTATCGCAGGCGGTGCTGAAAGACAAGCACCTGAAGCTCAAGCTCGGCCGCGGCAAGCAGCATTTCGACGCGATCTGGTTCAACCACGCAGAGCCGCTCGGCGCCTCGGCGTACGTGGCCTACCGGCTCGACAACAACACGTTCAATGGCATCACGCGCGTGCAGATGGTGATCGAGCACGCGCAATAGCGGATTGGACAAACCTTGCGCCAACGCATAAATACATGCCAAAACTGTCTGACGGTGCGAAGATGACGCAGCAATCGGGCACGGCCGGTGCGTTACAATGCGAGACTGCCGGCATGGAAACGCCCAAGCATCCATGACCGCGCGCCCCACGAATTCCTAGCACCAACTTCCAAGCGAAATGACTCACGTCGTTACCGAAAGCTGTGTCCGCTGCAAGTACACCGACTGCGTGGACGTCTGCCCCGTCGACTGCTTCCGCGAAGGCCCGAACTTCCTGACGATTGATCCGGACGAGTGCATCGACTGTGCCGTCTGCGTGGCCGAGTGCCCGGTCAACGCCATCTACGCCGAAGAAGACGTGCCCGCCGATCAGCAGAAGTGGATCGCCATCAATGTCGAGCTTGCACAAGCCGGCTGGCCGTCCATCACCAAGACCAAGCAACCCTTGCCCGACGCCGACGACTGGAAGGACGTGAAGGACAAGGAGCAGTACCTCGACCGCGGCTGAACGCGGTTGAACGAACTTGCCCGGCACACTTTTTGTAGTGCATCGCAAAAAAAGGTATTGACGGGCAGATCGAAAACTAGCTAGAATTCATTTCTTCGCTGTTGCAGCGATTCCCCGATAGCTCAGTCGGTAGAGCGCCGGACTGTTAATCCGTAGGTCCCTGGTTCGAGCCCAGGTCGGGGAGCCAAAATAACAAAACGCCTCGCTTCGTGCGGGGCGTTTTCATTTGTGGCATCGATGCGTGTATTGTCTGCATCGATCGTCATGCCCGGATGGTGAAATTGGTAGACACCGCGGACTTAAAATCCGCTGCGCCCTAATCGGCGCGTGCCGGTTCGATCCCGGCTCCGGGCACCAATCCCCTCTTTGCTCTTCCCCTCTTCCGCTCCAGCGTGTTACGTCGCGCAGCATGCGTGCGCCTTCGGCGCGTCTTCGTATTCATCGTGACGGCGCACCCATGACATGGGGCCGGTCTCGTTGCGGCCGAGCGGCGCGCGGTCAAGTAGCAGCAGTGTCCCTAGCATGTCTTCCAAGCCGCGCGCATACGTCGAGTACGTGTGGAAGACATTGCCCGCCTCGTCCTTGTAAAACGCGCTCATTCCGGGCAACTCGTCGTGGGCGTCTTCACGGGGCGTTGCCGTGTAGTTGTAGTCGACCGAGCGCTTGCGAGTTCGTCTTGCGAGAAGCTCACCCGGTAGTCGTGGTTGAACGCCGTACCGAACGACGACACCCACGGGAATTGCCAGCCCATGCGCTTCTTGTAGGCCGCGATTTTGTCGATCGGCGCGCGAGATACGGCGACGAACGTCACGTCATGGTGGTTCAGATGCGTGAGCATTCCGCCAATATGGTCGGACAGGAAGGAGCACCCGGGACAGCCCGCGCCCCAGTCGGGGCCGAGCATGAAGTGGTAGACCATCAACTGGCTGCGACCGTCGAACAACTCGGCCAGCGTCTTCTTGCCTTCCGGCGAGTCAAATTCGTATTCCGTATCGACCTTGACCCACGGCAGCGCCTGGCGCTCGGCGTTGATGGCGTCGCGCAGATGGATGGCCTCCTTCTCGCGAGCCAGCAGCGCCCTGCGTTTGATGAGCCATTCGTCTCTGGAAACTACGGGATGCGCTTGCATGATCGCCCCTTTGTCTAAGACCCCGGACTCCATACTAGGTGGCGTCACGCGAATGAAAAGCCGCGGCGCACAAGTCGCCAACCGGATGCGACTTGCGCGCCATGGAAGAGAATCAGCCGCCTCGGCGCATGTCATTTCAGGTGCCGGATCAGCCCACCAGCCAGCGCACGCCCACATTGATGAGCGCGCCGCCACCCACCAGACCAACCCACAGCACAGCGGCGCACAGCAGCGGTCGCACACCGGACTTCAGCAGCATCGGCACATGCGTTTGTGTGCCGATGGCAAACATCGCGCAGGCCAGCATGGCGGTGTCGATGGCGTCGATGGGGGCATGCCATGCGACTGGGATCGCACCAGCGGAATTCAGCAGCGTCACGATCAGCAGGCCCACCGCAAACCAGGGCATCGCCTTCCAGGCATGGCCGGCGGCTTTGCGAAGCGCGTTCCCGGGAGACGCCGAAGCGCAAGCCTGACCTTCAGCGGGCGTTGTGCACGCCAGTACCACGAGCAACGGAGCCAGCGCCAGCACACGCACCATCTTGCTGACGACGGCGGCGTTGGTGGCGTCGTCGCCCAACGGACGCGCTGCGGCAATCACCTGCGCGACCTCGTGCACCGTCGAGCCGATGTAGACGCCAAAGTACTCCGGCGCGATGGCCACACCGGCATGCGCAACAAGCGCGTACAGCCACGGATACAGAAAAATGCCGATCGTGCCGAACAGCACCACGCTGGCGATTGCCACGGCGGTTTCGCGCGGCGACGCCTTTACCGCTGGCGCAACGGCCAGCACAGCCGCCGCCCCACACACCGCACTCCCGGCCGCCACTAGGACGGCTTGCGAGCGCGTCAGGCGAAACCAACGCGTGCCGATCCACGTACCGGCCAGCATCGTCGCGGCCAATACCACCAGCGGAATCACCACGCCCGAGGTCCCGAGATCCTGGATCTGCGCCAGCGTCAGCCGAGCGCCGTAGAGAATCACGCCGGCACGCAGCAAAGTATGTCGCGCAAACTGGATCGCCCCCGGCGTCAGCCAACGCTGGTGCCCAGGCACATGGCCCACGGCCATGCCGAGCAGGATGGCAAGCGTCAATGCGCTTAAGCCCAGATGCCCAGCCCACGGCATTGCGCCGAGCGCCACCGCGACGCCCGCGCACCCGAACAGCACCGCCACGCCGGCAAGAGTTCGCCCATCGAACCCCGCTGCCATGCTCTGGGGTGCCAGCTGTTTCTGTGCAATCGTCATCACATTTGCCTTGCTTATTCACTATACGCATAACGATATGCAGTCCGTGATAACATGTAAAACAGGTAATTTTTGTAATTTCAACCACTTTTATGGATAACAAAGCGCCTCGCGTCACACTACGTCAGTGGGCTGTCTTCGCGGCCATCGCGCAGAGTGAGACGACCACCGCTGCCGGCGAAGCTCTTGGCCTGTCGCAATCGGCCGTCAGCGCGGCTCTGGCAGAGCTGGAATCCACGCTGGGGCATCCGCTGTTTGATCGGCACGCACGGCGCCTGCATCTGAATGCGCTGGGCCGGCAACTATTGCTGCAAGCGCAGGCACTGCTCGATCACGCCGATGCGCTGGAACACGCAACCGCCCAGCCGAACGTGCGCCTGAAGCTCGCGGCCAGCAGCACGATCGGCAACTATGTGCTGCCCGCCCTCCTCGCAGGCTTCCGGCACGACATCGCGCCGGACAGCCAGCTCGACGTGCTGATCGGCAACACGCAGGACGTGGTCGATGCCGTGCAACGCTTCGAGGTGGACATCGGCCTGATAGAAGGCACCTGCCGCGGCGAGGCACTGGAGATCGAAACGTGGATCGACGATGAGATGGTGATCGTGGCCGCGCCGGGGCACCCGCTCACCCAAGGGACCGAGCCGGTCTCACACGCGGCGCTGCGCGAGGCGGGCTGGCTCATGCGCGAACCCGGCTCCGGCACGCGCGAACTGATCGACAGCCGGATTGCCTCGGTGGTGGGACCGCTGCATGTGGCGCTCGAACTCGGCCACTCCGAGGCCATTCAGCGCACGGTGGCGGCGGGCTACGGCATCAGTTGCCTGTCGCGCCACGTAGTGGCCGACGCGTTGCGAGACGGCCGGCTGGTCGAGGTGAACAGCGGCTTGCCGCGCATCGCGCGGCCCCTGCTCATCGTGCGCCATCGGGACAAGCATCCGACGCACGGGCTCACGCAATTCATCGACGTGCTACGCGGCTACAGAGCCGATTCGAAAAAATTCACGCAAAGGACTAGCGCGATCTGAAAAAGGTTGATATAGTCTCGTTTCTTCGCGGGGCGTTAGCTCAGTTGGTAGAGCAGCGGACTCTTAATCCGTAGGTCGAGTGTTCGAGTCACTCACGCCCCACCAGTATTTGAAAGGGTTTCCAGGCAACTGGAAACCCTTTTGCTTTTCCGCAATCCGATGGCTTTTCCGCAAAAGCTAATCGCGACCTAGCCGCAGTACCCCTGTGGCATCATCCTGCCAAAGCAACAACGACGGCAGAAAATGAAGAACATCCTATGGGGGATCGCTGCGGCGATCATTCTGGCCGCGTGTGTGCAGGCCAAACAAGAACCGATCACAACGCCCGGCGATAGGACTGCCATTCAGGCCGCCATCGCGCGCGGCGAGGCAACCGTCGTATTCGTCGGCGACTCCATCACGGCAGGCGCTGACGTGCCATACCGCTGGTCGTGGGCACCTCTGTTCGCTGCGGATCTCCAGGCGGCCCACCCGAACGTGCGGTTCAAATTCATCAACCTGTCGCTGCCCGGCCGCAGCCTCGTGCAGGCGCTCGACGACAAGTACGTCGCCCAGGATCATGAAGTGCCAGCGCCTCAGGGCTACTACATGCCGCGCGGAGACACGAGCCTGTGGCCGCAAGGTTCGCAGCCGGGCCAGTCGTGGAAACAGGCGGTGCTCGCACAAAACCCCGATCTGGTCGTGATCGCATTCGGCATGAATGACGTGAGCGGAGACGGCGAGGCGTTTCACAAGGTGAGCACCTGGCTGGCGGCTACGTACCAGCAGGCGCCGTCTCATCCCTCGATCGCCATGGTGGCGACTATCCTGCCGTCACGCAGCGCCACGGACTACCAAGGCAAGGAATCGAACATCGACAAGGCCGCGCAGGCCGCCCGCGATTCGGCAGCAGAGGTGCATGCCACGCTGATTGACGCCAACGCCTTCCAGAAGTGGATGCGGGAAGGAAAGCCGCATTACGCGCTTGGCCTGCTGGGCGGCGCTGACGCGGCATTGCTTGGCGGCTTCCTGATCGGCGGCAATGGCATCAACCATCCGTCGATCATCGGTCACCGACTGATCTATCGGCAGGCCTATCAGCCCCTGCTGAGCGCACTGAAACCGGCATCGGAATCGAAATAACACGGGCTTGACAATGTACCTCACGGGTACTAGTCTTGGCTTCACTGAGCCGCGCAATTCGCGTGGTTCGATACTCCGAAAGGAATGCCACCGTGAAAACCGAATTTCTCGCGCGTGTCCGCGCCTGCTGGATCTCCAATGCCCTACGTACCGCCGTCTCCGGAGCAACTGGAAAAGTTGAAACAAGAGTTGGGGCTGAGCAGCGGCGCAATGGCCCAGCTCTTCGCTCTGGCGAACGGCCGGCAATGGCGGCGGTATCTGTCGGAAGACCCGAACAACCGCCGCGACATGGGTCTGCACATGCTGTTCTTCGGAGCTGCGCACCTCGTGCTCGACAAGAAGACCCTCGATCGCATCTATGCCGAGATGAAGCGCATCGGAGCCTCGTACGATCCGGATTCCGAGCAGGTCTCGGACTAGCGTTTGCCGCAGCGTTGCTGGGCCTTTCCGCATGCGGCGGTGGCGAAGAAGCCGCAAGCCAAGCTGCAGCCCCGGCAACCCCTCCCGTCTCTACAGCAACCCCGCCAGCCCCCTCGAAGCCCGCAGTCACCACGGCAACCGATTTCACGAAGTTCCAGGCCGCGCCAGCGGTCTCGGTTGGCGGGTGGTATTGGTCCGATCAAATCGTCCGTGACGAATCGGTGTTGCCGATCTCTGGCAAGACGAACTACACGCTGGCGCGCGACATCGTGCGCATCGTGAGCGTGCGCAACCGGCAAACAGGCCAAACCTACACGCCCATCACGGATTACACCGCCGTCAACGGCCAGCTCGTAATCCCAGCCGGGTCGCAGATTCCGGTCGTGCCGGCCGCCTGGACAAGCACCCCGCCCGACAATAACCAATACAACGTGGTCCGGGCAGACGGCACGCCGATTCGGGTGTCGCACGACTATCAGTACCACCAGATCGAAGTCACATATGAAGGAAAAGCCTACGGCGGCACCTACGTGAATTCGCCAGGCGCACAGACCACGCTGGCGAAGCTTGCCGCCGGCCAAAGGGTCGCAATCACCTTCGTGGGCGATAGCATCACGTATGGGAGCGATACAACCTGGGAATTGAACATCGAGCCTCGACAGCGCGGCTGGGCCGACCTTGTATCGATGCACCTTGCATCCCTGCATTCCGCCCAGGTGTTCTATCGCAACTGGGCGATCCCGAGCACCGTGTCGCTGGCCGGCTCCAACATGGCAGCGTCCTGGCTGGGTGACACGCCTTCCGACCTTGTGGTGATTGCCTATGGCATGAACGACGCGGGATTGGGCGTCTCAGGCGCAGACTTTGAGGCGCATCTGCGCACCATGATCTCGGCCGCGCGTACAGCGAACCCCAATGCCGAAGTGGTGCTCGTATGCAGTTGGCCGAGCAATCCCGAGGCCAGTCCGCTCAACTGGACGCCGCTCGGATGGTATTACTCGGCGATCAACCGCATCGCCTATGACACGCCCGGGGTGCTGATCGCGAACATGACCTCGGCGACCTGGGATTACCTCCTGACGCGCAAGTCGTTCTACGACATAACGGCCAACGGCGTGAACCACCCGAGCGACTGGATGCACGTCGTCTATGCGCAGGTTGTGCTGGGGACGATCTTGGGGGTGCCGGTCCCGAACTGAGCGGGGCCCGGCGTTCTCTCAATGAGAGGCCGTCAAGGCGTCGTAGTCGCGCTCGCAGGTGAGCCCGGCGACCCTGAGTCGGTCGGCGTAGCCAGCCAGCTCTCCCGAAGTTTGGTCAGACCGGCTGAGCACGTTGACGAGCACATCGAGGGGGTCGCCACCAGGCTGACTCGAGCCTGCGCCGGCAGCGGCGGAATGGCCGGCTGCGCGGGCGGCGGCGACAAGTCGGGCGACTCGTGCGCGCAGGCTGTCAGCAGCAGCGCCGGCAGCAACAGCATCAGCGGCAGCAGCCGCAGCTTGTTTCGTGGCGTCATTTGCGATCTCCGCTTGGGCTTTGGTGCGCCGCTGCTCCTCGGCGCGAGCGGCCTGCACATCGGCGAGGCGCTTCTCTTCGGCCGCTTCCTTAGCCGCATCGAACTGCTGCTGCACGTGGGCAGCACCGGCTTCATATCCTTGCTTGTAGATGTGGTGGTGCAGCGCCGTCAGGCCGAGCAGCACACCTACGGCAATGGCGGCGATACCGCCCCACTTCACCCAATCGATGGTCATGCCTTGGCCCTCCCCTCGCACAGCTCGCGCTCTGCCTGGCGGCGGCGCACAAGACCCGGAAGCACCTGACCACCGGCCCGAACCCATTTCGAAAGCTCGGCACATGCGCCGGCCACGTCCCCTGCATTGGCCTTGCGCGCGAGCGTGCTTTTGCAGACCGCGCCCACGCCCACGTTGTAGGCCAGATCCACAAACGCGATCTTCTGGCCAGGGGTCAGCGGCGCCTTGATGCACGCCATGACGCCCTCAGCGTGGCTGGCCAGATCGCGATCGAGCTGTGCGCGGCATTCTTCTGGGGTGTAGGTCTTGCCCCACGCCGCATCTTCGGTGGCGCCCGTGCAATAGGTCAGCACGCCGATCGGATCGCGGTAGGTGGTGAGCTTCGTACCCTCAAACTTAGGCACGATGGCTAGCAAGCCGGCCGCCGCCGCGGTGCCGACGATGGTGGCGAGCGATTTAGTCGGGAGTTTTTGTGCGGGCACGTTTGGGCTCCTGCTTGATGAGGCGCACGACAAAGCTGCCGGCGAAGACGACGCCTGTAAGGATCGCCAGATAGCGGGCAGGCAGCACGTCGCGGATCTGGTCATACATCACGGCGTAGGTGGTCGAGAGCGCCACGCCCACGGCGTTGATCTGCTGCGAGTACAGGCGGTAACACCGATGCCATTCATCGATCAGCTTCATTTCGTACGCTCCTGGGTGACACGTTCGAGAACAGAGACACGAGCAGCTAGGTCACGGAAGTTCCCGTATTGCGTGGCCGCCCAGCCAAGCACACCTATGCATGCGAGCAGCGCCGTACCGATGAGCTTCCACATGCGGCTGTGAACATCCATCTGGGATGACAGCTTTCCAATCTCGGTTTTGGTTGCGTCGCTCACCTCGAAGAGCCGGTTCGTCTTGCCATCGATGGTGTTCACCCGCTCCTGCAGCGCTGCCATCAGCACAACGCCCTGATTGACGGACGCCAACTGCCCCTTCATTTCCTTCAAATCGTCGATCGCGTGGCTGACGCGCTCGGTGAGCACCTGCACTGCGGCATCAGTTGCCATTTCTTCACTCACTGGTTATCCCCCAAGCTGACGAACTGTCTTTCTTTGAAGTGCATCTGTTGTCTCAAAATCGGGTTCAGCCTGGGCTCGGCAGGAACGCTTGAAACTGCGCAGACTGCCCGTTATAGAAAGTCGCGTAGCGCTTATCGGCTGTGTCGATCTCTGCCTGATTGGGATACACATCCGGGTCTTGTGGTGCACCGAAATAGGCGGTGATTGCCGTTTGCTTCGCATCGGTGAACTGGACAATGATCGTTGCCATTCTTTTCCTCGTTAGAACTGATACGCACAAGCGTAGATTTGATAGGTCGGCGTTCCTGAGGCGACCGTCGATACCCAATACAGCGTCTGCGCTGTAATCAGGTCGATCGCATAGTTGTTCGCATATCCCAGGCTGGCTGATGAGATCCCGTAGCTAAATGCCTGCAGCCCTGTGTTGCTGGCATCCGCGCTCAGATTGAGCGTGAGCAAACCTGTTGCGGAGCTGGTGATGTTGGTGGAGCCGCGAACTGATGTGGCATTGGGCGGAACAGCGCTTGCCAGCGAGATAGATGCCGGAGACGCCTGCGCAGTGCTGGAGCTGAGATAAAGGATCGTGGGAAACGACACCCAGCGGTCTCGTTGGCTGCCGATCTTGAACTGCCCGCTGCCGTTTGTCGGCCATACAGACACCAGACCTGTCGCCGTATAACCAGACGGTCGGTTACCACCGCCATAGACATTCCCGACTGCTGACGACGTTGCGTTCTGGCAGAACAAGCCGACTGCATTGGTTGCCGGGTTATAGGCCAAATAGAGGGCGCCATATCCGTTAGCCGGGGGCGACCCAGTGTCCATCCCGCCAATGCCGACGCCTGCAGTGTTGACAGACACGTTGACATTTGAAAGCGTGTACGCCATCCCGCCCAGGCCCGTTTCCACAACGACCTCATCCGCTGTGAAAGTGAGCGTTTGAGTAGCAGCCGAAACTGTGATCTTAGCGTTACGCATCGAGCCGGCAATGCTCACCTTCGGCGCGACCGGATCAAGCACAACCAGATCCGTGCCGTCATAGACCACATCCGACGACCAACCCGATGCCGGAATCACCGCCGGCTGCTTCACGCCGTTGGCGTCATACTGCTTGAGATTCTTCACACCCAAGCCGCTGATGTTCATCGTGTTGCTGCCCGTCGTGCCGGCCGCATTGAACGTCACGCTGAAGCGTTGATTCGTTGCGTATGCGGTAATGGCCGGCGAAGGCGTCAAGGTGTAGCTCGGCGCAGTGCCGGCGGTCGTGAACGCCGTCCCTGCCTGAGTCTGTACTTGCCCCAATTGCACGGGGTTCGTGCTGGTCGTGGCTGCCGCCACGTTCATCTGCTCATTCAACTGCACGATATTCGTGCCGTCGCAGGCAATGCGCGAAAGCACCCCGCCCTGCGCCACCGTCACGCCGGTGCCAGATGCTGTCTTGCAGGTGACGGTGAAACTGCCCGTCGTGTTGTTGACGACCTCCCAGTTCCGCAACCAAGTGGGAAAGATGATCTGGATGTTGCCCGTCAACGTGCCGGCCAGCGTGATCTTATTCTTGGCAGCCTGTGCAGGCGTGAGCGTGACGTTGGCGTTTGTGAGGCCACCAAGCGCAGTGATGCCATAGGTGCGGCCCGGCACCCACTTCGTACCGGGTCCCGTATCAGGGTTGTCGGTATTGTTGTCGTTCAGGCTTACCCAGCTTCCCTGCAGATCTGCACTCATCAGCTCGGCGCCGCTCGGGTAGCCACCGACGTTCACGTCCGCCGCAAACGAGGAACTGAAGCCATACAGACCGCCCGCATGCGACCAGCGGGTCGACTGGGTGATCATGTACAGAATCCCGTTCATGTCGAGACCTGCAGGTGGGATGCCGCCAGCCACGAGAGGCGTGCGCGTCGCAGGCGGGAAACCATCCGTGAACGATGCCCCACCGGGGTTACCGGGAAGCTGTGAGGCCTCCGGGATGGTGTTCTTGCCGCCGCCCGATGCGAACGGAAGTGGGATCAGAGTCGGTGTTTGGCTCGACTGCATGTCAATTTCCTTAGTAGAAGGTGCCTTGGTCGAACGGAGCCGCACTGGCACCGGCTTCTGCAAAACCAAAAATATTCGGCACGGGAACCTGCGCCACGGAGGCGAGAACACCCGTCGGGCGCGGCAGCACACCGGACTGCTGCACGACGGCCATCTCCCACGGTTCGAGATAAAACTCGAACGTGTAGCGCACCTGCATATTCCCCAGGTCGTTCACGTAGCAGCGGCCCCGGCCGGCAAACAGGTTCTGCAGCAATTGGTTGATGCTGGGGATCGAGCAATCCGTGATATTCGCCATCGCTTTCGCGAGGATCAGCGTCTTGAATGGCGCGTCTTGCAGCACATAGGTCTGCGTGCCCGGCGTGCCCGAGTAGAAGACACCCTGGTCGAACGGCTGGGCGCTCGCCGTGCCCGCTTCGGAAAACCCGAAGTTGATCTCGGTCGTCGGGATGGTCAACTTGCGACCGTTCTCCAGCCCGACGATCTTTCCCCAGATGTCGAGCCCCTTCCCTACAGCCGTGTCCACGTTCCAGATCAGGTTGTAGAAGGCGTCAATATCCGCGCTCGGGTCGATGTAGTCGTCCATGTTTTTAATCAACTGGACGAGCGTCGGGCTGTTCGCGTATTGGCTGAGGATGGTTTGCTCGACGTTGAACATTTACACCGCAGTCACTGAAATATTGGCTGCCGTTATTGTAGGCGACTGATTAATCCCGATCGCAACAGAATTGGAATTTGCTGTGCCAATGCCGAGCTGAATCGACAACAGTTCGACTGATGGATCAACGGCCATGACACCGGGGTAATAGCGCCCTGCAAACAACGTAGTACCGCTACGAGCACGCGCTCCGCCGTCCGATCCCGTGAATGCAGCAATAACCGCGTTTTTAATCAATTGCACATAGTTGGTTGGCAAATTCGGGTTATTTACGACTTGAACGGAAAAAAGAATCGGCGTCGGCGTGAGTGTTTGATAAGTGACCGAATATTGTGGATAAGGCTGCTGATATCCGTCGGTGTCATATACCGTGACGGTCGTATTGCCGTTGTAGTTGCAGCCCGGCGATTTCTTTGCCCAGATGGCGTTGGCGATGTCCTGCGGAGCGCCACCATAGACGCCCACGTAGAGGGAATTCGGTGCGAGCTTCACGCCGCCAATCGTGAGCGGCGTCGAGTTCGGGTTGTCAGTCACGTAGGCATCGAGCACACCTGAGACGTTCAGCACGCGCCCGCGCACAGCAGGCACAGACCCCGAGGCATTCTGCGAAACCGACTGCCGGCGGCGGTACTCGAAATCGGCACGGCTCTCGACCACGTTGCCAGCGACGCCAGACACAACGCTTACAGTGTCCCATCCGGGGATAGCTTGGTTGATGCTCACCTGATTTGCTGCCGGCACCGGCGTCGGGCCGGTCACGGTGCACGCGAATGCGAGCGTGATTGAGCCGCTTGCGGGGATCGTACCGGCCTGCGTGCAGACGTACACGTTCTGGCTCTGGTCGGCGATTCGCGCGCCAAGCGGAATCACCGTACCAACAAGCCCACCGCAGGCGATCTGCAGCGCCGTAGGCTGGGCCGGATTGCGTTCAATGAAGTAGATGCGGCCGATGGCATCCTGGAACCGCCCGTCGGCTGTATCCGGGTCGACGCCGTTCACCACCTGCAGCATGTCGTCGTTCTTCGCTGCGATGGTGGCTGCCCAGCTCGTTGCGAACTGTCCCTGTGGCGTCTTTGTGTTCGGCGTACCGTCGGCGTTGGTCGTGTTCAGGTTGCCGCCAAACGCGGCGTTGGCATCGGCCAGCGCGCCGGCCAGGATGGCCGACTCGGCGGGCACGATGGGGCCGGTGGGCGCCCAGTTGATCGGCGGAACGCTGGAGGAAGGATTGGCCATGTGGAACCTCAGAAGGTGATCGGCAGCGTGACGCCCGCGTCGGTCGTCACCTGGACTTGGCCGGAGAGCACGCGCCCTTCAAAGCCGGTGATGAAGCACTGGGCGGATACAACGCCTTTGACGGTCAGCGCCGCGGTGACGATGCGCGATTTGACGAGCTGCAGCGGCGGACGCTGGCCGAGGATCTCCGACCAGTACGGCACGCCATCCTTGACGTTGAACCAACACTCGCCCAGGAACGTGCGCACGGCGCTGGCCACGTCCTGGGCGATGGCATATGGCTCATCTGCCATGGCGATGTTGCCGTTGGCATCCAAGCACAGATCCCAAAGGGTGCGATCGAGAAGAAGAGTCGAGGCCATCAGTTCACACTCCCGCTGTTGCCGCCACCCGGCTGAACGCCGTTGTGCGTGTGGGTGTCGTCAATGCGTTTGCCGTTCGAGGTGATGCTGCCAACGAACTGCACAGCGCCGGAGATATAGGAAGCGACACCGCTGATCGCACTCCCGGTCATGCCCGCCAGCCAAGAAAGCAGCCCCTGAACGATCACCGTGCCGCTGAAGCCAGACTGCGGCGAGTTGACCGTGAACGACGTAGCGGCATCGACCTCGACGAGCGGCGCCTGCAGCGTCACCTTCGTCGGCGAGACGACGGCGACGCCGGCCCCGCTGAACTGCACATACTGCTGCGGCGTGCCGTTCAGGAAGCCCCCGAGATACAGGCCGTCGGCGATGTCAAAAATGCGCTTCGAGCCCGGGTTGGCCTGCACCTTGGTCGCCTTCACCGAGGAGATGTCGCGATCCTCCACCACGGCCAAACCGATGTCGCCGACCTGCGGGTCGATGATGACCGCGTTGGTGCCGCCCTGGAGCCGGAAATACGGAAGGTGGTAGACGGTCCCGTGCGGCGTCGCGTTGTTCCAGCCGTCGAGTTGATTGACCAGCGGCTGCACGTCAACGAAGCCGACGGGACTCACGCCGCCGCTATTGGTGACGGCGACGACCTGCACCAGCTTGGCGCCGCTGATCGATCGCAGAATCTGCCAGATCAGGAACGATTGCAGATTGGTCTGGTCGGCGCCCGTGGCCTGATCGGCGGCACCGAGATAGGCGTTGTTCTGGGCGTCAGACACTTTGCGGCCTCGCAAGAATGCCGGTGAACCACTGACCGTTGGGCGTCTCGCTTTCGAGGATGTGCGTGGCATTGGAGACGAGCCATTTGCCACATGCCATCTGGAGCTGGCTTTGGATCTCGATCTGGCCGCCGGGCTTGATCTGCGGATTGAACAGGGTTGACACTTCTACCCCGTTGCTTGAGTAGCGCGGATAGCCGCGCATGCCCGTGGCCGGCGAGATCAGAGGCGGCCCTTCGGGGTCAGCGCGGAACCCGAACTTCGGCCAGATCGCCAGCGTTCCGCGATCGATGGTCATCGAGATGTCGGCAGCCCGCGCGCATGCTTTCGCCTGCGCGAGCGCCGTGCCGGGAAAATACGGGTTCGATAGCTGCACCTGCACGCCGTTGTTCTCGAACGCGAACCCCATCTGCGTAGCAAGCGACTGCATGATCGTCGCCACGTCCGCCTGCCCCTGTACGCTCAGCGCGCCCACGGGCTTCAGGGATGCCGCCAAGCCGGCCACGCCGATGATCTCCAGGCACGATTCGGGCATACCGTCCAGGTTGGCCCACGATTCGTTGATCGTGCCGTTGTAGATGCTGCTCAGCCCGGTTTCGTCGTCTCCGGCTGCCAGCAGCATGGTGTTCTTGAAGCGCACGCCCGAATTGATGAGGCCGACGGATGTGAGTTCGTTGAGCATCTGCAACGTCAGGCCGAAGATGCGCACGTGCGCGGCCGGCATAGCGTCGCCGTAGGTCGCCTGAATGATGGCGTGCACGCGCAGGCCCGTGAGGGTGACGGTATTCGCATCGCCCTCGCCAAAGGTGCCGGTGCCCAGCGAGAGCGTCACGTCGATGCGCTTGCGGGTGAAGCTCATAGGTCGGACGCCTCCAGGTAGACGAGCAGATAGCGCGTGCCGAGGCCGTCGTAAGTCGGGTCGCTGGTGCCCTGCGTGTCGGCGAACATGAGATCGCCGACAAAGCCCAGATAGGGATGGCGGATCAGCCACACTCGATCACGCGCGACGACGCCGCTTTTGATGGGCACGTTGTTGATCGCGAGGTCTAGATACAGGCCGGTCGTCTTCTGGTAGACGTTGATCTGGCAGTTCTGGCCGGCGAGCAGCACGGATAGCTTCTGCGACGGCGTGGCGGTGACTGGAATGAGCTGCATCACGCCCCCTGCGAACCGATGAGTGCGTTCTGCTCCGCCGTCGGCGTCTGCGGCTGCACCTGCCCTTGAGATACCGGATCTGCCGATGCCGAGTTCTGGGTGTTCGCAAACTCGGCGGTGGCCGTCACCCGAATCTCTTCCAGGTGCGTGTTCACCTTGAGCAGCGTCACGCCATTGCGCACCTCGCGCCGCGTGTCATAGGCGACCACGTTCGCGTTGGCATAGACGCCCTCCGGCGTCACCACGTTGAAAAGCATGGTCGACTGCTTGGCAGCCTCGATTGCGCCCAGGAATGCCGCACGATCGGCCACCGAACGCCCGCACACGAGCTGCACGCGCGCCTCATAGGGCAACTGCACCTTGTTGTAGGACTCGAACGCGCCCTCTTCCTGCGGATAGTCAGAGACACGTGAGTCCGCGCGAAACTCCAGCGTGGTGGCCGTATCGGCGACCGCCATCGGCGCGCCAGTCTCGTCGAAGATGCCCCAGACCGGCCGCAGTACGTCGTCGAGGATCCCGATCACATCGCCGCTCAAGAGCTGCGGGATCAGGCGACCAGGATCAGCAAGTGGGTTGCGCAGCACCGGCGGCACGCCGGGCATATCCGGCACGTCCGGGTACTCAGGGACTTCAATGTCAGGCATCGGCATGTCAGCTCATCCCCGTATTGGCCTGGGCGACCATCGACTGCCGCTGCACGGCGGGCGCGAAGTCGCGCGCGATGCCGTTGGCATCCGTGGCCTGGGTGTAGACGTTGATCGGCCCGTTGATGTTCGTTTCGCTGGTCGAAGTGCTGGTCGGTGCGCCGGCCGCTGGCAGCGTGGCCGTGCCCGCCAGCGCGCTCTGCTGCGCGATCTGCGCGGCGTTGGCCTGGCGCAGCGCTGAAGAGCCCATGATGGCCTGCAGCTTGGCGCCGTACTGGGGGTCGGTGGCGTACTTACCGGTCAGCGCGGCGGCGTAGGCCATGGGGTCGTCGGTATGCTTGCGCGCCTCTTCGTACGCCTTCCCGTTGGCGAGCAGGCGCCCGTGCGCATCGAAGGCGTCGGCGAGGGAGTCATACTTGGCGAAGCGCTGTTTCACACGCTGCGCGACGCCGTTGACGACCTCGGTGGTCTCCGCCTCGACATACGGCTGGCCGGCAGTGGCCTTGATCCCGAACGGGTTGTTGCTGCCAGCCGGCATGCGCTTGCCGAAGCCGCTCTCCAGTCCATACTGGCCGAGCGTCACCGCGGCGGGCACGCCATACTTGGCCTGTGTCGCCAACGCCGCGTCGACGGCGGTGGGGCCGGCCTTCTTCACCAGCGAATCAGGCAGCGTCAGGAATGCAGCAACGTCCGCATTCGATTTGCCGGTGGCCTTGGCCGCCAGCGCGGTGAGGAAGTCGCCCGCCGGCAGGTCGGCAGAAGCTGCCCACCACTTCCCGTTCTTGATGTCTTCGAGTCCCTTCGACTTGTCGGCGTCGGGCAGCCCGAGCAGCTTGGCGATGCCGAGGCCGCCCAGCACGGCAATGGCCGCCGGCCCGAGGCGACCGATCACGCCCAGCGACGTGCCGAGGCCGCCGAGCGCACCGGCGAGCTGCAGAACAGGCGCCACCATCGAGATGATCTTCAGGCCGAGCAGCGCCATCAGCACGACCTTCCAGCCGCCCAGCGCCTGCACGCCTTTGTCGAGTTCTTGGAAAAACTCCTTCACATCGGCGATGAGCTGCGACCAGTTGATACTGGTCACCCAGGCGGCAAACTTTTCGGCCATCTCTGCCGTCTGTGCACCAATCTCGTCGGAGTGGTTGGAGAACCAATTCGAGAGGCGTTCGAGCAGCCCCATGATGGTCTCGAACCCGGGCGCCATGGCGATCACCACACGCTGCATCGTGTTGCCGATGCCTTCCTTGAAATCCTTCCAGCGGTTGTTCAGCGCGCGCAGGCGGTCGGTTTCCTGCTCCGACAGCTCGTTGAGCTTCTGTTGCCGCTCCATCTCCGCGCGCAGCGCCTGCGGGCCCTGCATGAGCGCGTAGGCCATCGCGCGCGTGTAGCCCTCCTGCTGCATGGCCAGGATGGCGAAGCCGGTGCCCTGCGTCTTGGCGAGCTTCTGCGCGATCTCGGCGTCGCGCTCCAGCTTCTTCATGGGGTCGTTGGCGTCGCGCACGTCGGCGTTCACGCCCGCGCGGCTGGCATTTAGCAGGTACGCCTCCAGCCGCTTGTCCAGCTCGCCCGATTGCAGCTTGGCGGCCTGTTCCTGGATGCTCTTGAGTGCGTCGTCTGCGTCGCCAGCGGACGCGCCCAGCCGGTCGAAGCTCTGCTCGACCGCGCGCACCTGCCCGGGCACCATGTTCAGCTCGCGTGCGAGCTGGCCGGTAGCGATGGCGCCCTTGATGGTGTCCGCGGTGTAGTCGGCCAGGCCTTTGATGCCGAGGCCGGCGGTGAAGATGGTGACGAGCGCGAGGACTTCGGTGCGCAGGCGCTTGAACGAGTCGGCGGCGCGCTTGTTGCGCGCCTCGATCTCCTTGGCGGCGCGGATCTCTTCCGCTGTGAGTTTCTTGGTTGCCTGCGAGGCCTCGGCCTTGCCGCGCTTGAACGCTGCGGCATCGAGGCCGAGGGTCACAACCAGAGCATCGACGATAGTCGCCACGGTTACTTTCTCCGTTCCATCGCGACGCGCTCGTTGTGGCTGTCGACGATGATTATTTCGAGCAGGTCATGCAGGTCTTCCTGGCCGTAGAAAGTCTGGAGTTCGCGCAGGTTGGCGTGCCTGCTCGACAGCACCGCGCCAATGCTGCGCGGCACGTTCGGATAGTCGATCAGGCCGCCGATTGACTCGCCGACCCAGAAGCCTGCGTCGATGGGTCGGCGGCGATAAAAGACTCCATGTGCAGTTCGAGGACCGCCTTACGCAGCTTCAGCCGTGTCGCAACTTCCTCGATGTCGCCGTTCTCGCCCTCGACCAACGCGCGGGCGCCGCCCTGCTGGCCGGTGGCGAACTCAAACTGAACGCACGTCATCATCTCGTCGAACAGCGGCTTGACCAGCTCGAACGGCACCTTGGTCAGTGCCTTGATGCCGATGGCGGCCACGCCAGCGAAGCCGGCCGACAGCACTTCGTCGGGTACCTCGACACCGCTGTGCATGACCGCGAAGAGCGCGCGGGCGGCCCACTCTTCCGACTGGTAGGCTGACATCTCGGTGATGAGAAACCGCTTGCCCTTGTCGCGGCCGTCGGTGGCAATGAAGGTGGTGGTTTTGCGCGCCATATCAGACCGGTGCCGGGCGCACCGACTCCCAGGTGATCTCGTAGGTAACGGGCTGCAACGTCTTCTTGGCGTCCGGCATGACCTTGCCGCGCGTGAGCGTGCCGTTGCCCATGGCGTATTTGCGCCCCGGGCCTTTCAGCAGCACGATGCCCGTCGCGGTGTAGACGTCCTGCAGCGCGTCTTGAGCGTTGATCCAGGCGTCGAAAAACGCGATCGATGGCGAGTTCGCCATCAGCGTGATACGCCACTTGGTGTTGTGCGGGATCCAGCCGCTTGCCTGCTTGCCGTCGAGACCCATCGCGACTTCCGCGAGTTCAACGTCGTCCGTGTCGAAGATGTCTTCGGCCGCGTAGCCCTGAATCTGCTGGGCGACCGGGAAGACGGTATTCACAGCCAGGAAGATCTGGCTGTTTGCGCTGGTGATGGTGCCTGCCATGTTTGTTTCCCCTTACTGAACCATGACCGAGGCCATCTGGACGACTTGGACGCTACCGCCGTCCATGTACCAGAAATTGACCGGCGGAGATTGACGCGCGGCACGGATCTGCGCCGCAGTCGTCGAAGCGAGCACCTGCAGATACCAGCCGCGCGTCGACAGCGTTTTGTCGATCGCCAAGCCTGCGGCGTTGTTCACCTCGGCAATCTGTGCCGCTGAGAGCTGCACACCCGCTTGCAGGCCCCCGAAGTTCGCGAACTGGTTGATCGGGTCCATCAGCCACGCCTCGATGAGGGCGTCGCCCGTGGCGTTGTAGGGCACCGAGTTGGCCTGCGTCAGGCCGTTCATGATCGCGAGCTGGAACTGGTTGTTCAGCCAGATTTGGTTGACGTAGGAATCGATCCAGTCGTACTGCCCCGCGATCTGGCCAGGCGTGAAGAAGGTGAACTGCTGGTTGGCCGTTGCGAATGCCCCGTAGCAGTTGTAGCCGTTGGCCTTCAGGTTCGTGTACACCGTCGGGTCGGTCACGGTGGCGGCCAAGCCGGACTGCGACTTGAACGACGTTGTGATGCGGCCGGCGCGCGCGCTGAAGTCGATCGAGGCGATCATGCCCATCAGGAACGCGGCTTGGTTCACGTCCTGGTAGATCGGCGCGACGCCGGACATGTTGGCCTGATCGACGATGTACCCGAGCGAGGAGGTAGCCGGCACGACCGTCGTCGGGCTTTGGTCCGGATCCCATGCGGCGTACAAGTAGCGATTCGGCTGCTGCGCCGTCCAGGTCGCGAAAGCCTGTTTCTGCGCGTTGCCGCTGCCGTTGTCCGGATCAAACGCCGTCATGAACGACGCCCAGTTGGTCGTCAGCCGCACCAGCGCATTCATCGCGTTGGCGGGCGTCGAGGCGATCGCGCCTTGCGACAGCACGGCGCCGGTCGCCTGCGTGAGCGCGATACCCGCAGCCAGCGTGCCAGTAGCGTAAGCAATGGTCGATGCGGCGCCAGTGATGCCAGACGTGACAACGAACGCACTGGACACGCTGTCAAACGTCACAGCCGGCGCGACATATGCGCCGGTCATCGAGCCGCTTGCCACCGTCTGCGTGTTGTTCACCGTGTAGGTGCCCGTGCCGCCGGTGCCGGACACGAAGCCCGTCACGACGGTGCCGGCTGCGACGCCCGTGCCGGTGATCTTCTGGCCAATCGCAATTGCGCCGGTCGTTACTGCCGACACGGTGAGCGTCGTGCCGCTGATCGCGCCGGTGAATGCGGCCGATGTCTGTGTGGTCGCTGCCAGCGCGCTTTGGATCGTCGCAGCGGCGGCCGAGAAGCTCGACGCGCTCGACAGGTTGATCGAGGCAGCCGCCCAGGTGAAGCCATCCACCACCACCGACAGCGAGCCCGACAGCGCCTGAAGCTGCGAGAGCGTCATTGCTGCCAGCGAGCCGCCGCGCAGATAAGCCGCAACCGGCGCAGTCGGATATTGCATAAAGCCGAGCGAACCCGGCTTTTTCGTCGAATTGTCAAAGCCTTTGTAATAAACAGAGGCCAAAGACGCTTCAAGCGAATTAGCTCCGAAGTAATTGGCGACGGCCAATTGCGTCGGGAAAGTCGGCACGCTGCCAATGGGCACGCGCGGGTTCGTCGTGAGGATAATCCCCACCAGATCGAGCGCCGAGCCGCCCGCGCTGATAACGCTCGGAATCGCAGACGCGATAAGGGATGCCGGGATCGACATGGTTTAGGCTCCGGGTGGATATGCCGCATCAACGCTGACGATTTGCACCGTAACGGCTTCTGCGAAATCTTGCGGCGTTTGAGTGATTGGATTGTACTGAATAGCAGCGTCAATAATCCAACGCTGTTCAAACTGGTTTTCACCGTTAATAAACGGCATTTGTTTCGGTTCTTCGCAATAAAGCGGTTGAATTTGCGAATTTACGGACGCAAAAGAATTGCAGCCATATTCGTCGCGGAACAGCGTCGCGATGATCGCCGTGTTGTCGGCTGAGTTCGGGCCGTGCACGTCGAGCTGCACGTGCATCGCCATCGAGGCGAGCGAGTTGCGTGTGCCCAGACCGGTGCCGGGATCGGTGAACGTGTCGACGTTCGTCGACAGCCGCGGCATCGTGATGACGTTCATCGTCACGAAGTCCGGGACCGCTGGCTCGGCTACGCCGTTCTCCTGTGCCTTCACCACCTCGACGCCCGCCGGCAGGATGCCCAGCATGAACGTGCGCAGCGCGGTGAAGATGTCGGTTTCCTTGATCGTGATGGTCGCCGGCATGGTCAGCTCATCTGCAGTTGGATTGCCAGCGCGCACCAGTCCGGCCAGGTTTCCAGCACCTGCACGCCGAGCCACGTTGTGCCCTGGAGGTTGGGGGGCACGTTGGCGGTGGTGCCGAACTGGAGGCGATCACCCCCGCCTTGGCCGGGCCGGTAGATGCTCCGCCAGTCGCCGTCGAGATAGACCTTGCGCAGCACACCGCCGATGTTCAGTCCGTCGAGGTGCTGGATCTCCTTCGCCGACAGCGCCTGCACCTGCACGCTTTCGGTCGAAGTGGTGTAGTTCGGCGTACGCCCACCGTCAGGCGCTGTCGCGTAGCCGCTGCTGCGCTGGAGCGTCACCGGCACATGCGGGTTCACCGCGCCGATCACGCCCTTGACGACGCCGTGCATGTTCATTCCGACACCTCGCCGTCAACAATGTCGTAGGCCACCGAGTTCATCATGTGCTTGGAATCGCGCAGCACCTGGTTGTGGCCCTTCTTCATGATGGTCGACGGCTTGTTGGGGGGATCAGTGAAGGTGGCGATGGTGCGCTTGATGTCCGTCATCGCCGCCTCGCCCGCCAGGCGCAGCGCGGCCTCGAAATCGCCGCCATTGCGTTGCACCGTCGCTCCGACCACCTTCGACCAGCGCGTGCCCTTGGCCTGCGCCGTGGTGCGCATGAAGGGCCGCGGCGGTGTCACGATGGTCTTGCCGTTGACGTTGCGAGTCGTGCCGTACTCGTCCCAGAAGGCCACCATGGCTGTCGGTGTGCCGTCCGGGTACTGCGAGCCTTCAAGGATGCCGGCCCGCATGGTCTTGTTTGTCCCCTTCAGGTACTGCGCGAGCGCGGCTTCCAGCTTCGTGCCGCCGGCGACCTTAGCTGCACACATGGGGAGCGGCGAAATACCGGAACGTGCGGTAAGGCAGCGCCATCTGCCAGAAGAGCAGGCCGTACTGGCTCTGTGCCCAGAAGACGGCGTTCTGCGCTTGCACCTGCGCGAAGGTCGCATTCACCGTGCCTTCGGTGGCACCGGTCATCTGGCCCACGAGAGCGGCCTGGGAACCATCACCAGCGCTCGCGCGCCCCATGAGGAACGCGATGTGGGCGGTGATGAAATTGAGCATCTGCGCGCGGATGGTCACATCCTGCACGATCGACGCGGGGGTGTTGTTCAGGAAGATGCTGGCGGCTGCGAAGTAGCCGTTGAGGGTGTCGTCGCTCTGACCCGCAAAAGCAGGAAAAGCCGCCCTGAAGGCGGCCGGGTCAAAGGTGACGACACCCGTGGTCATGCTTACTTCTTCTCGATGTCGCCCGTCTTGGTGCCATCGACGGTCTTGTCTTCGCGGTTCGCGTTCGGGTCATACGGCTCGAAACCCGTCTTGTTGCCGCTCAGCTCGTTCGCCTGCGCCTCACCGGACTTGTCGTCCTTAGCGACGAAGATGAACTTGTTGACATGCGCTGCCGACTTGCCGTGATCCTTGACGATCTGCTCCCAGTCGTCAGCGTCGACCAGCGTGACGCCGTGGCCGGCAACGCTGTCGCGGCCCGGCATGCCTGCGACCTGCAGCTCCGATCGCTCATCGCCATACATGCCGACGAGGCGCACGCTGCGATCGCCCGGCAGGTTGTAGACGATCCCGTGCGGGAGCTTGCAGTACACCTTGACCGGCTTGGCCGGCTTCGTTTCTTGGACTTCCGCCATATCAGACCCCCAGCATTTGTTGGATGAAGTTCGGGTAGTACAGCACCGCGCCGTACGCGTGACCGGACTTCTTTTCCGAGTACGAAGAATCGCGACGGACGACACCGTGTGCACGCATGCGCTCGGCGTATGCCAGTTCGCCTGTCGGCTGGCCCTCCACGTCCACAGCGATCATCTGCACGAGGTTGCCGCTGCCCGTCGCGAATTCGGGGATCGTCTCGATCTCCATGTTCGGATAGGCCAGCTTCAGCCGGTCGCGCAGCACCTGACCATACGCGTTCTGTTTGGTCAGGTTCTGCTCGGACACGTTCGGGATTCCGACCTTCACGCGCGACTTCGTGTTGATCAGGCCGTTGCCTGCGGCGATCAGGTTTTTCCAGAGCAGCACGAAATCGGCGTAGATCTCGTCCGACGTCTTCGCATCCCACGTCGTGCCACCGGCGCCAGTGGTGGGAGCAACCGGAGCGCTGAGCGCAGGGTCATTCGTCAGGCCGTAGTTCTGCAGGCCGGCCACGCCGAATAGGAAGATCGCGTTTTCCTTCTTGCGGAGGATCAACGCCGAGGCGAGCTGCTGGCGACCAGCGTAGTCGAGGCGGGCCTTTGCGGCGACTGCCATCTGCTTGTCGCCCCACTGCGTGTTCGTCTGGAACCCGTAGTTCTGACGGGCCGGGAAGTTCACGTTGTGGCCCGACTGACCGTTGCCACTGTAGTCACCGTACGTCGCCGTCTCACCGGTCGATTCGACGGACATGAACGTAGCCGTCGAGGTCGTCCAGTCGCCTTTCTGTACAGGCGGATAAAGCAGTTCGGCGTTCATCGGCGCAACGAGCACCTCGATCACGCGCGGATCGAAGTAGTTCGTGAGCATCTGAGGAATGCCGTTGTTCGGCTGCGTGACAAGTGGGCCCGCCGCGTCCATTGCTGCAATGAGCTTCGATTTCGAAGCATCGGTGAGCAGCTCGGCACCATGCGGGAGGTGGATGCCGTATGCGGAAAGTTGATTCAGCTTCATGCCAGTTGGCTCCACGTCGAGATCTTGATAACCGAGTTCGCCGCACCGCCACGCGTCACGACAAACTGCGTTTCGATGGCGCCCGTGACCGTCGCGCCGGCGGCGCCAAACTGCAGCGTGCCGTCAGCGAGAGTCGCGAACACCTTCTGGCCGAGCGTTGCGGCGTTGGCCGAACTCGCGAAGAACTCGCCTTGCTCCGCGACTTGAACAGCCATGCCGGCCGGAACCGACATGCTGTATTCCTGCAAATAGTTAGGGATCACGCCAACCTGATCGGTCATTGCGAAGCCCAACGGCTTGCCAGTACCGGTGTTCTGCACTTGGTTGTCGGTGTCAGTGCCCGGCCACACAAAGCGACCCACGGTGACAGCCGTCTGCGCTACACGCGAGATCGCCGAGATCGGGTTCATCGAGGCGCGCGTGCCAGGCACACCGACCTCGGGCTGAAGACGTACTGCGTTCGGGAAACCCATGATGTTCGATCCTTACGCGTGGTTGATCTTGGCGAGATTCGGGAAGAGCTTTTGCAGCTCCGCGTCCGATTTCTCGTCGCTGGCGGTGAGCACCTGGTTGCCCGGGCGACTGGCGATCAGCACGTCGACGATGCCGGCATAGGCCACCTTGTCGTGCTTTTCCGGATCCATGCCGCCAACCTTCAGCGCGTGGGCGTAGATGGCCTCGGCAGAGTCGAAAGCCATGGCGTCGATCTTGCCGGTGATCGGCGCAACCTTGTCGGCGGCGCGGAAGCGACCCTCGATCGACTGTTTCACGCCGTCGGTGGCTTCCTTGATCTTGGCGTCCATGGCCGAAGCGTTCTTCGCCTGCTCGGCCTTCTTGGCCTCCTCGGCGCGGGCTTCTTCGTCCTGGGCAGCCTTGCGCTTGGCTTCCTCGTCGTCTTCGTCGCAGGCGCCCTTGTTTTCCAGCTTGGCCAGCAGTTGCTTGAGCAGCCCGACGACTTCGGTGTTGCCGTCGTCCTGCGCGGACTCGCCGCCCAGCGCCTGCACTTCTTCGAGGGCTTCTTCCAGCGCTTGTTCGGCGGCTTCGGTGTCGAGGCCCTCGTCCATCGCCACCTTGAGCTTCGGCAGTCGCGCCTTGAGCGCGGCCTGTTGCTTCGGGTTCAGTTTCACGGTTCGTACCTTTCCAGGAGGTTGGATTTGGGAGTCGGCCACCAGCACATCCGGTCCGGCGCGGCCCTCTACGACTAAAGCGACGTGATTGCCTTCAATCTTCGTCATCTTTATTTCGTATGGCTGGGAATTATATGAGCCATTTTCCAAAACGGGAACGTAACGATAAGAACTGGACAATTCCCGTTGCTCGTCCGACTCAATTTTTTCGATAAATTCAGCATCCCAGAATGCCAAATCATTGGTTAGATATTCACCGTCGAATTGCGAATTAGACCCTGTAGTTCCAATAATCAGATCTTTTTTAGGGTCTTTTGCACTTACGTGTTTGTGTACGGCGAGGATGGGCAGCTTGTTGAACGTGGAGGCCGCGCGGCGAAGCTCTTCGGGCGGTCGGAAGACGTTGTAGACGCGATCGGGGTCGAGCCCGAGCCGCTCCCAGTCGATGATCTCCCTACCCCAATACGGATTCACGTCCGCCTTTGAGATTCGGCTGACGGCCACTTTCATGCGACCGTCTTTATCGAAAGAACGCACCGTTTCTTTATCAAAAGCGAGAATTACCTCGGATTTATTCATCGTCTTCATCATCAACACCAGGAATGATTGGAGCGGCTACACATCCGCAATTTATCTCTTCACCTGGAAAAGTCCACTTGCCGTCAATAAAAAGGCCTTTTGCCAGATCAAAAACCTTTCCATTGGCGTGCACATGCGATGGGCGTGGCGTCTTGCCGCCGCCGGTGTGCATCCACCGCGCCTTCGTGACGCCGAGCGAAAGCTGCCGGGCGCGCGCCATCTGCGCGGTGGCCTTGTTGTTCTGGTCGTTGGCGATCAGCTTGGCGCGGCGCCGGGTGACGGCGTAGCGCTCCTGCAGCTCGTCGGTGAGCGTCTTCAGGTCACGGCCGGCGGCCACGCTGCGCATCACAAGGCCTTCCACCTCGGTGGCGTATTCCGACTGGATCGACTTGATGAGCGAGACGTTTTCCTGCACGGTCGCCTGCATCACCGTGTTCGTGAGCAGCGTGTCTTTCATCGTGACGGCCATGCCGGTGGCGGACACGACGGACTGCCGCACGGCGTTCATGGCGTGCCGGTCGATCTTCCCGATGAAGTAGTCGGCGAGGTCTGGCGCCTTCTCGGCGAACATCTTCCGCCACTGCGTCGCGCGCTTGCGCAGCTCGTCGCCCAGGGCGCGGGCCGGGCTCGCGTCGGTGGCAATCTCGCTCTCGCGCTTGCGGTAGGCGGCCGTCAACCAGTAGATGGTCGAGCGGTGCATCTCATCGATGAGGCGTTCCAGCGAGCGCTGGTAGCTGATGCGGGCGGTAGCGCTGGGGCGCGCCGGGCGCATCTCGCCGCGCGCCTTTGGTGCGCGCGCCGGCATCAGGCTACTCCGGCGCCGTCGTCTTCCTCGATCCCTTCGCCGATTTGACCACCGCCGGGCTGCTCGGGCAGATCGTCGACATCGATCGAGTCATAGCCGCTGTCAGGGTCGGCGGCCAAGCGGGCGCGCTCTTCCTCGGCGCTCACGACGCCGCGGTCGTAGTAGACGGCGAAGGTATCAGCGTTGGCCTTGCGGTTGGTAGCCTTCTCGACCTCCGACTGCTCGTGCAGGGGCACGAAGCGGTGCGTGAGGTCGTCGTCGATCACGCCCGTTTCTGAGAGCTGGATGATCTTGATGGCCTTGGCCAGGTTGTCGCTGAAGACGTTGGCCTGTTGGCTGGCAACGTGGTCGTACCAGTTCGCCTCGTCATATTCGCCGGTGGAGTTGAAGCCCTTCGGCGAGATGCCCAGCAGCTTCACGGCCGGCGTGCGGCTGATGGCGGCCAGCAGTTCGAGCTGCTGCGACACGATGTCGGCCAAGCCCGACAGCGGCGTGTTGACCTGGACGAAATCCTCGGCTTCCTTGTCGAGGGCCATCAGGCCTTCGTTCGAGCCCAGCAAGCTCCACATCAGCGCGCGGGCCTTCAGCGACGCCGCATCCTCGTAGCCGCCGCCGTTCATGATCTGGCTCATGTCGGTCTTCAGGATCGACGTGCTGAAGCGCTTGATGAGCTTGGCGACCGAGATGCGCACCGTGTCGAACCGGTCGATGTAGTCGAGCGCCATCTGCGCGAGCGGGATGCCGAAGAAGTTGTAGGCCGGTTTGAGCAGGATGGGAGGCTCGTTCTGCGCGAAGTGCAGCATGCGCGATGCGTGCACACGCCGCCCTTGAACTAGCCACGCCGTCGGCTGGTAGTAGTCGGCTTCCAGCGGGTTGTCAGCGTTGTACGGCGCCGGGTAGCAGTTGATCGGCTCGATGATCCGGAAGCCCTTGAACGAGCCCTTCGTGATCTTGGCTGAGTCGAGCGTCAAAGGTGTCGCGACCTCCGCCAAGCCGGCGGGCGTCCGCGTGTTGTCGCCCATGTCGATGTAGAGCATGCAGCCACCGAAGTAGCCGGTTTTCTTCATCGCCTTGTTGAACGCGGTCTTGAGGTGGTAGCGCTCGGTGGCCGCCTGCAGCGCCTTCACGCGCTCGGCGTCCGATTCCTCGCTGCCCTGGCCGCTGAACTCGATCCACTTGCGGGTCATCTCGTCGGCCAGGGTCTCGACCATGGCGCGGATGAGCGGATGCTGGGAGAGCAGCGACAGTGCGGCGTAACCGATGAAGTCGACGCCGTTGAGCTGGTTGAAGCCGGTGCACGTGCCCAGCGTGGCGGCCAGATTGTCGCAGACGGAATCCATCGCGACCTCCGGCGCCTCTTCGCCCTTGGTGAAGGTGCCCGGCGCCACTACGGGCGGTTTGAACTTCGCCTGCCAATCGACCGCAGCGCCTGCGGCGGCATCCTGGGCGACCAGGGCGTCGATCACCGTTGGGCTGATTTTCAGGCCCCGCCGCTCAGGGCCGACCAGCGCCGGAAAGCTGGGTTCAATGCGCGGTGCCGGCGCGGCCTCGGCGTGCGCGGCACCTGGGGAGACAAGCGGCACGCCGCCGAGAAAGGAACGGATTTTTTCGAGCATGGCGTGCCGGGGACGGGTTACGACAGGTTTTCCGGCTTGTAATCGCCGGTGGCGTCGGCCTGCGTGGAAGCGACCGAGTGCAGGTGCAGCAGCAGGCCGATGGCGTGCAGGTCGGCCTTCAGCTCGTCGACGGCTTCGTGCTCGAAGGCGTGCAGCTTGGCCATCAGGCCGGCGAACCGCTCGCGCGCTTCGGCGTGGTCTTCCACATCGAGCGCGACGGCCGGCACCGGGTCAGTGGTGGCCACGGTGTCGGCTTCGGTCGAGGCAGTCGGCGCAGACGAGGCAATGTCGCTTGCGGGGGTATCGGCCGCACTGGATGCAGCGGCCACGGGCTCCCCCGCTTCCACCGGCGCAGCGGCGGCAATGTCCGCGGTGGTGTCGCTGGTCGGCGCGGTGTCAGCCGGCGCGTAGGCGTCTTCGGGGGAAGCTGACGGTGCGTCGTCAGCCATGCGGATCGAGACGAGGGACAGGCCGAGGATGGCCGAGAGCAGCGAGCGCATTTGATACTCCGTAAAGTGGTTTAAATCACGAAAAACGATGGAATTAAGACCCCATTACGGCACGCAATGCGTCATCCGAAATATTCAGGCCAGTACCACGTCCACGGATATAGCCATCCATCGAATAGCGAATTCCGTCAATGTGGTGGTTCCATGCGTCGACGATTATAGGCAGAACCTCACCTGTTGTTTTATCCACCTTGTACGAATAGCGCTCAAACTCTTCAATGGTTTTAACGCACCGTGGATGAATAATAATCGCGTCAAAACCGCGTAAAAACGTGATTCCATCCTCTACAGAGCCACCCCACTTCTTCGCGGCCTCGATGTTGAATCCTTGCTTTGCGACGAGGCTGATCGTCTCGGGCCGCGCACAGTCGGCCTTGATCTTCCAGCGGCGGGCACCGGGGATGCCCTTGAACTTCAGGCCATCGGCCAGGCGCCATTTCGCATTCTGGTCTTCCCGCATGCCTTCATTGCCAGCGAACAGCTTCCAGATTTCATCGAGATCGACCTGTTCACCGTGGGCCTCATAGTCGACATAAAGCGTATTTCCTTTAACGAAACTGCGATTAAGCGTGGTCGGGTCTTTTGCAAAGCCCCAGTCGGCGCCAAAGAAGAAACGCGCATTGGCCGGCGTCTCGAATTCCTCTTTCCGCCATTTACCGGCAAAGATCAATTCATCGGAGCGCCGATTGAACTTGCCCAGCCAAATCCAGTTGTAACGGTCGGTGTCGGTGCGCTCCATCTTGGCGCGCTCCAGCTCCAGCTCGTCGGTGAACCACGGGTTGTCGGTGTAGTTGGCGCGGATGATGAGCACGTCGTCATCCTCGTAGCAGCCGTCGGCGTCGAGCAGGTGCTCATACGGCCCGATGAGGTCGACCCACGTTGGGTCGGTCGCCTTGTTCGGGTTGAAGGTGACGATGATCTCCGACCCCGGCTCGCGGATGGTCGGCATAAGGATCTGCCACGACTCGCGGGATACGGTCTCGCCTTCTTCCACCCAGGCCTTTGTCGCCTTGGCGAAGCCCTTGATGCCGTTGACGTTGCGCAGCAGACCGCGAAACGAAAAGCTGCTGCGTGTCGCTGGCACACGGATGGTCTTGCGGCCCACCACGAACGAATCGGACAGATCGCGTCGCTCGATCTCTTCCGACAGCTCGGCGAGGCTGGATTCCTCGATTGACGCCTGGATCTCGCGAAGGCACAGAACGCGCTCTCGGCGCGCCGACGCCTGGGCGGTGAGGATGGAGACAACCGTGCGTGTCTTGGCCGACCCGCGCCCGCCGTAGACGATCTTCAGGCGCTTCGGATAGATCAGGCGTTCCAGCCTGGCGGGAATAAGCACGGTCGGCTCGGCGTCCGTCTCATTCCCATCGATGTCAACGCGCTTGATGACCTCGCGCTGCATGTTGCAGATGCCGAACACAGCCGGTTCGGCCTTGGTGGCGATGCCCTTGAAGTAGCGCTCTACCCGGGCAATCGCCCCACGCGAGATGCGGCGTCGGCTCATTGGCCCTCGGCGAGCTGGGCCTCAATCTTCGCCAGACGGTCGGCGAGTTCGCTGATCTCCAGCACGTCGAGCTTGCCGCGAATCATCGCGACGAGCTGCTGGCCAACGTCGGGCGAGACCTTGCCGCCGGCGACGGCGCGCACGATGGCGTCGACCTGCTCGACCGGCGTGCCGCCCTCTGGGAAGTCGAACTGCACCGTGGGTGCAACCGGCTTGGCGGCCGGCGCCACTCGGGTGAGCAGCTCCTTCATCATCACCGTGTCGCCTTCCGAGATGGCCTTCTTGGCGACGGCTTTGTAGAAGCCCTTCTCGTTCATCTTGGTCTCTTCCTTGATCGCCTCAAGGATCTTCGTGCGCAGCTCTTTGCCGCGGCGGCGTGCAGGTTGGCGTGCTGCCGAGAATCGTGTCGCTTCGTTGCCCATTTCCGTTTCCTTTGCCGTTCTTACGGTTGTTGCCCGTGTCGCAGGAGCCAGCGGCCGAGTGCGCATCGGCGTAGCGCGGTGCTCGGTCAGCGGCGAGTCGGCATGTAACCGCCACCACCGTCGTGCGGCATGTACTTCGACCGCATGGCGCGGCGCGCTGCCGCTGTCACCAGGAAGGCGCCGCCTGTGGTACGGGTCCGGCGTGCCAGCTTCTGGGCGCGGCTGCGTTGGTGATGTTTCTTGCTCATGGCAGGGTTCTCCTGTGGGTTGGTGTGGTGGTGCTCAGCGGCGTGGCTGCGCCACCGTGGTGGGATGAATGCCGCGCATAACGGTGCGCGTTACCTTGCGAATGTCGGGATGCACGCCGGTGGCGCGGGCGACCCACGCCACGGCCTTGAGGTATGGCGCGACCCACCAAGCGACGCGGGTGTTGAAGGTGATGATTCGGTAGTTGCCGTAGATGGGCAGTTCGTTCCTCGTGCTCATCGCAGGGGCTCCAGTGGTGGGCGTTGAGGGATCTGATCGCGCAGAGAGATCAATTCCGGTGCATACATCGCGTTCATGAGCCAGTTGAACCGGTGATATGCCGTTGATGGCGTAGCGCCAATGGCGCGCGGCAGATGGTGGAAGCCAAAGCATTCCCACGCACCATCGAAGAATCGGATGTGCGGCTTCATGGCTGCGCCTCGTCGGCAGGCTTCTTGATGATCTTGGTGCGCAACGCTCGGTGCACCATGCGCTGAACGTGCGCATCGCTTGGCAAGCGCTGCATCACCATGGCGAAAACCATCAGCAGCAGGACGTACGGCTTCCACCACCAGGCGAAGGAGCATTGGACGGTGATCGTGTCGACGCGTGGCATGTCAGGCCTCCTGTTGCAGAGCAAGCGACAGGATGGCCACCGCATCGGCCTCGTTGTCGTCGACGACCTTGATGCCGCGCTGACGGGCCGCCGCAACCATCTCGGACTTCGACGCGTTGCCCTTCCCGGTCCACGCCTTCTTCACCGTGCCCACGCCGACGCCGTGCAGCGGGATGTTGTTGATCGCCGCCCAGGCTTCGACGATGGCCAGGAAACCGCAGTACGCCCGCGCCGCAAGGTTCGAGGCGAAGGGCTGTTTCACGTCCTCGTAGTACACGGCCTGGATGCCGCCACACTCGGTCGCGGTGTCCATCAGCCACTTGCGGAAGGCGAGCCAGCGATGGCCTTTGCCGCCCAGGCGGTTCGAGTCGAAGCGCACCGAGCCGCTGCGGAACGTGCCGTCTCGCGTCATCACGGCCCAGCCTGATTGCGTGGCAAGGTCGAGCGCCAAGATGTTGATGTTGGCCGGCGTCAGTGCGGGCTGCGCGGGAACAGCTTCCTTCTGCGCCGCGAGGGCTTGCCGGATGTGGTGGGCATCTTCGCCAGACTGGCCGCTCGAATTGGTCTTGCGACGGCGTTCCAGCACGCGCTGTACTTCCCCATCGACCGCGCTTTCAGCGGGCGGCGTACCCGTTGCTGCGAGCGAATTCCATTGCGGCTCAGTGATTTGCGCGTGCTCACTGATTGAGTCAAGGGCGCGCATCTCAGCGCGCTTGCGCTCGCTCGGGAACGGCCAGGCGGCCGGGGCTAGGTGGGCTGTCATGCGTCGGTCTCCGCAAAGTGCACGGGCGCGCTGGTCGGGCCCGTGACGGTTCCTGTGGGGGTGAGGGGTTGTTGCTTGCCGGCCTCGCGGGTCAGCGTGACGAGCGCGGATTCAAGGCGCGCCAGCCAGCGACGCACGCCGTTGTCGGCCTTCGAGGGCAGCAGGTCGGGCCGGCCGTTGTCGGTAAGCAGCTTGTGCACGCCGCGATAGACGGTCTGCCAGTCGGGCGTGCCGTAGTAGCGGCGCACGTCGAGCGTGGCGTTGACGAGGAACTCATGCTGGGCGAGCGCGGCAGTGATGGCGTCGCGGCGCCCCTCGCTGCCGGCGTGGCAGAAGCAAAACCACTTGCCGCCCTGGCCGATGGTGCCGAGCAGCTTGCAGCCGTAGGCCTCGCACATGCCCCAGGAAGCGCCGGTGTCGCTCATGCCGTCACCTCGTCGGGTTGCTCGTCGTGGACCGGCACGCCGCTGATCGGGCGCAGCCAGGAATCCAGCAGAGCGCACTCATGCACCAGACCTTGGCCGTTCTGCCACCACGGCCTTTGGAACTTGCACCACCAGGTGGGACGCTGATCCCAATGCGGCTCCGGCCCGCGCGGGGGTACGAAGCGGATCACTTCGACGATCCTTCCGTCGAGCGTCTTCGTCTGCCAGTTCGCGGGCACGACGACGATGGCGAGATCTCCGGCTTTGCAGTTCATACCCGCGCCTCCAGGTGCGCAGCCACCCGGCGGCCAATCTCGCGCTTCGCCTCGTCCAGCGCTGCGGCCGCCTCACGTGCGCGGCGTTCCCTTTCGGCCTGGCGGCGATCGGAGGAGGCACTCCCCGCCTTGAGCATGTCCTTGATCCGCTGCAGGTTCTCAACCGCTTTCGCATCGGCAGTGGGCTCGTCCGCCTTCCCGCCAGGCCCCGCCAGCAAACGAACGGCGGCCTGCGCATTGGCGAGCTGAAGGCGCCCTTCTCGCACCGCTTGTGCGAGAACTTCGGTGCGGCGCGCGCTGTCGTGCCCCTGCGAAACGACCCACTCGGGCGCCGCGTTCAGGCCGCGATTGCGCTCGACAATCCGGACATATGCGGCTTTGAAAGCCATGCGGGCGCCGATTTCGTCACCGTGAAACACGGGTTGCGCGACGTGCCATGCCTCGGCGATCTCGGTCGTCCAGACGACGGTTTCGCTCTCGTCGGCAGCGCGGATTGCGATCGCCCAGGCCTCATCGACTTCCGGTCGGGTGTCCCCGCGCTTCGGGAGGTGTTCCAGGATCTCGGCGGGCGTCGGCGCGAAGCGGCTGACGTCCAGGTGCTTCGAGAACGCCGCGGCAACAGCTTCGATCGGGTACGGCGCGAGCTTGGCCCACCACACGTCGAGGATTTCCGGCTCGGGCACGGGTTGCCGCAGCGTGCGGAACGTGCGCGAGAGAAGCGCGATGAACGCTTTCGTGTCGGTCTGGACCATGGTCAGTGCTCCATGTCGATGACGTTGGGATCGGCAGCCGGCGTGCCGGCAAGCCATGCGGCGGCGTTGGCGTCGCTGACAGCGCGGCGCAGTTCGTCGGGGGATTGGCGGGGTGCTGCGGGCTGCTGGGCCGACTGCATCGTGGCCAGCACGCGGTCGACGTAGGACGGCAGGAACGCGATGGTCTGCTTGGCTTCGGCCTGCGCCTTGGCCACGGCGGTGTCCATGAGGCGGCGCGTGATGCCGGCGTTCGTCCACGCGGCGAACAACGGCCACGTCTTGTTGCGGTGGTGCACGCTCGATGCGTTGATTTCCACGCCGTGGCGCTCGCGCCAGTAGCGGCACCATGCGGCGGGATCACCGGGCACGAGGTCGTCATCGTCTCGCGCGATACCCTCAGAGGTACCAGTAACGATGACAGAACCTATGGGTTTACTCTCCGTTCCGTTCCCTTCCGTTCCCTTAAGAGCGTTTTCCGCCGGAAAACTTTTGTCGTTCCGCCGGATGCCTTCCTTGTTTCCGCCGGAAGTCTGTTTTTTTCCGCCGGAACCATCAGAACTTCCGCCGGAAGGTTTTGGGTTTCCGCCGGAAGTAACTCCAAATTCCGCCGGAAAAAGTGTGCGTTCCAGCGGACGGCCAGCGTCGAGCCATGCCTCGAACTCGGGGATTTCCAGCGGAACGAGCCCATTCTCGGGACGCCCCTTGTTGCGCTTGCGGATACGCTCGGACAGCTTGTCATAGGCAAGCTTGTGCTTGGAAAGCCAAGCCTCGTTTGCCTTTTCGGCGACCACGGGGTGATACAAGCGGCCATCGGCGGCCTTGATCCAGCCCCACAACGCGCGCTCGCGCACCTTCAGCCAGTGATCAACCATGCGGCCAAATCCGGCGTACTGGGCGAGGTTCACATCGTCGTCGGGCAGCGAAGCGGCCGGCAGTTGGTGCCAGGACGCACACCACAGCAGCACGGCGCAGCGGAATTCTTCGCCTGACAGGCGAGCAGCGAGGTCGCTGTCACGCAGGCGCAGTACGTCGAGCGGCATGTACGAGAAGTCGCGCAGGTCGCAGTCGGCCGGTGTGAGGGGATTGGGTAGGTCGTTCATGCGATCAGCCGTCCTTGCCGCTGCTCGTGCTCGATGCGCTCGCACGCGCGGCTGAAATGCTCTGGATCCAGCTCGACGCCGATGAACGGGTGGCCGGAGCGAAGCGCTGCGATTCCGGTCGTGCCGCTACCCATGAACGGGTCGAAAACGACGGTGCCGCGATCGAGCTTGCAGAGAGAAAGCGCCCACAGCATCAGCGCTACGGGCTTTTGAGTTGGGTGCACGCGGATCCCGCCGCGCGACAGGTTCTCCTCGCCCGCGCGAATCATTCCGCGCCATTTGTGGGAGAACAACCGCGCCGGGCCGCGCAGATTGGTCCAGGCCAGCTCGCAATCGGCCTGATGATCGCTGGTGGATCCGTCGCGCTTGTCCCAGACGAGCCAGCACGATGCATCAGGCAGGCGGCTGCCGAAATGGTTGGCGCCAAAAAGCACCACGCGATCGAAGTCTAGGAACGGCGCCGGGTCGAACGGTTGATCGTCGCCGATCACCTTCATCTCGTACTGGACGGTCCGACGCGTGGTGTTCCAGCGATTACGGCTGGTGCCCGTCATCTTGGCGATGTTGATACCGTACGGCGGGTCGGTAATGCAGGCGTGCGAGCGCGGTACCGTCGGCAACAGCTCATAGCTGTCGCCACAGTAAAGCGTGGCATTGCCGATCTGGACGGGTTTCATGCCTTGCGCCCCCGCAGCAGCGCAAGCCCGCAACGGCGCGCCTTGGCATAGATGCCGGCGAGCGTGTGCCGCGGGATCAGCTTGCCGAGCGCGTCGAGGCGCTTGACCTGCGGATACTCGCGCACGAGCGTCGCCAGTTCGGTGGTTGTCCAGCGCGTCATGCGCCTACCCCGGCCTTCTTCAGCAACGCGAGCAGCTCGGGCCCGAGCGCCTGGATCTGTTCGAGCGCGGCCTGTCTGCCGTTGCGCCGGTCGCCCAGGAACTTCTCGCAGAGGTAGTACAGCGGCGTCATGTCGCCGCTCGTCTCCAGGTAGCGCTCGAAGGAATCCAGCGAGAAATGGCGCGTCGGGTCGTCCGAAAGCTGCACGCTCAGGTTGCCAGGCGCCTGATCCAGATCGCCGGCCACGCGCTTGAGGCCACGCCGGTAGACGCCGGTGGCCACCACGTCGCGCGCGCTGCTGTAGCGCTCGGTGAGGCCCGGCTCGAAGTCGAGCACGAGCTGGTTTTCTGTTTGAGAGCGGGTTTTGATAGCCACGGATAACACCTTTTATCTTTCGTTCTCGCCAGTTATCAATGGAGTACGGCCAAAATTCGACCCATCAACGGAACGGCGAAAAGGCAATGACGACGAAGACGCGCAGCGGCAGTTACCAGGTCGAGCACGAGCTGCTGATGGGCATCCTCGCGGCGCTCGCGGTGCACTTCCCCTACCCCCTCCCCGAGCCCGACAAGGTGCTCGGCGAGTTGGCCGGCGGCGATCGAGAGGCGCTGTTCATGCACGTTCTGTATCTCCACTACCTGGGGTTCTTGCGCTCGAATTTGGTCGAGCTGTTCCGGTCGAGTGGACCGGATGACCTGTTTCACCCCGCCCGACTGTCTTGGGGCGAGGGGCCGGTGCTGACACCGAAAGGGCTCAACGCGCATTTGGGCGTCGTGCCGGTGGTGTGGTGATCGAAGTTCAAGCCGCCTCCGGCTCGGCAGGGGCGTCTTCAGGGATGGCCGGCGCGGGCGCGGCTTTGGCGCGGCGCGGCTTCTTGACCTTGATGGCGAGGAGCTTCTCGACCGTGCTGAAACGCGGATCGTTCTCGCCGCTCAGGATGCGGCTGATGGTGGCTTGCGGAACGCCAGATTCGGCCGCGATCTTGGATTGCGTCCAGCCGGCATCGATGGCGGCCTGAACGATCTCGCGAGGTGATTGCATGGTCATGCTCCGTAGGTAACGGAACAATTCTATACGAAACCGTATTGCGGTCAATGCGAAACAATGAGAAACCGGATAAATCGTTGCAACCGTCTATGCAACAACGCATATTTCCGGGCATGTCAAAGCCCGAACTACCGCTGGTCGCGAGGAATGTCGACTGGCTCATGAAGCGCAAAGGGATCAATCCAACATCCCTCGCCTCTGAGCTGCTCCGTTTCGGCTATCCAGTACCCCAACCCACCATCTTTCGCATCACTTCAGGCGAGAGCAAAGACCCGCGCACGGCAAGCCTGGAACCGATCGCCGCCTACTTCGACGTAACGGTTTCGCAGCTTCGAGAGCACGACTTCGAGCGACTCGGGATGCCGGCCGCCAACGCGCCGTTTCCTGGCAACCATAAAATCCGCAGCCTTGTGTCCGCAGACGAGACGGACGAGCCCATAGGGGAAATTCCCTACTGGGACGCAAAAGGATCATGCGGAGGTGGCACTGTGAACTGGGATGAAACGCCTCGTGGGGCGCTAATCAAAGAAGCGAGCTTCTTCAAGAAGTACAAACTCAAACCTGAGAACGCGATTGCGATCTATGCCGACGGCGACAGCATGGCTGAGTACATCGTCGACGGCGATATCGTGATCTTCGATCGATCCAGAACCGAGCCGCGCAGCGGCGAGATCTTCCTGATCCGCCACCCCGACGGCCTCCGGATCAAGCAGTTGAGGCGCCAGATCGACGGTTCTTGGGTGCTTGAAAGCAAGAATCTGGATAAGCGCCGGTTCCCGGACGAGATCATTTCGCCTGAGCACGCGGAACTCCTCCAGATCGTCGGTCAATTCGTGTACCGACAAGGCGGTTGACCCGAAACAGCTCGCACCCGCCCGAAGAGTCCCCGCCGTGCGCGGGGAATTTTTTCGCCCCCTCAATACGCAATCGTATTGACAACGCAATTCGCCTTCGTATAATTCGCCTCATACACAAACGTATTGAGGAGCGCAGGCGATGCAGACCAACCAGACCCGCAACCACCGGCATCTCATCGGTGCGGCGCTGATCTTCCGCATCCGCGCGAAAGCAGCGGCAAAGGCGACAGCGCAGTCCATCAAGTCGCTGCACGACGGCCAGCCGCTGGTCGCTGCCAACGCCACGTTTCTCTGCAACGCCTATGTCGGCGCCGTGCGCGTCGATCTCTACGGGACACATACGCGCGTGCGCGCGCGAGTGATCGTCGACCTCGACGACGCGGCCATCGCGGGCACGCAAATCAGCCTGCGCGACTCGCTCAGCCAGAAGCAATGGATGGAGCTGCACTACCAAGCGCAGATCGCCATCGAGGAGGCCGCGTGATCTACGTCTACGCAGCTCTTGGCCTGCTGGCCACTCTCGCCTTCGTCTGGGGCTTCATCGCCCTGGTGAACAAGCTGGCCGGCGAGGTGTTCTCCGATCCCATGGACCACCACGAAGATCAGCGCTCGAAACGCGGTCGCTTCTGAAAAGGGGAATGGTGATGAAAATGAGCCAACAGCAGTTGACGATTGCGGCAACGCGCCTCGCACTGCGCCGCGATCCGGGACTAACGGGCGTCGGCCTGTCGGAGGAAGTCGAATCCATCCTCTACGAATGGTCGTGCGAGGAAGAACTGGACTGCGAGCCGGACGACACGCCCAGCGTTGCGAACTGCGACGACTGGGGCACCGGCGAAGGCCGCTACCACGGGCGCATGTGAGGAGGCGACATGGCCAGCCGCATCTCGCTCGCCCAACTGACCAAGCGTCGCGCGCGGTTCGAAGCGTTCTTGACCGAGCGCGGCGCGCAGATCCTGCAGCCGACCAACGAATGGGAGGTGCTGCGATTTAAGACCTCGCGCGGCACGTCAATCGTCTATCGCAATGCCCGCGATGGCCTGACGTTGACCGGTGAATCAATGACTGCGTGGACGGCGTTCGAGACGAGCGGCCCATGGCGCGCATCGCCAGCGCCAAAAAAGCGCGTCAGTGGCCGCGAGAAGACGCTGCCCTTGGTCAATGCGCTGCTGCGTCGCGACGGCTCTGCGTGCTTCTACTGCGGCCAAGACACCACCGAAGACGATCGCTCGCTTGAGCACCTTGTGCCGCGTGCGCACGGCGGCCCGAATCACCTGAGCAACCTCGTGCTTGCCCACCGCAAGTGCAACACAGAAGCCGGACACCTGAGCGTGATGGAGAAGATCCGCCGCCGTCTGCCCAACCTTGGAGCCTGACATGCACCTCACCGACAACGAAGCCGCCCAGCGCGCCGCAGACCGCGAGAACCGCCTCACCGAGTACATGCGCCGCAAGCGCAACAACTTTGTGCTGAACGCCTTCCTGCTGCTGAGCGTGGCCATCTTTCTCGGCGCCGAGCTGACCGCCTTTTTGATCGAAAAGGGGTACCTGTGATGCTGACCAACCACTACCGCACCCGCGACTACCGCGTCGCGCGCTCGCTGAACGAGGCCTTCGGCCCGTATGCCGAGCTGACCACCAAGCGTCGCAAACATCTGTCGGATCGCGCGCTCGACTGGCTCGGCGCCATCTGCGTGGGCATCGGCATCGGCGTGACTCTGTACCTCGTCGCCGCTTTCGCCGCCGGCCCCGGCGCCTGATTTCCACCCCCACCATCGGAGCACCAGCATGACCACCACCGCCGCACCCGTTATCGCCATGGATGAAGTCGAGTCGTCGCAGATCCATTCCATCGGCTACGACTCGGCCAGCCAGACCTGCGCCATCCGCTTCAAGGATCGCAAGACCGGCGCGCCCACGTCGCTCTACCACTACTTCGACTTCACGCCGGAGAACTGGGACGCCTTCCGCAACGCCGAGTCGTTCGGTTCCCACTTCGGCCGCTTCATCAAGCCGAACAAAGAACGCTTCCCCTACGTGTGCGTCGAGAAGATGCCCGCGCCGGCAGCGCAGGCCGAGTAACCCCCGTCATCACCACCCAGAGGAACCCATGTCCGATAACCGCCAGGTCGCCGCAGCGCCGCGCGCAAGCCTCGTCGCCAAGTTCGCCGACAAGTACACCATCGAGCCGTCAAAGCTGATGGGTACGCTCAAGGCCACGGCCTTCAAACAGCAAGGCGACCGTGAGGTCACCGACGAGCAGATGGCCGCTCTTCTGATCGTCGCCGATCAGTACGGCCTCAACCCGTTCACGAAGGAAATCTACGCCTTCCCCGACAAGGGCGGCATCGTTCCGGTCGTGGGCGTTGACGGCTGGGCGCGCATCGTCAACGAGCACCCGCAGTGCGACGGCTTCGAGTTTACCTATGCCGAAGAAACGATCTCGTTCAGCGGCAAAGAAGTGCCGGAATGGATGGAGGTGCGCATCTATCGCAAGGACCGCCAGCGGCCGGTGATCGTGCGCGAGTACTTCGATGAAGTGGTGCGCGAGAACATGCAGCCGTGGAAGTCGCACCCGAACCGCATGCTGCGTCACAAGACGTTCGTGCAGGGCGCGCGCCTGGCCTTCGGTTTTGCCGGTGTCTTCGATGAAGACGAAGGCGAGCGCATCGTTGAGCGCGACATGGGCACCGCACAGGTCGTCGACGTGCCGCAGCCGAACTCGAAAAGCCAACGCTCCAACGCATCCGCACAGCGCCCGTCGTTGATCGAGCAGGCAGACGCTGACGGTGTGCTGCCCATGGATCTGGGGCATCAGGAAACCGCCCCGGTCCCGGCACCAGCTGCACGTTCCACCCGCCGCGCTCCCGCCCCTGCGCCGGCCGCCCGAGAACCGGGTTCCGATGATGACCGTGAAGGCACCCCGGCCAGCGAAAGCGTAATCCGCATCCTAAAAACGAAGATGGAGCAGGCAGCGCTGGGCGAAGCCGACATGCGCAAGCACTTTGGCTTTGGATACGACGGCGTGACCACGGCGAACTACAACGACGTGGTGGCCTGGATCGAAGACCCGGTGGGTGCGTGATGACCGAGCTGCGATTCGATGAGGCCAAACACGAATACTCGGTGCAGGGGGTTCGCTATCCCTCTGTGACGCAGATTCTGTCGCCTCTGGTCGACTACTCCCAGGTGCCGCGCGACGTGCTGGAACGCGCGCGCAAGCTCGGCCAGGCCGTACACCGCATGACGGAACTGTACGACCTCGACGACCTGGACATGGACGACCTCGCCGACGAGCTGCGGCCGTATCTCACCGCGTGGATCAAGTTCCGCGCCGAGACCGGCTTCGTGCCCGAGACGATCGAAAAGCGGCTCTACCACCCCGCCCTGCGGTACGCCGGCACGCCCGACCGCTCCGGTCTCATCAACCGCCGCCGCGCCGTGATTGACATCAAAAAGATGCTCTATCTCGGCCCGGTGATCGGTCTGCAGCTCGCCGCCTACAAGGAACTGTTCGAGAAGAACGGCACGCACGTCGAAGACCGGTATGCGCTGGGCCTGCGCGCCGACGGCACATACCGCCTCCAACCCTACACCGATAAGAGCGACTGGCCGGTGTTCCTGTCGCTGTTGACCACCCGCAACTGGAAGGAAAAACATGGATACGAAACCGCTGGTGAACCTGCAAGTGCCGCAGCCTGAGCAGGCGCTGTTCAAACAGGCCAACTCGGCATTGGACATGGCCAAGGCCTACCAGATCGACAGCCCGCAGGTGCGCGACCTGGCCGCGCGTGAGCTGACCAAGATCAAGGCCCTGCAGAAAGATGTCGACGCCAAGCGCAAGAGCATCACGCAGCCCATCGACGCCGCAAAGAAGGCCGTGATGGATCTGTTCCGCGCGCCCACCGATTACCTGGAGCAGGCCGAGGTGCTGCTCAAGCAGGCAATCTCGACCTACGACCGCGAGCAGGAACGCAAGCGCATCGAGGAGCAGGCCAAGGCCGAGGAGTTGGCCCGCCAGGAACGTGCGCGTATGGAAGCCGAGGCCGCTGCCGCCGAAGCCGCCGCTCAAGCCGAGGCGCAGGAGATCCAGCGCAAGGCCGAGCAGGCCGCCGCCGCGGGCGACGTTGAAGCCGCTGCACGCCTGAACGCCGAGGCCGAGAGCCGCGTCGAGCAAGGCGCCGCCGAAGCCGCGACGCTGCAGCAGACGGCCACGCTCATCACCGCACCGGTTGTCGCCTCGATCCCGCAGACGAAAGGCGTGTCGACCCGCATGGTCTGGAAGGCCGAGGTGACCGACAAACTCGCGCTGGTGCGCTTCGTGGCCGCGCACCCCGAGTACGTTGACCTGCTCGACGCCAACATGCCGGCGATCAACAAGATCGCGCTCGCCCTCAAAAAGAACTGCCCGCTGGAAGGCGTGCACGTGTTCGAGGACGCTGTGATTGCTGCGAGGGCCGCGTGATGGATCAGTCCGAAAACTGCTTCTACCGTGAGCGCTCGTTTGCGCTCGCCGATGGCGGCCCCGCATTCCCTGTCCCCGACAGTGGTATGGCTCACGCCGCCGGCAGCGCAGCCGTCATGGGTGTTACGGATCCAGCGGAACGCGATCGCCTGTACGCCGATGCATACAACAAGGCGGTGCGCGGCATGACCCTGCGCGACTACTTCATCGCGCACGCGCCGGCAGCGCCGCAATCCTGGTTTGAGCCCGTCATGCCACCGCGCCCGAAGTTCCCCGATTTCGATGCGCTGCCGAAGGAAGACCAGCGCGACTGGAATAACGAGCGCTATGACTACGAGCCCGAGAAATGCAGCACCGCACTGCAGGAATACGGAAAGAAGCATGCGGATGCGATGAAAGAAGGCTACGAGTGGGAAAAAGAGCGCGACAAACAGCGGTGCATCCAATGGCCAGGTGCCTGGGCCGATGAGCAACTGCGCCTGCGAGGTGACGCGTGACCGCCGACTGCGCCATCCGCCAAGCGCTCGCGCGCATCGCGCCGCACCTTGAAACGCTGCCGCCCATCGACCGCGAGCTGCTGCGGCCGGCTGTGCGCGCGATCGAGAACGACGTCGAAGTGATCGCCGTGCCCGAGCGCGTCATCGCCCGCATCCGTGACATCGACGCCCGTCTACCCAAGAACAGGAATCCGCAATGACCACCCTCACCACCGAGAAATTCGACCAGTGGGCCATCGTCGAGTTGTTTGGCCACCAGCGTATCGCCGGCCGCGTTACCGAGCAGACCGTCGGCGGTTGCTCCTTCGTCCGGATTGACGTACCCGCGTGCGAGGCAGCCGGCAGCAACCCGGCCACGCAAGCGTTCACGAAGCTGTTCGGAAACGGCGCCATCTACGGCATCAGCTTTGTCGACGAAGCCACCGCGTGCATGGCGGCGCGCCAACTGCGCGTGCAGCCGATCAACACCTACGAGCTACGCCGTGCGCTCCAGGATCTGCCGTCAATTGGCGGCATGCCCGCGCCGCAGCCAGAGTTGCTTGAAGACGACGACACGCCCTACTGATACCCCACCCCGAAGGAGCACACCATGAAGATGTTCGAGATCAAGCAGAAGCTCGTGAAGGTCCGCAGCGTGACCAACGTCGCCGAGTTCAAGGGCGATAAGCGCGAGCACGCGTGCAGCGTCAAGTTCGAGTACCAGACCGACAACACGGTGCTCGACGTGCTGGAGCCCGGTCTGCGCAAGGCGTTCTACGAGAAGGACAACGGCAAGACCAAGACCGACGAAGAAGGCCAAGGCGAACTCTCGCTGCCGCGCCAGGACGTCGACCTCACCCAGCGCAAGCTGCCGCTGGTGAACATGCCGCTGAAGCTCAGCAAGGAACTGGCGGGCTACCACCTCACCTACCACTGCGGCGCCAGCGAGGCGTCCGAGATCCGCTTGGCCGAGGTGGAGCTGTCCGACTTCGCGGTGAACCTGCAGCCGGGCGGCACTGTCACGGTCATCTTCAATGCCTACTCGAAGCCGGGCGCCGACGTACAGGGCCGCATCGACCACATGGCGCAGACCGAAATCGAGATCAGCCTCACAGCGCCGGAAGAACGCCAACAGGAACTCAAGCCGGTCGACGGCAAGGGCGCGGGCAAGAAGACGGCAGCCGAGAAGAAAGGCGGCAGCGATGACCCGTTCGCCGGCTCCGACCTGGCCCAGGACGACACCAAGATCGAGGCGTAACTCTTCCGTCGGGGGCGGCGCACTCCCCCGTCCGGTGCCGCCCTCCTTTTTATTCCATTCCACTGCTTGACGTCATGGCCCATCTCAACCTGCAAAACATCGTCAACGGCGGCAAGCGCCGCGCCGAGCGCAATGCGCACAAGGTGTGCACCGCGCTGATGGCGGCCAAGGCCAAGGGCTGCACCACGCGCGAGCTGGCTGCGTGGACCGGGCTGTCGCAGAACACCTGCCTGAACCATCTGTATTCCCTTCGCGATCGCGGTGAGGCGCACCTGGGCAAGCCGCGCGAGAGCAAGCATCGGTTCATCGACGTGTGGGTGTACGGGCCGGCCAACGCAGAAGCCGAGCAGCACCGCGCCGACCCGGCCGAAGCCGAGATGAAAGCCGACATCGCCGCGGCGCATGAGGAATGGGCACGTGACTGGCGCCCGCACCGCCCCGTCGAGGCGGCCTGGATCCAAGGATGAAAACGATGACCACTGAAACCGTATCCGGCGCGATGTATGACGCCATGTCGCTGGCCCTGAAAGACATCGAGGCCGTGCTGGCGCGCCACGGCTGCCCGAAGGGCGCCACCATGACGGATTGGATCGACGAGCAGCTCACCGCGCTGGCCGCGACGGCGAAGCCGGTCGACATGCTGCTGCTCTGCCCGGCTTGCGGCATGCAGCACATCGATGCCGTCGAGACCGGCACCACGCTGTCGCGCTCCGGCCTGGACACGCTCACCGAGACCGAGGTGGTGACCTGGAGCAATCCCCCCCATCGCACACACATGTGCCACGGCTGCGGCCACCAGTGGCGCCCGGCCGACGTGGCGACCAACGGCGTCGCCGAGCTGAAGACGAAGGGCAGGAACGACTCGCCCTCGGCGGCCGCTCGGCGCGCAGGCGAACTGGAATGCAGGCACTGCGGGTGGATGTGTCGCCCGAACGATGAGCCCAGCAAATCGTTCTATCCGTTGGCATCGGAAACGAAAGGACCGACTCCGGCGCAGGAGCGTGCGCTGGACGAGATGACTGCCGACGCCCAGCGCCTGGGTCTCTACGACATGCCCAATCCTGCCGTGACTGTAGCCGAGCCGAAGCGTTGCGAGTATTGCGACGGCACCGGAGACGTGCACCGCGCCGATGGTGAATGGCTGGGCGAATGCACCGCCTGCAAAAAGAAGCAGGAGTCCGCTCGATGATCCGCCGCATCCTGCTCGCCTACAGCAACACGCGCCCGGTCAAGGTCATCAGCGACAACGGCCGCCGGTATCTGGAGCGGTATTTCGTGTGCAGCGTCTTCGGCATGCGCGTGTACCTGCACCGCTTCGTCGGCTCCGATCCTGATCGCGGTCTGCACGATCACCCGTGGGCGTGGGCCGCTTCCATCGTCCTGGCCGGCTGGTATCGGGAAGTGCGGCGGCGCGGTTTGCGCGAGGTGCGCTGGTTCAACAGCCTGGAAGGCGACACCTTCCACCGAATCATCAAACCCGAAGGCATGGCCGACGTGTGGACCCTTTTCTTCCACAAAGCCGGTGACGTCAAACCGTGGGGCTTTATGCGCTACCTCGGCCATGGACAGGCCTTGTGGAGCGAATACGTCTATGGCGGCAAAGGCAAAGAAACCGCCTGGTGGCTGACGGCTAAGAAAGGCCGGGATCTCCGTCTCTGAATGCACAAGCGCAACACCCATCAACAGGAGAACGCATGCAACAAATCCAAATTCCGCCGCTTGCAGAAGGTGAGGTCTACCTCTGCGGCCTCGTCAACGCTGCCGGCGACGTGACGCACACGATCCTACTTCCCGCTGAAGCCGAGAAGCGCATGAGCTGGCCTGACGCCATGGAGTGGGCCAAAAGCCTGAATGCCGATCTGCCGACGCGCGCTGAATTGGTCATCGCTTTCGAGCAGCACCGCAGCCAATTCAAGGAAGCAGCCTACTGGTCCAACACTCCTGACGCCGATCCCGAATATGCCGGCTGGGCTTGGTGTCAGTACTTCGGCTACGGCTACCAGTACGACCGCCCGCAGGGCCGCGAGTTGCGCGCCCGTGCCGTCCGCAGATTGACGATTTAACCCTTCATTCATTTTCAGGAGAGGTCAGCAATGACGCCCACGCTTGAAGCAGTTGAAGCAAAGCATGCCGAGATCACCGCCATGATCGAGGCAATCCGCAAGGCAGCTGCGCGCGAATACAAGGTCGCCGGCGGCACGATCCAACTGAACCCCGGCGAGCAGTATGCCGGCCTCATTCTCGGCAAAGACGGCGAGCCCGATCATCACCTGATCCTCCTCCCCGGCGATGAAGCCGAACTGAACTGGGACGACGCCAAGAAGTGGGCCAAGGAACAGGGCGGCGAGTTGCCGACGCGCCGCGAGCAATCGCTCCTGTACGCCAATCTCAAAGATGAGTTCCAGGGCGCTTGGTACTGGTCCGGAGAGGCTCACGAGCGCGAGTCCGGCTGGGCTTGGGGTCAGTACTTCGGCTACGGCCGCCAGTACGGCTGCCTACAGGACGACGAGTTGCGCGCCCGTGCCGTCCGCAGATTGATCCTTCTGTAATTTAACCATTTCATTCACCGTGGCACTGCACACAAACCTTCCGATCTACAAGGCGGCCTATGGGCTGCTCGACGTGGTGACGGACCTGGTCAAGAACATGGCCCGCGACTTCAAGCGCAGCATCGGCGAGAAGATCAGCGCGGAATGCATCGAGATCATGGTGCTGGTCTTCCGCGCCAATGTCGCAGCCGATAAGGGGCCACACCTCGGCGAACTTATCGAACGCCTTCAGGTGATCGAGCTGCTTTTGCGCCTTGGCATGGACAAACGTCTGATCTCGCTGCCAGCTTATGCCAAAGCCGTCGAGATCACGACCAGCATCGGAAAGCAGGCCAACGGTTGGAAGAAGTCCGCAAATCGCCCGCTTCATGGAGGTCAAGGCCGTCATGACTGAGCGATCTTTCAATCTGGTCGTGCCGCTGGCCCACAAGGCCACCGCCATGCGCGTAACGGAAACCGACCGCCGGTGTGTGGCACGGTCCAGCGCAGTTTCCCTCCTGAGCAATCGGCCGGGCGACGTAGATAGCACGACATATCCGGCTGGGCTTGGTATCAGAACTTCAACAACGGCAACCAGAACAACAACCAACAGAACAACGAGTTGCGCATCGTTCCGTGGAACGACGCTGCCCGCGCGGTCACTGGCGCGCACGGTACCGGCCAATGCGTGGCAGATCCGCGCCGCGATGGTCCGACGTTTGGTAAGTACGCCGTGACGCCATGGGATGACGCTACCGGCACGATCATCGCCGGCAGCACCACGGGACAGGGTGCTTTCGCTGTCGCCGACCCGCGGACCGGTTGGCCAGCGACGGCGCACGCTAGCAAGTTGAAGGTGACGCCGTTTGATGAGCCGGCCGCGACCGTGACAGGGGCGAGATTCGGCAGCGGTGCCCTGGCAGTGGCAGACCCACGCCCCGGCATGCGCCGCGAACGGGGCGATCACTACCTCACCGGTGGCCACTACGGCGTTGTGGGGTGGGACCAGCCGAGCGGCGCTGTCTCGGCAGCGGCTGGCCACGACAACGGCCGCTGGTCGGTCGCGGATCCGCGCATGCCAGCGCCCAACGACAAGCTGGTGGCAATCATCCGCGCGCTGGATGGTACGTGGCACCGGCCGTTCACCACGCTGGAGTTGGCCGCATTGCAGTCGCTGATCGAGCCGGAGGAGTACCTGGAACTCGACGGCCTGAGCGATCAGGCCTGGCGCGAGCGCATTGGCAACGCCGTGCCGCCGGATGCGGCACAGGCTATCGCCGAGGTGATGGGCACCACTCTCCTCCTAGCCGAGTCAGGCGAGACATTCCAGCTCTCGGCAACGCCTGTATGGGTTCGCCCGGTGGCGGTGGCTCTTTCGGTCGAGCAGATTTTGGAGGTCGCGTGACCAGTCTAGATGTCGTATCGCGCTTGCAGGTCAAGCATGAAGGCGAGTATTGCCTCACCGCACTCAACCTGGTCATGGTCAGCGCCGGATCTTCGCAAATGGCCAGTCGTCCAATTTGCTCCGTGAGTTCGCGCCGGGTCGTTTGCGATGCTGGTAATCCGCAGGTTTCGGCAGACGTCCAGCGACGCCATGTGGTCATTGATGATGGACAGCAGTTTGTCCCTCTCTATCACTTCACGCGCCATATCAGCCTCCCGGCAGTTTCAGGAATCCTAGCATGACGAAAGAACGCCCTATTCTTTTCAGCGGCGCGATGGTGCGCGCCATCCTCGACGGCCAGAAGACGCAGACGCGGCGGATCATGAAGAACCAGCCGCCAGCCGATACGTTCCGCATGGACACCTTTCATCATCCGAAAGGGCAACATTACTTCTGGGCCTATAAGGAGGCATTCAGCGGGTGCGAGTTGCACCCTGGCTGGGAACCAATTTGCTGCCCGTATGGCCAGCCCGGCGACCGGCTGTGGGTGCGCGAGGCATGGGCCGAGATCCGTCCGCCATTTTCGCCGTGGCCCGCCACCATGTACGTGTATCGCGCAGGCGATACCCGCACGGATTACGGCGGCCCGTGGAAACCGTCCATTCACATGCCGCGCAAAGCGTGTCGGATCGAGCTTGAAATTACCAGCGTGCGCGTCGAGCGTCTGAACGACTGCAGCGAGGCTGATGCTGTTGCGGAGGGGGTCATCCAGCACGATGAAAAACGAGGCTGGGTCAACGAATGCAAACTATCCGACGGCAAGCGTCACTTCGATTCGAGCGCCTACGGGATGTACCGGCAACTGTGGGAAGACATCAACGGTGCCGATTCATGGGATGCGAACCCTTGGGTATGGGTGGTGGAGTTCAGGAAGGTATGAAAGAAGCAGCACAACGCATCATTGAAAAGACGAAACAGCACTGGGGCCTGAAATGAGCGATACATTCCTCTCCCCCGAAGAGATCGAAGAACTGACCGGCGTGAAGATTGGAAAGACCGTCGGCGGGAAGAAACGCACGCGCGAAGATCTGCAGATTGAATGGCTGCGCGCGTCCGGCATTCCGTTCTGGCCGAACGCCCGCGGTCGGCCTATCGTCGCCCGTGCGGCAATCGAAGGTCGAAAGGCGGCCGAGGTCGCCGCCGCCGAACCAAAGAAGAAGTGGCAGCCCGCCACCCTCACGCTCGTAGGCTGACATCATGGGCCGGAAGCCAACGCGAAACATGAACCTGCCCGCCGGCATGCGGGCGCGCCACCGTGGCGACAAGACCTACTATTTCTACGACCTGGGCGGTAAGCCGCGAAAGGAAAAGTCGCTGGGCTCGGACTACATTGAAGCCGTGCGCAAGTGGTCAGAGTTGGAGCAGTCCAAGGTGCCGGCGGCGCCTGTCGTGATGTTTGCGGCGGCGGCCAACAAGTACGTGGCAGAAGTGCTGCCCACCAAGTCACCGCGCACGCGCAGCGACAACGTGAAGGAACTCGACAACCTGCGCGAATTCTTCAAGGATGCGCCGCTCGATGAGATCGAGCCCATGCACGTCCGCGCCTACTTTCGCTGGCGCGCCAAGAAGGCGCGCGAATGGTACGAAGAGAAAGGCCGTGCCGCGCCCCTCGATGCTGGCCATGTCCGCGCAAACCGCGAGGTCGCGCTGCTTTCGCACGTCTTCAACTTTGCGCGGGATTCCGGCCTCACGCGGGCACCGAACCCCTGCGCTGGCGTGAAGCGCAATGAGGAGGAAGGTCGCGATGTGTACGTCGAGGATGATGTGTTTGCCGCCGTCTACAAGGCCGCCGACCAGCCACTACGAGACGCCATGGATCTGGCCTACCTCACCGGCCAGCGCCCGGCCGACACGTTGCGATTCGACGAGCGCCACATCAACGGCAGCGCCGAATTGGAGATCCAGCAGGGGAAGACGAAGAAGAAGCTGCGCATTGCCGTGGTCGGCGAGCTGGCCGCTGTGGTCGAGCGCATCCGCGCGCGGAAGAAGGGCTACAAGGTCGTGAGCACGGCCCTGGTCGTCAACGAATCCGGCGAGCGGCTAGGCCGCGATGCGCTACGCTCGCGCTTCGACAAGGCCCGTGAGGCAGCCGGCATCGACAAGGACGCGTTCCAGTTCCGCGACCTGCGCGCGAAGGCCGGCACGGACAAGACCGACTCGGCAGGCGACATCCGCCAGGCGCAGAAGCAGCTCGGCCACTCCTCGATCGCGATGACCGAGCGCTACGTGCGCAACCGCCGCGGCGACAAGATCAAGCCCACGCGGTAAACCGTTCCGCAAAGCACGATCACCATACGGTGGGATGCGGGTTCTCGGGCATCACATCCGGAACGTTTGCGGAACGGAATTTATGCATAACCCTTTGACGCATATATAAATTGGGCTGGACTCTTAATCCGTAGGTCGAGTGTTCGAGTCACTCACGCCCCACCAGTATTTGAAAGGCCCGACAGGCAACTGTCGGGCCTTTTTCATTTGCGCAATCTGCGGCGCGCTTTCGCTTCAGTGTGTCAAAAAAAAACGGCCGACGCTCGTGGCGCCGGCCGATCGCGCGATGTACAGGTACTGCAGGTTGGCCGTCTTCATGGGGGTGGTGAGCGCCTTTAGCATCTCGGGGTCGATCACCTTGTAGCCGACCAGCGCTGACGGCGCGAACAGACGCAGGATGGCCGCGCCGCCAATGCGACTGCTGGAAGGCGTTGATGTCGTCCCAGCGCGCCAGCGTTGCGCCGATCGTGTCGAGTCGGCGCAGGAACATGTGGCGGTGACGTTCGGAAAGCGTGAACGACGCCACCACGCTGCGGCTGCGCACGGTCATCGAATCCACGTCGATGGCAATGTGGCTCGTGGCAGCGTCCGACACGTCGGCCAGGATGCGTTCCACAGTCGCCTCGTCGAGCATCACGAGCAGCAGGCCGTTGCATTCGGCTTCGGGCGGCGGCATGTGGCGCCCGCCATTGTGGAATTCGCGCGGCGGTATCCGGAGGTGGAGGTGCTAGCTTGAACTGACCGACCGCTCCGTCAACCTGACCGACAAGGCGTTCGACATCGGCATCTGGTTCGGCACGGTGCCGGATTCACGCATGGTCGCGCGCAAGCTCGTGAGCAATGAGCGCATGCTGTGCGCCTCGTCCGATTATCTGAGGCGTGCAGGCATACCGCAGGTGCCGCGCGATCTGCAATCGCATCAGTGCATCGTTCTGCGCGAGAGCGACGCGGCTTACGGCACCTGGTACCTCACGCGCGGCAGTCGACAGGAAACGATCAAGGTGCGCGGCGTGCTCAGCACGAACGACGGCGAAACCGGCGTGCTCTGGGCCCTGGCCGGTTACGGCATCTTGATGCGATCGGAATGGGACGTCCACGAGCACATGCGCGCCGGACGGCTGGTGCTAGTGCTGGCGGACTGGGCGCTGCCTGTGGCAGACATCTTTGTGGTGTACCCGGAACGCGCCAACCTGTCGGCCAAGGTCAGCGCGTTTATCGAATTTCTGACGGAGTGGTTCGGCAAGGAAGCAGCGTGGACCGAGGCGCGCCGCTAGCGCAGCGTCGCATTTCAGGCCGTTGTTTCGATGCGCAGTTGCATGCGCATCAGCAGCGTCTCGCCCGGGGCCAACGCGCGCAGGCCCGTGCCTTCCCATCCTTGCGCCGCCAGATTGATCGCATCGGCCACGTGTGAAATGGGCTCCAGGCAGAAATACGGCTGCGCGTGCGGCGCGTGGAGGATGAAGTGGTCGAGCGGGTCATCGGCGCTCAGCGTGAGCACCCTGCCCGCGCGGGACACCACGGCACGTCGCTGCCATCCGCTGTAATAGACGCTGAGCGCCGCATCCGGCAATGCGCGGGCGTGACGGAAATCTTCCCGCGGCGTGATCGGCTCGCGGCGGACGGCAACTTCACCGGCGTCGGTCGGCCACATCGTCGCAGCCTCAAACTGCAAGCGTGTATCGGCCGTGCGGGCGAAATATGGATGGAAGCCGCCGCCGGCCGGCATGCTGCTGTCGCCATCGTTGCGCAGGGTCATGACGGCTTCCAGACCGGATTCAGTCAGCACCAGCGTTTGCGTGGCGGTGAACGGCCAGGGCCAGTTGTCCACCTCGGGCACATAGCGCAAGCCGAGTTCGATCGACGACGCAGTGAGCTTCTCCACCGTCCAGGCCCGTGCATGCACCAATCCATGCATGGCATGCGCTTGACCCGGATGCGGCGCGAGATGGACCTCCCGGCCGCCCCATTCGAAGCGCCCATCGCGGATACGGTTGGAGAACGGCAGCAGCGGATAGCACCCAGCCTTGGGCCATGCCAGCCCGTCGAAGCCATCACGCAAGCAGTCGGCCGACATCGGCGCCAACCAATCGATATACCGACCGCCCTCGCCAGCCGACGCCAGCGAGGCAATGCGGCCGCCTGCCGCCGGCGCGACTTCCATGGTCAACGCGCCGGCCTGCAGCGTGTGCACCGGCCCGGGCGCAAGCCAGGTCTGGCTATGCATCAGAACGAATGCCGAATGCCGACCATGCCCACAAACTGGCTGCGTCCGTTCGACGGCGTGCCGTTCTGCGAGTCGCCCACCGAGGCCACGGCGTTGACGACTCCACCCGCCGAGCTCAGCGTCTGCCCGCTCGCCTTCTGATAGGCCTCAACGAAGTAGAGCGCGGTGCGCTTGGAGAACGAGTACAGCTGTTCCATCGAGATCTGGTGATAGCGCGCCGCATTGTCGACCCCATTGCGCTTGTTCTCGGCGGTGTAGCTGTAGCCGGCGGTCAAGGTCAATGCAGGCGTGAGCGCGTATGTGGCAATGGCACCGAACGTGTTGAACGACGCTGTCTGTGCAAACCCCGCCGGCGAACCGGCACCCGGGCGGTACTGCACGTTGGAGTAGTTCAGGCCCATCATCAGCTTGCCCACGGTGTAGCGCGCAGCAGTGCCGATGATCTGTGCGGTATCAGCCGTTGCGTAGCCTTTGTTGATGGGCGCGTTGTTGGCGAAGTCGCCGGTGTTGTTCTGGAAGGTCGGGACGTTCTTCAACCGAACGTAGCCAGCCGACCAGGCAAACGCCTGGTAGTCATAACGCATCGCTGCGCTAAAGGCGCTGCCGTTGGACATGCTGCCCGCCTGCTCGCCCATGCCATATTGCAGACCCGCCTGGAGACCGCCAAACGTGGGCGACGTATAGGTGACCGAATTCGGCACACGCAGCGTGGTGTCCATCGCGTCGATATCGCCCGGGTGCGCACCGACCGCGCCCGTCAGCACATTGGTCGGGCCCAGCGCGGCAACGTACTGGAAGTACGGTGTGTACTGACGGCCCATCGTGAGCTGGCCGTAGTCCTTGTTGGCCAGGCCGACATAGGCCTGTCGGTTAAAGATGGTGTTCGCCTTGCTTTGCGCGCCCGTGTCGGCAGCGAAGCCGTTCTCCAGACGAAACACTGCTGTAGTGCCGCCTCCCAGGTCTTCCGAGCCGAGCAGGCCGAACTTGCTGGCGGCCAGGGCACCGGAATTCATATACGTATTCGAATGCCCGCCCTGGTTGCTCGAATAGGCAATGGCGTTATCGACGACGCCGTACAGCGTGACGGAGCTTTGCGCCGATGCGTGCATCGACACGCCGGCGCACAGCACCGCTGCTGATGCGTAGACCGGGTGGAACGAAAAAGAACGTTTGGCTCGTGTGGTTTTCATCGTTGTTAGCTCGGAAATCTCCTGCACCAAGGGAACACCGCGCATCACGGGGCCTCTACGGACCCGCACGTGATTCGCAGCGAGAATGCGGCACTAGGCCAGCAACTGCAACGTCAGGCGGCGCCAGCCACCCGCAACAACGGTTTCCAGCACGCGGGCATGCGGCGTCTGCACTTGCCGCACATCACCGGCGGGCAGGTGAATCTCAACGGTGTCAGCCAGCGTCGGCATCTTGCCTTCGCACGATACGTGCAGCGTGATGGCATGCGCATCCGACACCGCACGCACGCTCCAGCGGCCCTGCTCGCCGTCGCGCCACGCTTCGGTTTCGCCGTCGTCTTCAATGCAGCCGCCAACGGATTCGCCAACGCCTTGCATGGGCACGACAAGGAAGCCGCGTTGATCGGCGCGCTGGTCGAAATGCTGCTCCGCCACGTTCAGCGCGATCACGCCGCCTTCGCGAACCAGCATCACCGGCTGGTCCCAGGGCGAAGGCAGCGTGGTGGCCTGTCCGCCTTCGAAGGCCTCGCCGCTCCAGTACGACACCCAGCGCGCGCCGGCCGGCAGATAGACGGTGCGCTCGGTCTGCCCTTCGTCCACCGCCGGCGCCACCAGCAGCGACGAGCCGATCATCATGTCATCGCACTCGGCGTAGCAGCGGCGGTCGTTCGGGAACTCGGCAAACGTCGGACGCAGTACCGGCTCGTAGGCCTGCGTGGATTGCCACAGCAGTTCGTACAGATACGGAATCAGCCGATAGCGCAGCTTGATCAGCGAGGCAATTTGCGAGGTGATCTGCGGATACATCCACGGCTCGTTGACGGTCTTGTCATCGTTCCACGAGTGGATGGAGAAGCGCGGCAGGAAGACGCCAAAGGCCACCCAGCGCACCAGCAGTTCCGGCGAAGGCGCCGGGCCCGCAAACCCGCCGATATCGTGGCCGATGTTCGAGACGCCGGACAGCGCGAGGCCCAGGCCCATCTTCAGGTTGTAGCGCAGCGTTTCCCACGACGTGTAGTTGTCACCGGACCACGTCTGCACGTAGCGCTGCATGCCGACACCGCCCGAGCGCGACACCAGGAACGGCCGACGCTGCGGCGCAAACTCAAGTTGCGCTTCGCGCGAGGCGCGCATCATCAGCATCGTGTGCAGCACCTTGGCCTCGCGGATGGGCGCCTTCTTGCCGAACCCGTAAGCGAAAGCGTCGGGCGTCCAGACTTCGAACTCGTTGTTGTCGTTCCAGGTGGACGCCATGCCGAATTCCAGCAGCGCGCTCTTGACGTTGGCCTTCCACCAGTCGAGCGTTTTCGGATTGGTGAAGTCGAGATACGCGCCCACCTCATCCCAGAATTGCACCCAGGCCGGCTCACCGGCTGCATCGCAAATCAGCAGCCCGGCTTGCTTCGCTTCTTCAAACTTCGGGTGATCGCGCAGCAGGCACGGCTTGATGTTCGGGCACAGGCGAATGCCCGCATCCAGATAGCTCTGGACGAAGCCCCGCGCATCCGGGAACTTGTCGGTGTTCCAGTTGAAGACGTAGCGCTTCGGGCCGATCGACGTATAGCCCGACGACAGATGGAACGAATCGCAGAGGATGTCGTGCTCACGGCATCCCTTGATGAACTCGGCCATCTGTTCCTGCGCGTTGGGCGCGTCGGTGTACGTCATGGTCGAGCCGGAGTAACCGAGGCCCCACTTCGGCATCCACGCGGGGCGGCCGGTCATCCACGTGAAGCGGCGCGTGGCGCCGAGCGGCGTATCGGGCGAGGCAATGAAGTAGTAGTCGAGATCACCATGCGGCGCGACAAAGTAGCGATAGAGGCCGTGGTAGTTGTCCAGCTCGCGGCCCATGTCGAAGCTGCAATCGGACAGCGTGTCGTAGAACAGCCCGAAGCCGGTGCGGTTTTCCGGCTGCCACGTCACGTAGAACGGGATGTGCTTGTACAGCGGATCAGTCGTGCGGGCGCTATAGCCCATCGCGTCGATGTTGCGCATCTCGTAACGCTGGTGCGCACGATTCATGTCGCCGGCGCGCTCACCCAGGCCGAAGTACATCTCGCCGGGTTCGCGGCGCACGTAGTGGTAGACCTGCTCGTCCCAATAGCCGAAGTTGTAGGCCTGCGTTGGGCGATCGTTCAGCACGGTCTGCCATCCGCCGGCACCGCGGATCTGCCATGTGCAGAAGCCGCCTGCCAGGGCGACGCTCAGGCGAATCTTGCTGGTTTCCACGCGCAGCGTGTCGGCGTCGCTGTGCAGCGCAAATGCGGGCAGCGCGAAGCCGCTCAGGTCGCGGCGGTCACGCCCTTCGAGCGGCGTGTCGTCACCGCCGGGGGCGATCGACCACGTGGCCGGGCCGCGCAGGTCGCCCTGCGGCAGCACGAGCACGCGGATGATGTCTTCTTCCAGCACGAAGAGTTCAATCGCAGCGCCGGCGCTGCTGGCCAGCCGCAGCCGGTTGCCTTCCTGCGCCTGGACTTCGAATCGGGGGGGATTCAACATGGACATCGGTTTCAACTCAGTTTGAAGCAGAGAGACGCATCTGACGCGCGGCACGTTCTTCATGCGACTGACCGCGAATCAGAACAATCAGCAACGCCGCGCCAATCAGATCGAACGCGCCGAGCAGGCCGAACAGCGGACCATAACCGACCTTGTCAGCCAGCGCGCCCACCAACAGCGAGAAGCCCAGGCCGCCGATCCACGCCGCCATGCCGGCAAAGCCGCTGGCGGTGCCGACCTCTTCCGGATCGAAGACGTCCGCCGACAGCGTGTTGACCAAGCCGGAGATCATCTGGTGCGCAAAGCCGCCCACGCAGAACAACGCAATCGCCGTGTAGGGAGACGCCACGAGCCCGACGCACGCCGGACCGATCATCATGAACGCACCCAGCACGACGCCGCACACACGCGACCACACCAGCGGAATGCGGAAACGCTTGATCAGGAACGGCGACAGGTAACCGCCCACCAGGCCGCCCAGGTCCGCCGCCAGGAACGGCAGCCACGCGAACATGGCGATCGCTTTCAGATCGAGATGGCGTTCGTTCACGAAGTACAGCGGAATCCAGAAGCTGAACGTCTGCCACGCCGGCTCGGCGAAGAAGCGCGCCAGCGCAATCGCCCAGAAACGGCGGGACGTCACGACGTCCTTGACCGGGCGCTTGCCGCGCTCGGCGCTCACGGGGCGGAGCTGTCCGCCGATGATCTTTTCGCGCTCGGCGTCGGACAGCGCGGCGTGGTCTTTCGGCGAACGGTAGAACGCGAACCACAGCGCGGCCCACAGGAAGCCGATGGCGCCAGTCACCACAAACGCCGACTGCCAGCCGTAACGCAGATGCAGGAAGACCACCAGCGGCGGTGCCAACATCGCACCCAGCGAGGTGCCCGAATTGAACCAGCCGACGGCGACGGATTTTTCCTTGTCCGGGAACCATTCGGCCACGGCCTTCATACCGGACGGAATGGCAGCGGCTTCGGTCAGGCCCATCAGGGCGCGAAAGCCCGCCAGCGACAGCCAGCCGGTAGCGCCCGCGTGCAGCACGCCAGCAAACGACCACAACACACCAAACAGCGCAAAGCCGATACGCAAGCCGACCAGGTCAACGATAAAGCCGCAGACCGGCTGCATGATCGTGTAGCCGACTTGGAAGGCCGCCACCACGTAGGAATACTGCTGGGTGCTCATCCCCAGCTCGTTCTTGAGTGTGGGCGCCAGCACGCCCAGCGAGTTACGCGCCAGATAGTTGACGATCGTGCCCAGGCACACCAGCACGATGATCCACCAGCGCAAGCCCTTGATGGTCTTCACGGTGTTGTCTCCGATATTTTTTTATTGGTTACCGATCTACGAGGCGGCGTGCTACGACGTGCGCCGCCTCGGGTTCCGCCGTAGCAGTCAACAGTCAACGCACCATGCAGGGGCGCTTGTTGTCGAACTGCCAGTTGGGAATCAATTGGCGCATGGCGATTGCGTCGTCGCGCGCGCCCAGGCCGTGCTGCTTGTAGAGGGCGTGGGCCTTCTCCAGTTGCTCCATGTCGACCGTGACGCCCAGGCCCGGGGCGGCCGGAACGGCAATCTCACCGCCGACGATCTGGAACGGTTCACGCGTCAGGCGCTGTCCGTCTTGCCAGATCCAGTGCGTGTCGATGGCGGTGATGTTGCCCGGCGCAGCCGCGGCCACGTGCGTAAACATCGCCAATGAAATGTCGAAGTGATTGTTGGAGTGCGAACCCCAGGTCAGGCCCCAGTCGTCGCACATCTGCGCCACGCGCACCGAGCCCTGCATCGTCCAGAAATGCGGATCGGCCAGCGGAATGTCGACGGAGTGCAACTGAATGGCGTGCCCCATCTGGCGCCAGTCGGTGGCGATCATGTTGGTGGCCGTCGGCAGGCCCGTGGCGCGGCGGAATTCCGCCATCACTTCGCGGCCCGAGTAACCGCCCTCGGCGCCGCACGGGTCTTCGGCGTAGGCCAGCACGTCGTGCTTGTCGCGGCACAGGCGAATGGCCTCGGCCAGCGACCACGCGCCGTTCGGGTCCAGCGTGACGCGCGCCTCGGGAAAGGCCTCGGCCAATGCAGTCGTGACGACCATTTCGTCATCGCCGCTCAGCACACCGCCCTTGAGCTTGAAATCCTTGAAGCCATAGCGCGCATGGGCGGCCTTTGCGAGGCGCACGACCGCCTCCGGCGTAAGCGCTTCTTCGTGGCGCACGCGGGTCCAGTCGTCCGTGGCATCGCTGCCGTCGGCGTAGTCCAGGTCGGTGCGTTTGCGGTCGCCCACGAAGAACAGGTAGCCGAGCACCGGCACCTTGTCGCGCTGTTGCCCCTGCCCCAGCAGCGCCGCCACAGGCACGCCCAGATGCTGGCCGAGCAAGTCGAGCAGCGCGCTTTCCAGCGCCGTCACCGCATGCACGGTGGTGCGCAGGTCGAAGGTCTGCAACCCCCGGCCGGCGACGTCGCGATCGGCAAATTGGCGACGTACGCTGTTCAATACGTTGTTGTACGCGCCGATCGGTTGTCCGACAACCAGCGGCGTCGCGTCCTCGATGGTCTTGCGGATGGACTCGCCGCCCGGCACCTCGCCCACCCCGGTATGACCCTCGGAGTCCTCCAGGAGGACGATATTGCGGGTGAAGAACGGGCCGTGCGCGCCGCTCAGATTCAACAACATACTGTCGCGGCCCGCCACGGGAATGACTTGAAGGCGGGTAACGCGCGGCGTGCGAAGTGGGGAGTCGGTGGTTTTGTGATCCATGGTCATCACGTATGTCATCAGTCGTCGTACAACACGGATGCGACTATAATTGACACATTCCGACCGAACCACCCCTGGTAAACCCGCCCCTCCCGGAGACCGCATGCCCACCGCCAGTTCGCCCGCAACGCACGTGCGCCGCACCCAAAGCCTGGCGGACGTAGTGGTGGACCACATCAAAGGGCGCATCGCCAACGAATCGCTGCGCATTGGCGACAAGCTGCCGACGGAATCCGCATTGATGGAAGCGCTGGGCGTGAGCCGCACGGTGATACGCGAAGCCATTTCGCGCCTGCAAGCCAAGGGGATGATCGAAACGCGGCACGGCATCGGCAGCTTTGTCCTGCCGCCGCGCGCAGACAACAGCATCCCGCTGGGCGATGCCTCCACGATGCACGACATTCTGAGCATGCTGGAATTGCGCGTCGCCATTGAGACGGAGTGCGCTGGCCTGGCCGCACAGCGCATTTCTCCCACCGAGATCGATGCCCTGCGTTTGGCACTCGAAGCCATTGAGCAGGACCAGGCGGACGGCAACGACAGCGCCACCTCCGACCTGCAGTTTCACCTCAGCATCGCGCGCGCCACCGGCAATGAACATTTTGTCGGCGCCCTCGCCCAACTCGGCAAGACGCTCATCCCTCGCACGCGGATCGGGCTGGCACAGGTCGGATACCTGAACGCTCCGGAACTGCGCGCCACGGTCAACCGCGAGCACCACAGCGTCTTTGAAGCCATCGCCCGCAAAGACCCTGAAGCCGCCCGCGCTGCCATGCGCATGCATCTGTCAAACAGCCGGGAACGCCTGCGTCGTGCGCACGAAGCGGCTGGCACTCAATCGGCCGCGACAGGCAGCTGAGCCGGCCAATACGGCCCCATGTTGTACGACGTCTTACTAGTTGCGCAGCGCCTCGCCCATTCGCCGACCCTCAGCGCTGTTGATAAAGATTTGCATTCGCCCGCTCTCAGCCACGTAACCTGAGCTTGCACCGACCCCTCGTGGGTGCGCTCCGGTCGCGGAAGAGAGAGCCGCGGCCTTCTTGGCCCTGATGCTGCTGTCCCGAGTGTCAGGGCGTTTCTTTTAGTGGTGGGCGCTCGAATCCCCTCCCCTGCTTCACCAACAAAAAAACCCCGTCTTGCAGGGCTTTACGTTGAAGCGACCGACTCAGCGTTCGCGTGCCAGCACGTGATAGCCGGCCAGCAGGATGACGGCGCCCACGACCGCGCCGGCAAACCCCGCCAATTGGCCGGGCTCATACCAATGCAGCAACTGGCCGAGAAAGGCCGCGGCCAGCGCACCGGCAATGCCGACCATGATGGTGAGGACGAAGCCGCTTGCGCCGCAGCGCGGCGTCACCCATCGGGCCACAAGCCCGGCCAGAAAGCCGATGAGGATGGTGATACAGAGCAATTGCATGGCAGCGGCTCCGGCGGGTCAAGGCTGTCAGTGCGTTGCTTCGGCGTCGATCACGCGCTCCAGGCAGAAACCCTGCCCGTAGATGGCGCGCAGCCGCAGACCGTTTTCCGTGCCGAGCAGCAATTTCTTGCGCAGGCGCGAGACATGCGTATCGAGCGTGCGTGAATACGGGCTCAGCTCGCGGCCCCAGAGCGCCAGTTCGATGTCTGCGCGCGAGAGTACACGCCCCGCATTCGCAAACAAGAGCAGCGCCAACTCAAACTCACGCGCATGCACTGACACCGACGCATCGTGCAGGCGGATGGAACGATTCTGCCGATCGAGCGTATACGGCCCCAGGCGAATCTCCGACGCCCGCACGGCGCGGCTCACGGCAAAGCGGCGGATCAACGCATCGAGCCGCGCCAGCAACTCAGGTGCACGGATATCACCTTGGAAGCACAGGTCTGCACCGTGGTTGAGCGCCTCTGCGGTTTCGGTATCGGCCTGGCCGTCGGCGAGGTAGACGATCGCCATACCGGGGCCCACGCGCTCGCGCACGCTGCGCACCAGCGACAGGCCTGGCATGTCGTGCGCATGCGCGCCGACCATCAGCAGGTTGATGCCGTGCAGATCGATGGCTTCAAAGACCTGGCGAGAGAGAAACAGCGGCACACATTCAAAGCGCGTGGGCTGCAACGCGGAGTGGATCGCCTGCTGGCGGGCGAGGTGCGTATCGATCAGACCGATTTTCATGGCTCGGTTTCGTAGTTGACTGCGTGCGGCGCAATCAGGCGGTGGTGCGACGATGTTGTTGTGCATTGCTGCCGTCGCGACCACCGCCGCGCCACATGGATACGTGCCGACCAGCCAGCCAGAAGCATTCGACCTGCGGCGGGTTCCCGTCGCCGCGCAGGGCTTGATGCAGTTGCGCGCGAACGCATTCGTAGTCGCATTCGCTCAAAACATCGGTTGCAGTCTGGCTCAACATGCGGGGCGCCTCGGGCGTGTCTGTGCTCGGTTTTCCAAGGTGCCGTCGTCTCTCGGCCGGTGTGTCACCGGCACATGCTGTGCGGGTCGGCCAATGAACTGTAGGGCCGCCGCAGTGCCGAAATGCAAATGATTGAAAAGGAAATGTGGCGAAGACCACACGAGGCCGCGATGGCCTCAGGCGTCGTGGCGATGCTTGGCGCGCGGCAGCCACAGCGTGAAGGTGGAACCCAGACCCGGTGCACTCTGCACAGCAATCCGGCCGCCGTGCCGGTCAACCACGGTCTTCACGAACACGAGACCCAGCCCACTGCCGGACGGCGCATTGGCCGCGCCCTCATGCAAGCGATGGAACGGCTGGAACAGCCGCGGCTGATCAGCCAGGGCAATGCCAGCACCCTGGTCGGCCACGGCCACCGAGAACATCGCCTCGTCCTGCTCCACCGATACCGTCACCATGGAGCCGGCTGCGCTGAACTTGATGGCGTTGTTGAGCAGGTTCACCAGCGCGCGCACCAGCAAGCGCGGCTCGCCGCGCACCGCTGCTTCGATGTCGGCCACCACGCGCACTTCCACCTGGTGGCGATTCGCGAGCGGCCAGACCTCGTCGGCGGCATCGAGCACAAGGCCCACCAGATCCACATCCACCAGCTTGAGCGTTTGCGATTCGGCGCGCGCCAGGTCGATAAAGGCATCGGCCAGCTCAAGTGTTCGCGACGAAAGCTGCTCGATGCGAAACAGCAGCACCTCGCGGTCCAGCGCACGCGAGGCATCGCGCTGCAGTTCGATCAGGGCAAGGATGGCACTCTGCGGCGAGCGCATATCGTGCGAGATGAACTGCAGTGCTTCTTCGCGATGGCGTTCCGCCTGCCGCACCGGGGTGATGTCGGCAAAGCTGACGATGATGTCGACAGGGCGGCCCGCTTCGTCCCGCAACGCGGCAGCATGCATCAACATCGAGCGGCCGTCGTGCGTCTGTAGCTCGACAGGTTCGAGCCCGGTGGGATCGGCGAGCCAGCGTGCCCAGTAGTGCTCTCCCGCTGTGGGGTCGGGAAACGCACGCGCCAGCAGCGTCGACAGGTCGCGCAGCGCGGCCGCGCGGATCTGGCCCGGCGTCTGCATCTGGCCGGCCAGGTCTGCGCTTCGGCCATTCGCCAGGCGGATCGTGCCGTCGTGCGTGCAGATGACGGTCGCATCGGGCAGGCTCTCCAGCGCATCGGCCAGGAAGCGGCGCAGCCCACGCAGCTTGTCCGTCAGCGAGGCGACGGCATCCATGTGCGCGCCGAGCGTGCGGCCGGTGCGGGCCAGCGGCGCGGTATCGCCCAACAGGCCGGGCTCGCGCGCCAGACGCTGCAGCTCGTCGCGCAGAAAGCGCAACGCGGCTTCCTGCTGGCGCCAGCTCCACAGCGGATACAACACCAGCGGGCCCACCAGCGCCGCAAACGGCGGCAGCCAGCGATTGCCGACCACCAGCGCGCCGATTGCGCTCAGCAACAACACGGCGGCACCCGTTACCGCCACGGCAAGCGCCATGCGCGGCGTGAGCCAGCGCACGGCAAATGCGGTCATCAGCAGGGGGAGCAGCGTCATCGCCCAGAACACGCCCGGTGGCGCCGGCAGGATGGCGCTGCCGTCGAGTACCGTCTGCGTGGCATTGGCAAGCACTTCGACGCCGCTCATCGTGCGCGAGGGCGGCGTCGCAAAGATGTCGGACACTCCCGATGCGGTGGCCCCGATCAGCACCAGCTTGCCGGCAAGCACCTCGGTCGGCACGTGGCCGTTGAGCACATCCAGCGCCGGCACATGCCGGTAGGTACCGGCCGGCCCCGCAAAATTCAGGCGGATATGCGCCTGCCGCATCCAACCGCCGGCGTCGGACTCCGCATCAGGCAGCGCCGGTACGGATGAAGGCGGGCGCAGCGCGTGCCGCGCAAGCTGCACGGCAAGATGGTCCAGCACATGCGCTCGCGGCCCCTCTGCCAGATACATGCCGCGCACCACGCTATCCGCATCGGGGGCGGCATTGATATGCGCGACGGACGCGTTGATACCGAGGAACGGATAGTGATACACGCGCCCCTGCTCGGTGCGCTCCGGCAAGGCCGGCAGGATGACGTGTCCGGCCTGCTCGATGGCGGCAGTCAATGCTCGATCGCCTTCGGGCTGCGCGAGATCGGGTTCGATCAGCAGAATATCGACGCCGATGGCGCGCGGCTGCGCCCGTCCCACCCGCGTAATCAGGTCGGCCAGGCGGCTGCGGGGCCAGGGCCAGCGTCCCACTGCGTCAAGACTCTGGTCATCAATGGCAACGACGACGATGTCGTCGCGCGGTGCATGCCCGTGCAGCGTGACGACCGTGTCGTATAGCGCCGCATCCAGCCGCGCGACCACGCTCCAGCGCACCGCGCCGAATGTCAACAGCGCTGCCAGCGCCACCAGCACCCCCCACTCCACCAGCGCGCGCCGCCCAAGGCTGCGCACGGCCGATTGGGCGGGTACGGGTTCAGTCATTGAGGAGGAGATTGCCGCCGCCGCTCTGCACCGGGCTGCGCGCGGAATCGCCGACGAAGGCACCGACGTCAATGCGCTGCGGCTTGGCGTAGACCACCGATGCCGCATCGCCCAAGTCGACGCCGGTGCGGATGTAATACACGCCGGACGGCGGCCGCGGAATGGTGGCCTCGTTGCCTTCGCTCACGATGTCGGCGATGGGTTTGGCGAAGCTTGTGTCGGCCGCCAGTTGCACACGCGTGCGCGCGCCAGATGCCGCCAGTTCGGGCGACAACGCCGACCAGTGGGCATGCAGCTTGCCGTCATCGCTCGCTTCCACTTCGGCTGTCGGTACGGCGTCCGGCGGAATGTCGAGCACGCGAAAACGAAGCACATCGCTCCACGGGCCGGTTTTGCCGTCCGCTGCCACCGAGCGCACACGCCACCACCATGTGCCAGCCGTCAACGGCCTGGTCAGACGCACGTCCTCGCCATGCTGCTGAACAGCCGGCGAGGCAAAGCTCTCGGTGCCCGCCACTTCCATGTCATAGCTACCAGCATCGGACACGACAGCCCATGCAAATGCCACGTCCCCGCTGCGGTAGGTCCGGCCGCTGGCGGGCTGGATCGTATAAGGCGCTTCCGGGTGCAGGCGCACGGTGAACGGCCGCGTGGCCGATTCGCTAGTCAGTCCGAGTGCGTCGATGCTTTGCACGACGAGCGTGTAGTCGCCGTCCTCATCGCCGCAGAGCGTTACCGCGGGCGTCTTGCTCAATTGATAGGCGCTGAGTTCGGTCAGCGCGGCATCCCGCGCCACTGCAGCGCGATAGCCGACCGCGCCCCTGACCGGCTGCCACGTCGCGCGCAGGCACGGCGTCTGCACAAGTTGCGGAATGACGTCGAGTTTGGGCGCCGCCGGCAACGCAGCCCGCTTGAGGTGTCCCGCCGATGCCACCACGCCAAAGCCAGCCTTGACCGCTTGCCTCTGACGACCGGCGCTTGTGGCAACCTCACCTTCCAGCACGGAACTCGTCGAACCCGCTTCGCTGGCCTGCACGCGGAAACGCGTACCTCGCACGCCCGTCACCAGCGCAGGCGTGGAAATCTCGTAACGGCCCACGCCGCTCTTCTTGGGCGAGACGTTGGATTCCGCTTCGCCTTTCTTCACGTGCACGCGTACATCGATCAGCCCGGCACGCGCAAACGCCCGCACACGCGAGAGCGCCACGTGGCTGCCCGGCGGCACCGTCACGCGTGTGCCGTCATCAAAAGCCAGCGTGACTCCACCTTTGTCGCCGGTGTCGATCTGCGACTCTTCAGCGAGCTTCATGCCCGCTTGCAGCGGCTTGCCGCCGGTGGTTGCATCGCGTGCAAACACCACCTGCGCCGTCGAGGGCACCACTGGAATGCGATCGAACGAAATCCGGAGGAGCGAGCCGGGCTTCAACCGATACGGATCGGCCACATGGTTGCGCCGCTGCAGCAGGCGCCAGCCTTCGACGCTGTCCATGTAACGTTCAGCGAGGTTGATCAGCGTGTCGCCCTGCTGCACGCGATAGATGAAATCGCCACCGTCAGCGCCGGAAGGCTGAGCCATCGCCGCCTGCCACACGCCGCCAAAAAGAACGAACGCGCCGACAAACGCGGCGCGCCCAATCAAACCACCCCAGATTGCGTCAGCTTGCTTCACCATCTTCCTGCGTGGTTTCGAGCCGATAGCCGTGCGAGTACACCGAGACCAGCCGCACGCCATTCTTCTGATTGAGATCGAGTTTGAGCCGCAGCTTGGAGATATGGGTGGCAAGCGTGCGCGAATCCGGGCCGATGCTGCGCCCCCACACTGCCTGCTCGATCAGCTCACGCGGCACCAGCTTGCCGACATTGCGGAACAGGTACAGCCCAAGATCGAACTCGCGCGGCGAAAGCTCAACCTGCGAGCCATTCAACGTCAGCACGCGCCCGACGGGGTCCACTGCGTACGGGCCGACGCGAATGCGTTCGAGCGATTCGCTCGTGCGCGGCGCGGCACGACGCAGCAGCGCACCGACGCGCGCCACCAGCTCGGCGCGGCGCACCGGCTTGACGACGTAATCGTCGGCGCCGGCAGCCAGCCCACGCACCACGTCGTCTTCGAGCGAACGGTTGGTCAGAAACAGCACCGGCAGCGCCGGGCCGACCGTCTGCCGCACCCAGCTCACAAGCTGGATGCCGCTGATATCGGGCAACTGCCAGTCGAGCAGCAGCAGGTCGAACGTGCGATCCCGCAGCGCCTTGACGAAGGCATCCCCGTTACTGAAACACTCGCATTCGTATCCAGACGAAATCAGGATCTCGCGGATCAAATCCGATTGCGCCTGGTTGTCTTCCACCGAGGCAATTCGTATCGCCATCTGGATTGCCCTTTCCCCGTTTCGGGTCCGGCACCGCTATGCGAAATGCCGGCTCACTCCGTGCGTCGTTGTGATCGGGGTCCCGGACCGGCGCATCGTAGTTCAATCCGCCAGCCACCACCGGCGCGGCACCCACTTCCCGCGCAAGACCTTACCTACGCCCTACCGGCAGGTGTCGCACCCCGGCTTAAGCCCAACTCATCCTAAAAGGCCGCCCCTGCGATATTGCAAACAATTGTGAAAAGCTAATCGGAGAGCCCGGTTTTGTGGCGTTCTATCATTTTTTATCACGCCATTACAAGGTGCGAGCTCTCAGAAAGTATAGGAGCCAGCCCACGGGCGGGTAGGGCGCCCGGGTATACGCTGCCCCGAACCCTCGCTACCGAGCCTTCCGCCAGCGCCCTTGTTCGGGCGTTCAAGCCGCAGTCGCCGCCCAGAACATCAGCACTGCCAAGCTGAGGGCTGCTCCCCAGAAGACATATCCTTGATCATCCTGCCGACGCATACACCTGCGTCGAAAGCACCGCCCCCAATCCACTGCCCGCCGCATAGAACAGCATGTACGCGCCAAACAGCCGGCTGTGCGCCTCCGGCCGCAAGCGAGAAATCAGCCTCTGATTGAGCACGTGCACGGCCTGCACACCCAGGTCCAACAGAACCACACCGACGATCAGCCCTGCCAGATGCTGCGCCCCCAAACCGAGCGGCAGCCAGGCTACCAGTAGCAAATCCAACGCGACGCCGGTGGCCGCCTGTGCCCAACGGCGATCCGCCTGGTGCCCCGCTCGCGCGGCCGCCAGCGCGCCAATCACGCCAACCAGACCGAATGAGCCAATGCCTGCTGGCGAAAACTCATAGGGCGGCGCACTCAGAGCCAGCGCCATCGCGCCCCAGAAGACATTGAACGCCGCGAACATCAGCAAACCGATCAGGCCACGTCCCTGCAAAACAGGTTCGGCCATCAGGAGTTGCCACATCGAGCGCAGAAGCGCTATGTATTTCGGGGGCGAAAGTACAGTCGGCGGCGTCGGCAACGCGCGCCAGAGCATACACAGCATCGCCACCGAGAAGCCTACTGACGTCGCATAGACAGCACGCCAGCCGGCGACTTCAGCGATCCAGCCCGTCAGGGCATGTGCCAACAGAAGACCGATAACTACCCCGCCCTGTACCGCGCCAACCACGCGACCACGCTCCGGCGAAGGTGCCAACACGGCGGCGCAGGCTATCAGTCCTTGTGTCATCGCGGTGCCAAGCAAACCGATAGAGAGCATGCCAAGCAGCAACGACCAGTGCGCCTGCACCAGACCTACCGCGAGCAGCGCCGGCGTGAGCAGGACGAGCCGCACCAGCAGCTCTCGCTTGCACGGCCAGCGGTCGCCCAGCGGAACGACTAGCGCCAGAGCAAGCGCACAACCAACTTGGGTGGCACCGATGATGCCGCCCACCCATGCGTCGCTGAGCGCAAAGTCACGGGCCAGTGCTCCGAGCAGCGGCTGGGCGAAATAGACGTTGGATATGCTGGCCGCTGCGCAGAATGCCAGCATGCCAACCCATGCATGCGGCAACACTGAAAAAGTGGTTGGCCCGCTCGGTAGACGAACCGTTCACAGCGCAATCACGGGATATCTCCACCTCGCTTGGTTTTAAAATAGAACCAAATAAGCCTGGTCAACGCAGTTTTCTCATGCAACCGCTGCGCTGAGGCGGGATTGGTCGGCCATGCCGTCAATGCTTTGTGTCAACATGGCGTTGGTGCGTTGTCCAAACTGGAGAGTCAAGGCGGAAAAGGCCGAGCTCGGAGCGAGTTCATCGCGGCGATGCAAACAAAAAGCCCCGAACCAGTCGGGGCTTTTTTCGCATTTTTGGAGGCGGAGGCCGGAATCGAACCGGCGTACACGGCTTTGCAGGCCGCTGCATAACCACTTTGCTACCCCGCCAGGGGCTCAGCACCGCATTGTAGCAATTCATGAAGAACCGCGTATTTGCCGTGCCGATAAACAAAAAGGGAAGCAAGGCTTCCCTTCGGGATTGGAGCGGGAAACGAGGCTCGAACTCGCGACCTCAACCTTGGCAAGGTTGCGCTCTACCAACTGAGCTATTCCCGCGTAACCGGTTATGCCGCCGCGCCATCACATCAACACGGCCACATATTTCAAACTGGAGCGGGAAACGAGGCTCGAACTCGCGACCTCAACCTTGGCAAGGTTGCGCTCTACCAACTGAGCTATTCCCGCATTTTTGGCTACCAGCACTGCCGTACAACCTTTGTGCTGCCAGACCGTTTGCGTCACATCACTGCAACGCGAGAACGAGATTATGGCAAAGAAGAATCGCCGTCGTCAATACTTTTGCGCAAGAGTTTTTAGAGGCTCATTTTGCGCGCTCGCGGATCTGCGGCCAGGCGAGCTTCATGTAGTACGCCATCGACCACAGCGTGAGTACTGCCGCCACGTAAATCAGCCATGTGCCCCACACCTGCGCGTCGATCATGCCGAACAGGCGGCCCTCGAACAGCAGCAGCGGAATTGCGATCATCTGGAAGGTCGTCTTCAGCTTGCCGAGAAAGTTGACGGCCACGCTCTTCGACGCGCCAATCTGCGCCATCCACTCACGCAGGGCGGAGATGGTGATCTCGCGGCCAATGATGACGAGTGCGATGACGTCGGACACGCGGCCCAATGACAGCAGCACCAGCAGCGCGGCGGCCACCATCAGCTTGTCGGCCACCGGATCGAGGAAGGCACCGAAAGCAGAGGTCTGGTTCCAGCGGCGAGCAAGAAAGCCGTCGAACCAATCAGTGAGGCTTGCTACGATGAAGAACACCGCGGCCGTCAGGTTCTTGGCGGGCAGTGCCATCCAGGTGTCCGGCACGTAGAACACGCCCACCACCAGCGGGATCATGGCCACACGCAACCAGGTCAGGAGGATCGGGAAGTTGAAAGGCATGGCAAATCGAGAGGACAACCGCCGCGCAAGCTCGACCCCACGCGACAAGATGGGGCATTGTCGCCGATCAATGCAACTGACGGTAGATTTCTTCGGCGAGGGTCTGGGAGATGCCTTCCACCGTGGCGAGTTCGGCGACGCTCGCGGCCATCACACCGCGCAGGCCGCCAAAGCGCGCCAGCAACCGCTGCCGGCGCTTGGCGCCGATGCCTTCGATCTCTTCCAGCCGCGACGTGTTGCGCGCTTTGGCGCGCTTGGCGCGCATACCGGTGATGGCAAAGCGGTGCGCTTCGTCGCGAATTTGCGCGACGAGCATCAGCGCGGCGCTGCCCTGCCCTAGCTCCAGTGACGGCCGGCCATCGGCGAAGACCAGCGTTTCGAGGCCCACCTTGCGCCCCTCGCCCTTGGCCACACCGACGAGCAATCCAATATCCAACCCCAGTTCCTCAAAAACCTGGCGAGCGACTTCCACCTGCCCCTTGCCGCCGTCGATCAGCACGATGGTCGGCATGTTGGGCGCGTCTTCGCCTGCCTGCTCGACGATCTTCTGGTAGCGGCGCGTGAGGACTTGCCGCATGGCCGCGTAGTCGTCGCCGGGGGTGATGTCCTGGATGTTGTAGCGGCGGTATTCGCTGTTTTGCATGGCGTGGCTGTGAAAAACCACGCACGAGGCTTGCGTGGCCTCGCCGGCGGTGTGGCTGATGTCGAAGCACTCGACGCGCAGCGCGGCAAGGTCTTCCAGGTCAATGCCGATGGTCTCGGCCAGCGCAAGTGTGCGGGCCTGCTGGCTGCCTTGCTCGGAAAGGCGACGCATCAGCGACAGCTCGGCGCCCTTCTCCGCCATCTCCAGCCACGCGCGGCGCCCGCCCTGCGGCTGGCGCACAACCGAAACGCGGCGCCCGGCCTGCTCGGCCAGCGCGTTGATCAACTCGGTTGCGTGAATCTGATGGCTGACCACCAGCACCGGCGGCACAAACTGATCGAGATAGTGCTGCGCGACGAAGGCTTCGAGGATGTCGCTGGCCATGCGTTCGGCATCGCGTGATGTTTCTGCCGCAGCCTCACCGTCGGCTTCCACATCCACGCCGACAATGGCGGCGCCCTCTTCCACGTGCGTGGGAAAGTAAGCCTTGTCGCCCAGATGGCGCCCGCCGCGCACCATCGCGAGGTTCACGCAGGCGTGGCCGCCCTTGATGGCAACCGCCAGGATGTCGATGTCGCTGGCGTGGCCGACTTCTTCCACCGACTGCTGCTTGAGCACCGTCGACAATGCACCGATCTGGTCGCGCACGATGGCAGCCTGCTCGAACTCCAGCGACTCGGCGTAGCGCTGCATCTTGTCCTGAAGCGTCTGCATGACCTCGTCCTGCCGGCCCTGCAGGAAACCGGCCGCGTTGGCGACGTCGCGCGCGTAATCCTCTGCGCCGATCGCCTGGACGCACGGGCCACTGCAACGATGAATCTGATGCAGCAGGCACGGCCGCGTGCGGTTATTGAAGACGGTGTCTTCGCACGTGCGTAGCTGGAACACCTTCTGCAGGATCTGCATGCTCTCTCGCACGGCATGCGCGCTCGGGAATGGGCCGAAGTACTGATGCCTGCGATCGGTCGCGCCGCGGTAATACGCCATGCGCGGATACGCGTGCTGCGTGAGCTTGAGATACGGATACGACTTGTCGTCGCGAAACAGGATGTTGTAGCGCGGCGCCAGCGCCTTGATCAGGTTGTTTTCGAGCAGCAGCGCTTCGGCCTCGTTGCGCACGACCGTGGTGTCGATGCGCGCGATCTTCGCCACCATCATTGCGATGCGCGGCGAAAGCAGCGTCTTGTTGAAGTAGCTCGACACGCGCTTCTTGAGGTCGCGCGCTTTGCCCACATAGAGCACGTTGCCCTGCGCATCAAAGTAGCGATACACGCCCGGCAGGTTCGGCAGGCGTGCGATGTGTGCTTTCGCATCGAACTCGGGCACATCCGCTGGCGCGCTGGGCTTGACGCTCTCGGGCGTCTCGGGGGGCTGGGGTTGCGTGGGGTCGGACGACATGGCGTTCGCTGGATCAGAGGCCGTCAGTGTAGAACAAGCTGCCGACTACAATGTCGGCCCGCCCTTCTTCGCTGCCCGACTCGCCTTCCTGCATGCGCACCATCACATCCTGGGATCTTTTCTGCCGCGTCGTCGACAACTATGGCGACATTGGCGTCTGCTGGCGCTTGGCTCGACAGCTTGTACAGGAGCACGGCCACACCGTCCGTCTGTGGGTGGACGATCTCCGTTCGTTCGAAAAGATCTGCCCCGCTGTCGACGCAGAGGCCGATGCGCAGCGCGTCTCGGGCGTGGATATTCGCCACTGGGCTGACGACGCCCAGGCTGCCAGCCTCCTAGCCACCGACGCACATCCCGCGCTGCATGATGTGGTGATTGGCGCCTTCGCATGCGCCGTCCCGGAGCCCCTACAGACGCTCATGGCCCAGCAGGCATCCCAAGGCCCGGCGCCGGTTTGGATCAACCTGGAATACCTGAGCGCCGAGGACTGGGTTGCCGAACATCACGCGATGCAGTCGCCACATCTGCGACTGCCGCTCGTCAAGCACTTCTTCTTCCCCGGTTTTGCACGCAACACCGGCGGCGTACTGCGGGAGTCGCATCTTGGCGCGCAACGCAAGACGTTCGAGGTAAGCCCCGCCGCCCACCAGGCCTTATGGCACCGACTCGGAGTCGACGACCTGATGCGCGACAACCCTGACGCCCTGCGCGTCAGCCTGTTCGCCTATGCCAACTCGGCGCTGCCAACGCTGGCCGCCCAATGGGAAGCCTCACCCCAACCGGTGATCTGCCTGGTGCCGGAGGGCCTGGCCGCCAGACAGATCGCCGAGCTATTCGGCGACGCCGACGCCGCCAGAACCGGCGCGCGATGGGCGCGCGGCAACCTGAGCGTGGCGGTCGTGCCTTTCGTGCCGCAAGAGCACTACGACCCGCTGCTCTGGGCATGCGACATCAATTTCGTGCGCGGTGAAGACTCGTTCGTGCGTGCCCAATGGGCGCTGAAACCGTTTGTCTGGCACATCTACCCCCAAAGCGACGACGTACACCTCGCGAAACTGGACGCTTTTCTGGCTCGCTATACCCCCGCTCTGGCAGAGGCCGACGCCAAGGCGCTTATCGCCTTCTGGCACGCCTGGAATGGTGCGCCAGCGCCACTCAACTGGACGGACTTTGCAGCCGCCGCGCCTCGCCTGCGCGCACGGGCCGTCACTTGGGAGCAAAGCTTGATGCAACTAGGCGATCTCGCCGCGAATCTGGTGGCATTTTGCGAAAAACAGGTAAAATAGCGGGCTGATCTGTATGCGACCCCCGGCTCTGACCTGGTTCGCGCGGCCCGGAGGGTATCGCGCGGTGCTTCGTTGCTTGGCGCGCATCGAACCCTCTTACTCTCAGGAAATGTGAAATGGCTTTGAAAATCGCGCAAGAACTTCGCGCTGGCAACGTGTTCATGATCGGCAACGACGCAATGGTCGTGCTCAAGACCGAGTACAGCCGTTCGGGCCGTTCGGGCGCCGTCGTCAAGATGAAGTACAAGAACCTGCTGACCGGCGCAGGCGGCGAGTCGGTGTTCAACGCCGACGACAAGATGGACCAGGTCATCCTGGAGAAGAAGGAAGCCGAGTACTCCTACTTCGACGGCACGATGTACGTGTTCATGGATCCGGTCACCTACGAACAATACAACGTTGAGCCCGCCGCCATGGGCAGCGCGTTGAACTACCTGCAAGACGGCATGAAGGTCGAAGTGACGTTCTACAACGAGAACGCCATCTCGGTGGAACTGCCGACCACGGTTGTCCGCGAAATCGTCTACACCGAACCGGCTGTCAAGGGCGACACGTCGTCGGGTAAGGTTCTGAAGGCGGCTCGCATCAACGACAACGAAGAATTCACGATCATGGTCCCGCTGTTCTGCAACATCGGCGAGAAGATCGAAATCGACACGCGTACCGACGAGTACCGCAGCCGCGCCAAGTAAGAGCTGGCGTCGCAGCAAGCAGAAAGGCTCCCTCGGGAGCCTTTTCTTTTGCGATCGCGTTTTTGCGTTTTGGCGCTACGCGATGAGTTTCGCCTCGCGCAACGTACGCAGCGCCTGCTTGTAGGCCGATTGCTGCTGCAACTTGGCCCAGTCCTTCTCGGCCCGGCCGCCAAACAGCCGGCGCACGCGCCGCTGCGATGCCTTGCCCATCGACACGTCCAGCTCGCCGAGCAATTGATCGGCCTTGTCCGGCGCATTACAGATCAGCACCATGTCGCAGCCGGCCGTGAGCGCTGCTCGCGCACCGTCGACCACCGTGCCGGCAACGCTCGCGCCTTCCATGCTCAGGTCATCGCTGAAGATCACGCCGTCAAAGTTGAAATGCGCGCGCAGCATGTCCTGCAGCCAGAAGCGAGAGAAGCCTGCCGGGTTCGGATCGACCGCTGAATAAATCACGTGCGCCGGCATCACGGATTGCAGGCCGATGCCCATCCAGCCGTAAGGCTGCGCGTCGTCAGCGAGGATGGCCTCCAGCGGACGCTCGTCCACCGGCACGGCGACGTGCGAATCAGCCTGGACGTAGCCGTGACCGGGGAAATGCTTGCCGCAGTTGGACATGCCAGCCAGGCGCAGGCCCAGCGTCAGGTGGTTGGCAAGCATCGTAACCACCCGCGGGTCGCGATGAAACGCGCGATCGCCGATCACGCTGCTGCTGCCGTAGTCGAGATCGAGCACGGGCGTGAAGCTGAGGTCGATATCGCACGCCCTCAGTTCAGCGGCCAGCACGTAGCCGCAGGCGGTGGCAGCGCGCGTGGCGGCCAGCACATCGGCGTCCCATAGCTTGCCCAGCGCGCCCATGGCGGGCAGGTGCGTGAAACCGTCGGTCTTGGCGCGCTGCACGCGACCGCCTTCGTGGTCGATGCAAATCAGCACGTCATTACGAATGGCGCGAATGGCTTGCGTGAGCGCCGTCAACTGCGCGCGCGATTCAAAGTTGCGGGCAAACAGGATCACGCCGCCCGTCAATGGATGGGCAATGCGTCGAACATCGTCGAGGCCGAGTTCCAGGCCGGCAACATCCAGAACGATCGGGCCTGGACGCTTCTGCTTCTTGGTTTGAGTCATGCGGAGGATTTGGTTTGCAACTCGGCAACGGCGAAGGCGACTGCGTAGTCGCGCTCGTCCGTCACACTGATCTGGATATGAAGGCCATGCTGCGCGATCCAGTCGGCCAGTTCACCGCTGTAGCGCACCACCGGTTGGCCGGATGGCAAGTTCAGCGTCTGTACCGCACGCCACGTCATCGGCCAGCGCATGCCCAGGCCGATGGCCTTGGACACGGCTTCCTTGGCGGCAAAGCGCGTGGCAAGAAACGCAAGGCCCCGCCGCTCAGAGCGCGCCTTGCGGGCATGGTAGACGCGCAGCTCTTCGGGGCCCAGCACCTTTTCGGCGAAGCGGCCGTTGGTCCGCTGCATCACGCCTTCGACGCGCTCGATCTGGATGATGTCGGTGCCGATGCCGTAAATCGCACCGGACACCGAGGCGGCTGCGCCCCGTCCGCTCATACAGGCACGCCCGGGTGTGCGGCCGCCGGGGTCGTGGACGACAGCCGAGCCGCAACCATGATCGCCTTCATCTCGCGCACCGCGTTCTGCCACCCGGCAAACACCGCATGCGCAACGACGGCGTGGCCGATGTTGAGTTCATGAATGCCGGCGATGGCCGCGATCGGCTGCACGTTCGTGTAGTGGAGGCCGTGGCCAGCGTTCACACGCACGCCCCAGCGGATGCCCTCTTCCACCGCGGTCTCGATGCGGACGAGTTCCGCCCGCAGCTCAGCATCGTCGGTCGCTTCGGCATAGCGGCCCGTATGCAGTTCGATGACGGGAGCACCGGCAGCGGCGGCCGCCTCGATCTGTGCCGCATCCGGATCGATGAACAGCGACACGCGGATGCCCGCATCGGCCAGCTGCTTACAAGCGGCTTGCACCTTGGCAAAACCGCCCACCACGTCCAGGCCGCCTTCGGTGGTCACTTCCTGACGGCGCTCGGGCACGAGGCAGACGTCTTGGGGGCCGATATCGCACGCGATGTCGAGCATCTCCTGCGTGACGGCGCACTCCAGGTTCATGCGGGTGCGCAGTTGCGGCCGCAGCGCGCGCACATCGGCGTCCTTGATGTGGCGGCGATCTTCGCGCAGGTGCAGGGTAATGAGATCGGCGCCGGCTTCTTCGGCCAACAGCGCCGCGGCGATCGGGTCCGGGTAGGTGGTGCCGCGCGCGTTGCGCAGCGTGGCGACGTGGTCGATATTGATGCCCAGGTCGATGATTCCCGGCGAGGCATGAAAGATCATAGTTTCTGCAAGTCGATCAGGATCTGGCGCGTCGAAAGCGGCGTGCCATGCAAATGATAATGCAGCAGGAAACGCATCAGGCTGCGGCTTTGCTGCGCGGTCGTGGGGCGCGAGGCGTAATCGTCGTGTTCCATGTCGATCAGCGTCTGGCCGCGCAACACAGGCCAGGACGATGGATCGCTGGGAAGCGTCCGCCGGATGCCGCGCTCGGGGTGATAGACGTATTCGGCGTCGGCCTGCACGGGTTCGCCGTCGATGCAGCGATCGAGCTGCGCGGCAAAGCCGGTCTCACGCAGCAGCACACGTTCGAACGCCCGCAGCGTGAAGGCCGCGGGTTCGCCATGGGCAAGCTTATTGAGTGTTTCGACGTAATGCGCGAACAGTACCGGATGGCCGTCTTCGCGGGCGACGAACTTGACGAGCAGTTCGTTCAGATAGAACCCGGATAGCAGCCCCTCGCCGCCCAGCGGCAACATGCCGCCCACCCACTCGGCGCGAGTCAGCGTGCGCACATCACCGCGACCGCTCCAGGACAGCGACAGCGGCTGGAACGTCTGCAACACCGCACGCAACGCCGAATGCGGACGCTTGGCCCCCTTGGCGACCAGCGCCATGCGCCCGTAGTCCGGCGTGAAGACGTCGATGATGAGGCTGGTTTCCCGATACGGATAACTGTGCAGCACGAAGGCCGGCTGCGCAGCAACACGTGTTTCGGAACGCCCGGCAGGAAAGCTCCTGCGCGGCGCGGCGCCGGCAACGCCCTCCTCGGCCAGCCATTCCGCGGCCTCGTCCGGAATCGGATCGGATCGTCCCGCCATCGAACGTGTGTAGAGTGGCCCGGCTAGGTGGTTATTCGTAGCCGTAGGCGCGCAGGCCGGCTTCGTTGTCGGCCCAACCGCTCTTGACCTTGATCCAGACCTCCAGATACACCTTGCCGTCGAACAGCTTTTCCATGTCCATGCGGGCTTCGGTGGAGATCTGCTTGAGCTTGGCGCCCTTCGCACCGATGATCATCGCCTTGTGGGCATCGCGATCGACCAGAATGGTCACGAACACGCGGCGCAGGCGACCTTCGGTTTCGAATTTGTCGACGATGACGGTGCTGGAATACGGTAACTCGTCGCCAGTCCAGCGGAAGACCTTCTCACGAACAATTTCGGCGGCCAGGAAGCGCTCGCTGCGATCGGTCAGCGCTTCCGGGTCGTACATCGGTTCGCCTTCCGGCAGGTACGGGCGCACGATGCCGAGCAAGCGGTCGATGTCGTCGCGATTCTTGGCCGACATCGGCACGATTTCGGCAAACGGAAACACCTGTGCCATGTCCTGCAGGAACACGGCGACCATCTCGGCGCGCGTGTACGCATCGAGCCGGTCGACCTTATTGACGATCAGGATCACGGGCGTCTCGCGCGGCAGCAGCGAGAGCACCTTCTCGTCGTCCGGGCCATAGCGGCCGGCTTCGACCACGAACAACACGGCATCCACCGACGTGAGCGTGGACGTGACCGCGCGGTTCAGCGACCGGTTCAGCGCGGTGGCGTGACGCGTCTGGAAGCCCGGCGTATCGACGAAGACGAACTGCGCGTCATCCGTCGTCTGAATGCCAGTGATGCGGTGGCGCGTGGTCTGCGCCTTGCGCGATGTGATGCTGACTTTCTGGCCCACGAGGGCGTTCATCAGCGTGGATTTGCCGACGTTCGGCCGCCCAACAATGGCGACCATGCCGCAGCGGAACCCCTCCGGCACGCCAGATTCTGGCTGCGGAGGCTGCAATGGGGTGTCGCTCATTTACCTGATTATTCCTTCAACCTGAGAGACAACTGCGGATCGGGCGGCGTGGCCTGCTTGCGCGTCTTGCCGGTGCGCTCGGCGCGGCTGCGCTTGACGAGCTGCGGCACCAGGCGATGCGCTTCATCCAGGGCCAGCTTGGCCGCCGACTGTTCGGCCGCGCGCCGCGATGCCCCGCTGCCGGAGACGCGAATCTCCAGCTTGGGAATCGAGCACTCGACCTCGAATTGCTGATTATGCGCCGCGCCGTGGGTGGCCACCACCGTGTACAGCGGCAACGCGATCTTGTGACCTTGGAGGTACTCCTGCAACAGCGTCTTGGCGTCCTTGCCGAGCGTGCGCGGGTCCACCTGCTCGAGGATGGGGATGTACAGCTTGCGAATCAGCGTGCGGGCTGCATCGAAGCCACCGTCGAGAAACACCGCCCCGAAAATCGCTTCCAGCGCATCGGCCAGGATAGATGGGCGGCGGAAACCTCCGCTTTTCAACTCGCCTTCGCCCAAACGCAGGGCATCGGGCAACTGCAGCATCTGCGCGATCTCGTACAGCGCCTGTTGCTTGACCAGATTGGCCCGCACGCGCGACAGATCGCCCTCGTCCAGCTTGCCGAACATGCCGTAGAGCATGTCAGCGACGGCGCAATTCAGGATCGAATCGCCAAGAAATTCCAGGCGCTCGTTATGCATCGCGCTGTGGCTGCGATGGGTGAGCGCCTGCTGCAGCAACTCCGGTTTGCTGAAGCGGTAGCCAAGACGTTGCTGTAGCGCATCCAAACTCATGTCAACGCTGGGTCCCCGAATAGGTGATCACCAGACCGATGGGGCCATACAAGGGGATCTCGCGCTTGTACGAGAAACGCACCGCCTGGATGGAGCCACCGCCGTCCAGCACTTCCAGATCTTCACCCTTGATCGAAGTGATGTCATCGATCGCGGCTTGCTTGTCAAAGGCGCTGGCCACCTCTTCGCGCGTGCTCGCACGCTCGCGCGCCTGCTTAACAGCACGTGTGATGGCCTGGTATTCCATCAGGCTCGGCACAGACCGAATGGCCGGCAGCACAAACGTAATCAGCACGATGATGCCGATCAGCATGCCAAACATCGTAATCCCGCGCGACGGGCGTTTCAGACCGGCCTGACGAATCCGCATTGCATTTCCCCCGTTTTGCAATTGCCGAGTTTCAATAAGAGATTTTTGCTTCACTTACGGGATCAATGGAAACCACCGATCCGCTTCAGGTCACCCAGGTTCATCCAGATGAAGAACGCTTTCCCGACGATGTTCTTGTCCGGCACGAAGCCCCAATAGCGGGAGTCCGCGCTGTTGTCGCGATTATCGCCCATCATAAAATAGTGACCTGCAGGTACCTTGCAGGTGAAGCCGGTCTGATTGTAAGTGCAGTTTTCGCGGAACGGAAAATCATCCGGACCGGAGACATAGGCCGGGCGGTCGGCATCGTTCAGGATGTTGTGCGTCACGTTCCCCAGCGTCTCCTGGTACTGCTTCGAGTACGTCAGGCGCTCGCCATCAAGGTAATCGGACTGCGGCGCGTAGGTTGCCGGCTGGCCGTTCACGGTCAGGCGCTTGTTGTCATACTTCACCACGTCGCCGGGCACGCCGATCACGCGCTTGATGTAGTCCATCGACTCGTCTTTCGGATAGCGAAAGACCATCACGTCGCCACGTTGCGGTTGATTGAGTTCGACGATCTTCTTGTTCACGATCGGCAAACGAATGCCATACGTGTACTTGTTGACCAGGATGAAATCGCCGATCTGCAGCGTCGGAATCATCGATCCCGACGGAATCTTGAACGGCTCGATCACGAACGAGCGCAGCAGGAACACCGCGGCGATCACCGGGAAGAAGCTGGCGGTGTACTCGAGCCACCACGGCTGGCGCAACTTGTCTTCAGCCAGTTGCAAACGCGCGGCACCGATGTCGCCGCCACCGCCGTACTGCGCCTGCACCTGCGCGCGAGCGTCGAATTCAGCCAGCGCCGTGGCCGCAGCCGCCTGACGCTGGCGCTGGAACACGAGCTTGTCAGCCACCCACGCGATACCAGTGAGGACGACGAGAACAAACAGAATCAGGGCGAAGTTCATGGATGAGAGATCGTCCGAGCGATGTCTGGATTATTTTTCTTCGACGCGCAGGATGGCCAGGAAGGCCTCTTGCGGAATTTCAACGGTACCCACCTGCTTCATGCGCTTCTTGCCCTCTTTCTGCTTTTCGAGGAGCTTCTTCTTGCGCGAGATGTCACCGCCGTAGCACTTGGCCAGCACGTTCTTGCGCAGCGCCTTGACGTTTTCGCGGGCGATCACGTTCGCGCCAATGGCTGCCTGGATCGCTACGTCGTACATCTGGCGCGGAATGATCTCGCGCATCTTGGCGGCCACTTCACGGCCACGGTACGTGCTGTTCGAACGGTGGACGATGATGGACAGCGCATCGACCTTGTCGCCGTTGATAAGGATGTCGACCTTGACCACGTCCGACACGCGGTATTCCTTGAACTCGTAGTCCATCGACGCATAACCGCGCGAGACAGATTTCAGCCGGTCGAAGAAGTCCAGCACGATCTCGCCCATCGGGATTTCGTACGTCAACTGGACTTGGCGGCCGTGGTAGCTCATGTTGATCTGCGAGCCACGCTTCTGCTCGCACAATGTAATCACGGCGCCCACGTACTCCTGGGGCATGTACAGATTGACCGTGACGATCGGCTCGAGAATCGCCTCGATCTTGCTCGGGTCCGCCGGCATCTTGGCGGGGTTCTCCACCTGCACCATCGTGCCGTCGCGCAGTTGCACCTGATAGACCACCGTCGGCGCAGTGGTGATCAGGTCCATGTCGAACTCGCGCTCCAGGCGCTCCTGCACGATCTCCATGTGCAGCAGACCCAGGAAGCCGCAGCGGAAGCCGAAGCCCAGCGCCTGCGACACTTCCGGCTCGTATTGCAGCGACGCGTCATTGAGCTTGAGCTTTTCCAGCGATTCTCGCAGCGCTTCGTACTGATTGGCTTCCACCGGATACAGACCGGCAAACACCTGCGGCTTGACCTCCTTGAAGCCCGGCAGCGGCGCTTCGGCCTTGCGGGGCGCGACGTGGGTGATGGTGTCACCCACCTTGGCGGCCTTCAGCTCCTTGATGCCGGCGATGACGAAGCCGACCTGCCCTGCCGACAACGACTCACGCGGCACCGACTTCGGCGAGAACACGCCCACCTGTTCCACCAAGTGCTGCGCACCGGTCGCCATCAGCAGGACTTTGTCCTTGGCGCGCAGGGTACCGTTCACTACGCGCACCAGCATCACCACGCCGACGTAGTTGTCGAACCACGAGTCGATGATCAGCGCTTGCAGCGGCGCCGCCGGGTCGCCCTTCGGCGCCGGTACTTTGGCGATCAGCGCTTCCAGCACGTCGGCCACGCCCTCGCCGGTCTTGGCGGAGCAGCGCGTCGCGTCGGCAGCGTCGATGCCGATGACGTCTTCGATTTCCTGAATCGCGTTGTCCGGATCGGCCGCAGGCAAGTCAATCTTGTTGAGCACCGGCACCACTTCCACGCCCAGCTCAATGGCGGTGTAACAGTTGGCGACGGTTTGCGCTTCCACACCCTGGGAAGCATCGACCACCAGCAGAGCGCCTTCGCACGCGGACAGCGAGCGGCTGACTTCGTAGCTGAAGTCGACGTGCCCCGGGGTGTCGATCAGGTTGAGGTTATAGACCTTGCCATCCCGCGCCTTGTAGGACAACGCGGCAGTCTGCGCCTTGATCGTGATGCCGCGCTCCTTCTCGATGTCCATCGAGTCCAACACCTGGGCTTCCATCTCGCGGTCGGAGAGCCCGCCACACAACTGGATGATGCGATCGGCCAGCGTCGATTTGCCGTGGTCGATGTGGGCGATGATCGAGAAATTACGGATATTGTCCATCGAATGCGTCGAAAAGCGCCCATCCCGGGCGCGTCTGCCGGGCGCGCGAGGCGGGCCCGGCATGGCCGGCGCGCGTTGGCGGCGTCGGCGGGAGGTATTGGGTTCAAAGCCGAAGTTGCGGCACAACAATCGTGCAGTGCAAAAATCGGCGCTAACAGGCGATTTTACCGGATTTCAGAGGGCTCCCCGCGCCTCTTTTTGCGGCAGCGGCGTCGCGTCAGTTGTGCGCAGTCTGCGCTGCGAGCCACGCCTGCACGGCCGGCACATCGAGAAAGTAGTGGCACAGCTCACGTGCATCTTCCGGTGAGGTTTCCGGAGCGCCCGTCATCAGCACCGGCACCAACTCGTCAAACCGCGCTTCCAGCGCCGGATCGCTGTCGACGTCCACTTCGTGCAGCACAAAAGAAAAACCGCGCCGGAGCGGCTCCAGCGCGTTCTTCATGTCCTCGCACAAATGGCAGTACGTGCGGCCGTAGAGCGTCAGTTGGATCACTGACCACCACCCGAACGGGCGGCGCTCGGGCGCAGCGTCACCACCTGGGTGGCATCGCCACGGCGGACGAACACGGCAACCATGCGGTTCTTGTCCAGCTTGGCAACCACCTCGTTGAACTGCTTGGCGTTGGTGACATCGGTATCACCGACGCGCAGGATCAGGTCGCCCGGTCGAATGCCGACACGCGCCGCCGGCCCTTCAGAGACCTGCACTTCAACGCCACTCTTGGTCTTGAACTCGCGACGTGCGCCGTCGGACAAGTCGGCCACCACCAGCCCCAGCGCGTTCGGCTTGCCCGGGCCCTGCTGGCTGTTATCGGGCTGCGCGCCCTTGGTACGCTGCGCCACCTTCGTGTCGGCCTGCAACTCGGCGACCGTCACGGTCAGATCGCGCGTTGCGCCCTTGCGCCAGACCTGCACGGTGGCGCGCGTGCCCGGCTTGGTCTCGCCGACCTGGCGCTGCAGGTCACCCGCCTTCTCGACATCGCGGCCGTTGTACTTCAAGACGATGTCACCGGCCTCGATGCCCGCCTTGTCCGCCGGACCGCCCGATTCGACATTGCCGACATAGGCGCCACGCGCACGGCCCAGACCCAGCGACTCCGCTGCATCCTTCGGCACGTTGTCGATCGCCACGCCGATGCGACCGCGCGTCACGCGCCCCGTCGCCTTCAACTGCTCAGCCACACGCATCGCCTCGTCGATCGGGATCGAGAACGAGATGCCCATATAGCCGCCGCTTTGGCTGTAGATCTGGTTGTTGATGCCGATCACCTCGCCGCGCAGGTTGATCAGTGGGCCGCCCGAGTTGCCTGGGTTGACGGCCACGTCGGATTGAATGAACGGCAGATAGTCGCCCGTATCGCGCCCCTTGGCCGACACAATGCCCGCCGTAACCGTATTGTCCAGGCCAAACGGAGAACCGATCGCGAGCACCCACTCGCCCACGCGCACCTTGTCGGAATCGCCCAGCTTCAGGCTCGGCAGCGCACTCGCTTCGACCTTGACGAGGGCCACATCGGTGCGTTTGTCCAGGCCGATCAGCTTGGCTTTGTACTCGCGTTTGTCGATCAGCGTGACGTAGATGGTTTCCGCGCCTTCCACCACATGCGCGTTGGTCAGGATGTAGCCGTCGCCCGAGATGATGAAGCCGGAACCAACGCCGCGGCTCTGTTCCTCTTCCTGTTGCGGCGGCGCGTTGCGGCGCTTCTGGCCCTGCCCGGGCATGCCCGGCATCGGTACACCGAAGAAGCGGCGGAAAAATTCAGCCATGTCGTCATCATTCGGACCACCCTGCTGCATACGGACCTTTTCGGTCGTGCGGATGTTGACAACGGCAGGACTGACCTTCTCAACCAGATCGGCAAAATCGGGCAGGCCATACGTGGCCGTGGCCACGCTGCCCGTGGCATTCTGCGCGTGGGCCGGCACCAGCGCGCTCCCAACCGCCACAGCGGCGGCAACGCTTAGCAGACGCAAGGCGTAAATGGATCGAGCGGTACACATGAAAGCTCCCCGGAACAAGGACAGATAGAGAAATGGCACTGCGCAGCAACGCCGCGCACCCAAGACAGATGCCAGCTCTGCGGCTACTGCGGCGCGCTGGCCGGCCTGTTGGTTGCGTTGGCGGACACCGGCTTGTAGTCGACCGCTGCGCCAAACTGCTTGATGGTTGCAAACGGGACTTCGCCTACGATCGTCAACCAGAAATCGGCAACACGTCGCACCATCACATGTGTAGCGCCTTGCGAGATGAAGCCTTCGCGGCGGGTGCGCTTTTCCGATACCGGCTCGATAAAGAGCGACAGCCCTGCCAACCCGTCACTAAACACGACCTGCTGGACCTCGAAGCCGGAACTGTTCTTGCCGGCCGGCGCAATATCGCCCAGCGGACGGCGCACCTCGCGGATCTTCTGGAAGCCCTTGACGGGGTTGCCAATCGTCCAGCCTTGCTCGGCCAGATTGGTCGGCTGCGTCACGATCTCGTATTGATTCCACCCGTTCAGGTTCTTGAACGCAGCGACGATCCTCTGTTTCTCCGACGGCACACCCAACTCGACTTGCGAGAAGGCAACCTGTTCAAGCACCTTGCCATCTTCACCGATGGTCTGGGCGCGCATCAGCAAACCACTGTTGCGCTCCGCCCAGATGCGGTAGGCGTAGCGGTAGGCGTCCTTCGGATCAAGCTGGAAGACTTCGCAATCCATGCCCGCGACGCGCTCGGTCGGCAGGTGCCGCATGTCGTACTGGTCGAGCACATCGCCATTGGTGGTGGCGAGCAGCGCGGGGAAGCTGTCCTTGTGTTCCTGCTTCTCTGTCACCACGAGTTTGACGTCGTAAATCAGGTTCCGCACGACGTCATTCTGGCGCAGCGTTTCGCGCTGCTTGCCGTCCAGCGCTTCGACGCGCTCGTACTCGTTATTGAAAAGATCAGCGTAATGCTGAATGCGGGTGGAGTGCATGCCGGTGCCACGCTGATACGTGAGCGTGCCGACATAGTTCTGCTTGAGCGCCGCGCGATGGATTTTCGCCAGCCAGGAGGCAGCCTCCTTGCGCGGCATGGGATCAGGCTGTGGCGGAGCAGCTGTCGCCAGCGCCGAAACACACAGAAGAAGAAAAACCGACCGACGAACGGCCTGCAGTTTGCGGGCGCCTGCCCCGGCAACGGGGTGCCACACCTTCGACATGGATGCCCGCATTATTCCTGATTGGAGTCCTGGGTGTTCGCCACCCCATTGGCCACTGCGCGCAGATACGGAACTACCATCCCGTTGGTCGCAGATTGCCTGTGGGCGCTCAGGTATTCGTCCAGCCGGGCGTCGCGGATCATCGGCGTATTGTCAGCTGCCGCCACAGTTAGCGCCTGCGCGCCGGCACCTTGCGTCGCCTTGGCGACCAGTGCGGGAGAGCCTTCCGCACCATCAGCAGGTCCGCGCAGTTGCGGAACGACGACCCAGCTAACGGCCGCCACTGCCGCCGCCACTGCGGTTGTAGGCATGATCCGTCGGACCCAAGCGGGGCTGACCAGGAAACGGTGCCTCTCTTGGGTTTTCGCACGCTGCGCTACAGCCGGTACCAGCAGATGAGGCTCGGCGTCGAGCTTGGCCGAGAACCGGCGGAGGAAATCTTCAGAGGAATGCGTGTTCAGCAGATCTTCTGACCGGAGCACGTCGCCGATCAGTTGATATTCTCGCCAATGCGCCGCACCCTCGCCTTCCTTGGCGAGTTCCACGGCAGCCGGCACTTCGTGCGCCGCAACCTCACCGTCCATCAAGGCAGAGATGCGTTGTGCGAACTCCGCTTCTGCCGTTTGCAATTGAGCCTGACCCATTTCCCGACCCCAAAAACTCCAACGTCCAATCAACGATCCGAGAGAAGACTTCCCGAGGTTTCACCGTTTGCAGCCGCATGCGGCCGCCGGCTTGTCATATCGGCTGGCTACCACCGTTTGCCCTCCACTGTTCCCAGTAGGGGGCGCAATTTCTCGGCAATCGCCTCGCGCGCCCGGAAAATGCGGGATCGGACTGTGCCGATCGGGCATTCCATCGCTTCGGCGATTTCCTCATAGCTCAGACCCTCGATCTCCCGGAGTGTGATTGCGGTACGCAATTCTTCGGGCAGCGCTTCCATTGCGCGGTTGACCGTTTCGGCCACCTGCTTGGTGTGCAGCATGGAGTCCGGCGTATTGATATCTCTTAGTAGCTCACCGTCGGCAAAAGTTTCAGCCTCTTCGGTATCGATGTCGCTGGACGATTCCGGGCGCCGGCCCTGAGTCGCCAGGTAATTCTTGGCCGTGTTGACGGCGATGCGATACAGCCACGTATAGAACGCGGATTCTCCCCGGAACTGGGGCAACGCACGGTAGGCCTTGATAAAGGCATCCTGTGCCACATCCTCGACTTCGGCCGGGTCACGGATCAGGCGCGAGACGAGCCGAATGATCTTCCGGTGGTACTTGACCACCAGCAGTTCAAACGCTCGCTTGTCGCCTTGCTGGACGCGCTCGACGAGGATCTGGTCGGCTTCGCGTTCGCTCACGGATTCTTCACCTGCAGTGTATCGCCTTGAATTTTTGTGACTTGGAAACGTTGTATTTTACCTACGACACACCGGACGCCTGGGAAACCACCCGCGGCGGCCCCAGGCGTAACAGACTTCGCATACGACGTAGCGTCCCGGCCGAAAACCACGGAGGCATCAGCACAAAAATCTGCGGACACCATCCATGACGCGCGACCCCAAGGATCAAGACACGCTCGCCGAGCGGCCATGACCATAGCAAAGGCGCATTTCGGACAGCTTGTGGCGCTTTCAACCGAACCTGCCAAGAGGCTTGGCCCGGTTCTCCGTCTTCTTTGAGACGAGCGCGCCACATCAGTTCCATTGCGAGCGGCGAACGATTCACTATCAAAGGAAGGCTGGCAGCCATCGCCAGCCCGCTGATGACCGCCCAGGTAGCCAACGGCAACGCGGCGCCCCACGTTTTGATCGCCCAGAACACAACTGTGCAGACAAGGGCCACCATTCCGCATCGACTGATCGCGCACAACCGCCGGTACGACGCTGGGAAAACAATATTCTGGACGACCAAGGCAACAACGAAGCCGCTCGCGCCGTGAGGCTACGAGCCGCTCCGCCTTACGGGCGCTTGAACACCAGCGTACCGTTCGTCCCACCGAAGCCGAAGTTGTTTTTCACGGCCACGTCGATCTTCATGTCACGCGCGGTGTTGGCGCAGTAATCGAGATCGCACTCGGGATCCTGGTTGAAGATGTTGATGGTCGGCGGCGATACCTGATGGTGCAGCGCCAGCACCGTGAACACCGATTCCAGCCCGCCCGCGCCGCCCAGCAAGTGTCCGGTCATGGACTTGGTGGAATTCACGACAACCTTGCTGGCATGATCGCCAAAAGCCGCCTTGATGGCTTCGGATTCGTTCTTGTCGCCCAGCGGCGTAGACGTACCGTGCGCGTTCAGATAATGGACTTGATCCGCGTTCATGCCTGCGTCGCGCAGTGCGTTCAGCATGCAACGACGCGGGCCGTCCATGTTCGGCGCTGTCATGTGGAAGGCGTCGCCGCTCATGCCGAAGCCAGCGATTTCCGCGTAGATCGTGGCACCGCGCGCCTTGGCCGACTCGTACTCTTCCAGCACCATCACGCCAGCACCTTCGCCCAGCACAAAACCGTCGCGGTCTTTGTCCCAGGGGCGCGACGCAGTGGCCGGATCCTCATTGCGCGTAGACAGCGCGCGGGCTGCGGCAAAGCCGCCGATGCCCAGCGGCGACACGGTCGATTCGGCACCGCCGGCAACCATCGCGTCAGCATCGCCGGCCTGGATCAGGCGCGCAGCCAGACCAATGCTGTGCAGACCGGTCGTGCAAGCCGTGACGGCCGCCAGGTTCGGCCCCTTCAAACCGAACATGATGCTCAGATGGCCGGAGATCATGTTGATGATCGAACCCGGCACAAAGAACGGCGAAATCCGGCGCGGGCCACGATCGACGTAGGTCTGGTGCGTATCTTCGATCATCGGCAGACCGCCGATACCGGAGCCGACCAGCACACCGATGCGCTCGGCATTGGCTTCGGTCACTTCCAGCCCGCTGTCCTTCAACGCTTGCACGCCGGCAGCGATGCCATAGTGGATGAAGGTATCCATGTTGCGGGCTTCCTTCGCAGGGATGTAATCCTCTGCGTTGAAACCCTTCACCTCGCCCGCGAAATGCACGGCCAGGTTCGACGGATCGAATTTGGTGATGGTAGCGATCCCGGACTTGCCGGCGACCAGATTGGCCCACCCCTCGGCGACCGAGTTCCCTACTGGAGAGACCAGCCCCAGGCCGGTTACGACTACGCGACGACGGCTCACTATGCTTTCCTGCAACTCTGTATCAGCGACAAAGGCCACAGAAAACGCGCCACCCGGTCAAACCGGACAACCGCCCCTTCTGTGGCCCGCGATGTCAAGAGATCGATTGACGCTTACGCCTTGACGTGGGCGGTCGCGTAATCGATGGCTTGCTGCACCGTGGTGATCTTCTCGGCTTCTTCGTCCGGGATTTCCATACCGAACTCGTCTTCCAGAGCCATCACCAGCTCAACCGTATCGAGCGAATCCGCGCCCAGATCGTTCACGAACGACGATTCGTTCTTGATGTCTGCTTCGGCTACGCCGAGTTGCTCAGCAACGATCTTCTTAACGCGTGCGTCGATGTTGTCCATTTAACCCTCCAGGGAAGTATTCGACAAAAAGTGCGCGCATTCTAGCAGGTTTGCGCGGCGAAAAACCGCTCCGGAATCCATGCAAAAAATGCGCCCAACATGATGCTAAAAGCCATTTAAATCAGCGATCGCACAGGATTCTGCGCATGCGCAAAGCCCCGCACACCCGCCGCCGGGACGGCTTCCTTATCCCATGTACATGCCGCCGTTGACGTGCAGCGTCGAGCCTGTAATGTAGCCCGCCGCCGGTGACGCCAGGAAGGCAACTGCGTTGGCGATATCCTCGGGCGCGCCCAGGCGGCCCAGCGGAATCTGCGCCTTCAGCGCAGTATGTTGCTCTTCCGACAGGACCTTGGTCATGTCGGTATCGATAAAGCCCGGGGCGATGCAATTGACCGTGATGTTACGGCTACCGATCTCTCGTGCCAGCGCGCGGGCCATACCTTCCACACCAGCCTTGGCCGCGGCGTAGTTCGCCTGACCCGGGTTGCCGGCGGAGCCCACCACCGAAGTGATGTTGATGATTCGACCGCCGCGGGCCTTCATCATCGGGCGCAGTACGGCACGCGACAGGCGGAACACGGCAGAGAGGTTCGTATCGATGACCGACACCCATTCGTCGTCCTTCATGCGCATCGCCAGGTTGTCCTGAGTGATGCCGGCATTGTTGACGAGGATGTTCAGGCCACCGTACGTCTTGATGGTTTCGTCGATGACGGCCTCGCAGCGCGCGGCGTCATTCACGTTGAGCACCACGCCTGCACCCTTTACGCCGGCTTCGGCAAAGTAAGCCGTGATGGCTTGTGCTCCGGCTTCCGACGTGGCCGTACCGACCACCGTCGCACCCTGGCGTGCCAGTTCCAGCGCGATGGCACGGCCGATGCCGCGCGAGGCACCGGTAACGAGCGCAACCTGATTGTTCAATGCTTGGGTCATACGAATCCCGTTGATTATTTGAGTTGACCCAGCACGGCTTCCAGCGACGCCGGATCGAAGATCGCGTCACCGACGATCTCCCCATCGATACGCTTGACCAGACCGGCCAGCACCTTGCCCGGGCCGCATTCGACCACGCGGGTAATGCCGTCACCCTTCATCTTCTGGATGGTCTCAACCCAGCGCACCGGCGATGCTGCCTGGCGCACCAGCGCATCCTTGATGGCCGCCGGGTCGCTCACGACAGCAACGTCCACGTTATTGATGACGGGGATCACCGGGGTGGTGACGGCCACGTTGGCGAGATACTCCCGCAGACGATCCGACGCCGGCTTGAGCAGCGACGAGTGAAACGGCGCCGACACCGGCAGCGGCAGCGCGCGCTTGGCACCCTTGGCCTTGGCGATTTCGCAAGCCTTCTCGACGGCCGCCTTGGCACCGGCGATCACCACCTGGGCCGGCGCGTTGAAGTTCACGGCTTCTACGACGCCTGCGACCGAAGCTTCCGCGCATGCGGCGCGCACGTCATCGTCCGACAGGCCGAGGATCGCAGCCATACCGCCCTCGCCCACCGGCACAGCTTCCTGCATCGCCTTGGCGCGGAAACGCACCAACGGTACAGCGTCTTGGAACGCGATGGCGCCCGCGGCGACAAGCGCCGAATACTCGCCAAGGCTATGCCCAGCCACGACGGTCGGCGTCGGGCCGCCGGCAGCTTGCCATGCACGATAGACGGCAACTGCCGCCGTCAGCATGACGGGTTGCGTATTGGTCGTCAGGTTCAGCTCTTCAGCCGGGCCTTCGGCAATCAGCTTGCCGATGTCCTGGCCCAGCGCGTCGGACGCCTCGACCAGCGTAGCGGCCACGGCCGGATGATCGGCAAACGCATTGAGCATGCCGACCGATTGCGAACCCTGGCCGGGGAAGACGAAAGCGAATGTCATGGCTCGTATTGTTCGTTCTGGAAATTCGTCAATCAGAAGCGCAGCAGCGCGGCGCCCCATGTGAAGCCGCCGCCCACGCCCTCGAGCATCACATGCTGGCCGCGCTGGATGCGACCGTCGCGCACAGCAACATCGAGCGCCAGGGGAATCGAGGCAGCCGACGTGTTGCCATGCTCATCGACGGTCACGATCAGGCGCTCGTTCGAGAGGCCCAGCTTCTTGGTCGTGCCCTGCATGATGCGGATGTTCGCCTGGTGCGGGATCAACCAGTCGACTTGCGAGGCGTCGAGTTCCGCCGCTGCCAGTGCTTCACGGGCAACCTTGTCGAGCACCGTGACGGCCAGCTTGAAGACAGCCTGACCATCCATGTACAGGAAGGCGCTGCCCTGGATTGCACCCGCGGCCACGTTGCCCGGCACGCACAGGATGTTGGCGTGGCTGCCGTCAGCATGGAGCGCAGTCGACAGGATGCCCGGCTCGTCAGAAGCCTGCAGCACCACGGCGCCAGCGCCATCGCCAAACAGCACACAAGTGGTGCGATCGCTGAAATCGATGATGCGCGAGAAGACCTCGGAGCCAATCACAAGCACGTTGCGATAGGCACCCGAGCGGATAAATTTGTCGGCGGTTGCCAGCGCGTAGACGAAGCCGGAACACACGGCCTGCACGTCGAACGCGGCGCACCCGTTGGTGATGCCGAGCTTTTGCTGCACCAGGCACGCCGTGCTCGGGAACACGAAATCCGGCGTGGACGTCGCCACCAGGATCAGGTCGAGTTCGGAGCGATCGATGCCGGCGGCTTCGATCGCGCGCTCGGCCGCCCTCACGGCGAGGTCGCTGCACGTAACATCCGGCTCGGCGAAATGACGCGCCCGAATGCCGCTGCGCGAGACGATCCATTCGTCGCTTGTCTCGATACCCTTCTCGGCCAACTGGGCCGCCAGTTCGTCATTGGTAACCCGCTTGGGCGGCAGGTAGCTGCCCGTACCGATGATCCTTGCGAAACGTGTCATGTGCGGTGGGGTGAAATCTGACTCGGAGGCGACGCGTTCAAGCAGCGTCGGCGGCCGGAGCGGAAGTGGAGACCGGCGCAGCGCCCGCTGCGTCATGGTGCGATTCGAACGCCTGCGCAATGCGGGCGATCACGCCGTTGGCCGCGGCGTCGTAGGCACGCTTGATGGCCCATTCGAACGCGTAGGCGTCGGCCGAGCCGTGACTCTTGATGACCAGCCCACGCAGACCGAGCAGCGCGGCGCCATTGTAGCGCCGATGATCAACGCGCCGTTTGAAACGCGTCAGCACCGGCAGCGCCACGACAGCGAGCAACTTGGTGAACCACGAGCGGCTGAATTCCTGGCGCAGCATCTCACCGATCATCTTGGCCAGTCCTTCGGTGCTCTTGAGCGCCACGTTGCCGACAAAGCCGTCGCAGACAACGATGTCGGTCGTGCCCTTGAAGATGTCGTTGCCTTCAACGTTGCCGAAGAAGTTGAGATCGGAGGCGCGCAGCAGCTCACCTGCCTGCTTAACGACCTCGTTGCCCTTGATGACTTCTTCGCCAATGTTGAGCAGACCGACCGTTGGACGCGGCTTCTGCTCGACCACCGACACCATCGCCGAGGCCATCTGCGCAAACTGCAGCAGGTGCTCGGGCTCGCAGTCGGCGTTGGCACCAAGATCCAGCACGGTCGTGCCGGCACCTTTCTCGTTCGGGATGGCGGTGGCAATTGCCGGGCGGTCAATGCCGTCCAGCGTCTTGAGAACGTAACGCGACACGGCCATCAACGCGCCGGTGTTGCCGGCGGAAACGCACGCCTGAGCGGCGCCTTCCTTGAGTTGATTGATGGCCACGCGCATTGAAGAATCTTTCTTCTTACGCAGCGCGACCTCGACCGGATCGTCCATCGACACCACCTCGGAGGCGGGGACGACGTGGACGCGCGGGTTCGCGGTGGCGTGAAGTCGCTTGAGCTGCGCCGCGATGGCATCGGGCTGCCCGACGAGCAGCATTTCGACGTCTTCGTGTACGGCGAGAAAATGGATCGCTGCAGGGATTGTCACGCCAACGCCGTGATCGCCACCCATGCAGTCGATGGCAAGCTTGATGGTCATGCGAGTCTGAGTTGCGGTTTCACGTGCGGCTCCGGCCGTTGGCGCGCGTATGGTACACAAACCCGTACACGCATAGCCGAATTTCACTCAACAAAAAAGCGGCAAATTGGCTTGCCGCTTTTTCGCTTGCATCATGAACCTGTGCGTTCAGACCAACCCAACACGCTTGCCATAAACCTGGCAAAACGCATCAGTCGTTCTTGGTCTTCACAACCTTGCGGCCACGATAGTAGCCGTTCGGGCTCACGTGGTGACGCAGGTGCACTTCGCCGGTGGTCGGCTCGACAGCGATCGGGGCCGTCGTCAGGAAATCGTGCGAACGATGCATGCCGCGCTTGGACGGCGACTTCTTGTTTTGTTGAACAGCCATGACTGACTCCTAAGCAATTTGATCAATTTTATCACATCACACGGAGCCGGAGCGTAGCCATTCCGGTAGGCGTGTGAAACGTACTGCCATCAGCGCGCGCAATATCCGCGCACGCCTAATGTTTGGTCTTAAGGTTGGCCAGCACCGCGAACGGCGACGGCTTCTTTTCAGCTTCAGCCTCTTCCGGCAACATCTCATCCGGGCAGACTGCATGACGCGGCGACACCGGCAACGCCAGCAACAGCTCTTCTTCGATCTGCGTGATCAGATCGAAGCTGCGCGAGCCAACGATGACATCAGCCTCATCGTCATCCAGCGGGGCGGCATCGGCATCGGCTTCCGAGCGCACGACTTCCAGACGCGCGCGCACCGGCAGAGGCTGCTCGTAAGCTTTGAGGCACCGCTGACATTGCAGCCAGATGGCGCCATCCACTTCCAGATCCACGAAGAGCCGCTGACGCGGCAACTGGCCGGCGGTGGCCTCCTCGCGCGCCACACCCTGCAGCTGCCAACGAAATTGCGTGTTGGCGTCAGCCGGGGCGTCGACGGCTTGCTCGGACAGCAGACGAGGCATATCGGTCAGATAGACCGTGCCGCTTGCCGGCTCACCCGCGCGAATGAACGCGAAAAGATCGAATGCACGAAAATCCACGAATCGAACCCACTAAACGCGTTGCTGTTGATGCGCGAACCGGATGGACCCGCCTTGCAGCGCCTGACACCTTGCGCCTGGGCGCACGGTTTGCGACACTGCGCGGCCAAACCGCGAAACGCGGGATTATAGCGGGCAGAAACCTGTGGCGTCAAAAGGTTTTGCTCAAAATCCACTGCATCTTCAAGCACTTATGACTTCTGCATCGCGTCCGCCACTGATTCTTGCCTCCAGCTCGCCATATCGGCGGGAATTGCTGGAACGCCTGCGCCTGCCGTTTGAGATCGTGGTACCGGACATTGACGAGACCCCCGCCCCGGACGAGTCGCCCGACCAGACCGCTCTGCGCCTGGCTCGGCAGAAGGCAGAGAAGGTCGCAGCAGGCCATCCCGGCGCGCTGGTAATCGGCTCCGATCAGGTCGCCACACTGGACGGCAAGCAGGTCGGCAAACCGGGCGACCACCCCCGCGCACTGGCGCAACTGCACTGGATGCGTGGACGCACCGTCACATTTCACTCCGCGCTGTGCCTGTACGACGGCCGGACAGGGCGACACCAGAGCGAGGACATCCGAACGCTGGCCACCTTCCGCGATCTTTCCGATGAGGAATTGGACGCCTATTTGCATCTGGAACACCCGTACGACGTTGCCGGGAGCGCCAAATCGGAAGGCCTGGGCATCGCCCTGCTCGAACGCGTGGAGTCGTCGGACCCGACCGCGCTGGTGGGTCTGCCGCTGATCGCGCTGACCAGCATGCTGCGCAACGTTCACTACCCCCTCTTCGCCTGAACCATGGCCGGTACGCTTTATCTCATTCCGAATACGCTGGGCTCGCGCGATGCGGCCGACCCGCTGCCTGACGTAATTCCTGCCGGCGTGCAGCAGATCACTGCGCGACTCGATTACTTTGTCGCCGAGCACGCCAAGACCGCACGCGCGTTGCTGAAAAAGCTGGCCGAGACTACGCCGCTGGCGCATCCACTGCAGGAAATCACCATCCGCGAGCTGAACGTCAAAACGCCGGAATCGGAACTGGAAGCCCTGCTGGCGCCAGTGCTTGCCGGCCAGGACGTGGGACTGATGTCGGAAGCCGGGGTGCCGGCGGTGGCCGATCCGGGCGCAAATCTCGTGCGTCTCGCGCACCGACGTGGCGTGCGCGTAAAGCCGCTGGTGGGACCGAGTTCGATTCTGCTGGCGGTGATGGCATCCGGCTTGAACGGCCAGAGCTTTGCATTCAACGGCTATCTGCCGGTCGATGCGGCCGAGCGTAAGGCAAAGCTGCGCACACTGGAACAGCTTTCACGCTCAGTCGCCCAAACGCAGGTATTCATTGAAACGCCCTACCGCAATGGCGCGTTGCTCGAAGCCATTCAGGCCGGCTGCGCGCCGAGTACGCTGCTGTCGATTGCAGTGGACCTGACACTGCCCAGCGAGCAGGTTGTCACGTTGCCCGTGAGCGACTGGCGCGCCGACCGCATGAACCTGCACAAGCGGCCGGCGATTTTCTCGCTGCTGGCGCGATAGCGCGCCTCCGCCCCTTCTACTCCTTCATCAGCAGCTTGAGCTGGCCCGTAGTGGCCAGCGCCTTGACTGCGCCCGCGCCCATCGCCGTGCCGAGCTTGCGTGCCACGCGCGAGGCGAAGTTTTCCTTGACGGTGTAGTCCACCACGTCCGGCGCCTTGATGACGCTGCGCGCGACAAGGTCCGAACTGCCGATCGCGTCGGCCAGGCCCAGATCCACCGCCTTGGCGCCCGTCCAGAACAAACCAGTGAACAGCGTGGGATCGTCCTTCAGACGGTTGCCGCGGCCCTGCTTGACCACGTCGATGAACTGCTGATGCACCTGGTCCAGCATCTCCTGCGCATACTGTTTCTGCTGGGGCGACACGGGTGAGAATGGATCGAGCATTCCCTTGTTCGAACCGGCGGTGAGCAGGCGGCGCTCCACGCCCACTTTGTCCATCAGACCAGTAAAGCCGAAGCCGTCCATCAGCACGCCGATGGAACCGACGATGCTGGCCTTGTCGACGTAAATCCTGTCAGCAGCGGCAGCCACGTAGTAACCGCCTGACGCGCACATTTCTTCCACGACGACGTACAGCGGAATCTTCTTGTATTTGGCGCGAAGACGGCGGATTTCATCGTTGATCATGCCCGCCTGCACCGGCGAGCCGCCCGGCGAATTGATCTTCAGGATCACACCGACGGTGTTGTCATCTGCAAACGCGGCCTGCAAGGATGCGTTGATGTTTTCGGCGCTGGCGTTTGTGTTCGCCGCAATTTCGCCCTCCAGCGTGACAATCGCTGTGTGGCGGCCCGTGCTGACGGTTTCGCCCTCCAAGCTGGCGAACGCATAAATAAGCACTCCGATCAGGCCCAGAGCCACGAAGCGGAAAAAGATGCGCCAGCGGCGCGCGGCGCGCTGCTCACGGACCGTTGCCATCAGTACTTTTTCGAGTACCTCACGCTCCCAGCCGCCGGCCGGCGCAGAAGCTGCCGATGCCGATGCGGGCGGGTTACGCAATTCAGCTTCAAGCGGATGATCCGCATGCTGTGTGACTTCCAGCGCTTCTGGTTTGCCTGCACCCTCGTTGGGGGCGTCGTCGGGCCCTTTCGGCGGAATCGAGTCAGTCATAGACAAGGAGAAAACGATCGAGAAGAAAAACTGCGCTACTAGGCAGAAGGAGTTGGTTCGGGCGCGGACACGGGCGCCCGGAATAGCGTATCCGGCTGCCACCAGACTGCGCCGTCGCGCTCGGCAACCTCAAGCTTGGACAAATGCGAACCCCGGCACGGCCCGCCGACGCACCGGCCAGTATCCGGCTCGTAAATGGCACCATGCGTCGCGCACATCAGATACAGACCGGAGCTTTCGAAAAACTGGCCTTCCTGCCAGTCCATTTCCATCGGCACGTGCGCGCACTGGTTCAAATAGCCATGCACCCCGCCAGCGTAACGGACGACAAACGCGCTGACGAGCCGACCGCGCACGTCCACCTGAAACCGGACACCCAGACCGCCGTCTTCCAGCGCAGCGCTTTCACATACACGAACCGGCTCCGCCATGTCAGGCATGTTGCGTCAGCCAATTGTGCAGATCGGGAACCGACTTGGCGCTATACAGCGGCGTAAGCGAATCCAGCACATCGGCAGGATGCGCCCCGTATGTGACGGCCACGCCGGCGGCGCCTGCATTGGCGGCCATTTGCAGATCGTGCGTCGTGTCGCCGATCATCACGGTGCGCTCGACCTCCATGCCGAGATCGCGCGTGAGTTCGAGCAGCATGGCCGGGTGCGGCTTAGAGAACGTCTCATCGGCGCAACGCGTGTTGTCGAACACGCCCGTCAGATTTGTCGCCTCCATCGCACGTTGCAGGCCCACGCGGGACTTGCCCGTCGCCACAGCCAGCAGATAGTTCTGGCGGCGCAGTGCTTCCAGCATTTCTCGCACGCCCGGAAACAGGACGAGATGCGCATCACGGCTGAGGTAATGGAAACGATACCGGTCCGCCAGCTTGCCGTAGTCGGCGGGATCAAGCGTCGGGACGGCATATTCGAGCGCATCCCGCAGGCCCAGGCCAATCACGTGGCTCGCCCGTGCATCGTCGGGCACCGGCAGGTCAAGATCCCGGCATGCGAGCTGGATCGACCGGGTGATGGCCGACGTCGAATCCATCAACGTGCCATCCCAATCGAAGACGATCAGATCAAAGCGCTGCTGCGGCATCGGAATCGGGGCCCTGGAAAGCGTTGAGGAAATCGGTACACTCGGCGGGCAACGGCGCATTGAACGTGACGACTTCACCGCTATGCGGATGCGTCAGTTGTAGGCGATGCGCATGCAAGAACATCCGCGCCAGTCGCGGCGAAGCATTCGCGCGGGATAGCGCCTTGTTCAGGGCGAAGTCGCCGTACTTGTCGTCGCCCAGGATTGGAAAACCCGCGTGGGCCAAATGCACCCGGATCTGGTGCGTGCGCCCGGTCTTCAGTTCGGCCTCCAGCAACGTGTATGGGCCAAACACGCCGACCTTGTTGAAGATCGTGTGCGACGCCTGCCCATCGGCCTGCACGCGCACGCGGCGCTCGCCTTCCGGCGTGGTGTATTTGTGCAGTGGCGACTTGATGTGTTGTCGCTTGTGCGGCCAGACGCCCTTCACCGCCGCAAAGTACCGCTTGTCCAACTGGCCTTCGCGGATCTGCTCATGCAGCGCCACCAGCGCAGAGCGTTTTTTTGCAAGCAGCAGCACGCCCGACGTTTCGCGGTCGAGGCGGTGCACCAGTTCCAGGAACTTGGCGTCCGGGCGCGACTGACGCAATTGTTCAATCACCCCGAAGGCCACCCCGGAGCCGCCGTGCACGGCCACCCCGGCGGGCTTATCGATCACCAAAAGATGCGTATCTTCGTGAAGGATCGTGAATTCTGCCGCCGGCACAGGGCGGGCCGCTTCCACCTGCTGGGCAATCCGCAGCGGCGGAATACGAACCAGATCGCCGAGTTTCAGACGGTATTCCGCGTCGATGCGGCCTTTGTTGACTCGCACCTCGCCGGACCGCAGGATGCGGTAGATATGGCTCTTGGGCACGCCCTTGGCCACGCGCATCAGGAAATTGTCGATGCGCTGCCCTTCGGCGTCTTCACCGATTTCAACATAGGCGACTGACTTGCCGTCGAGCGCATCGCCGAGTGTGCCACGTCCGGCCTGTTGAATGCGGCCATCAAATGGATGGCGTAACTCATTCATTTTCAATATAATTTTCTCGCTGGACAGTCGTTTAGGCGCCAGCAACAGCCGGTCGGAACGAAACAACAGGTATTGTACACAGCCACCGTTTCGGTCCAGAACGTGCCGATCTCTCGCCCACTTGTGTTACAAAGCTAATCACGTGGCCGACTCTTCGGCACGAAAGCAGCACGCACCGCTGTCCCATCGCGCAAGACGTGAACCAAAGATCACGTCGGCAACATCGGCCAGCGTAGAACGAGCAGCTGGTAGAACAGAATTCAAAGGCGGGCGCCACATGGTCATCCATACGGCGCCCGCTTGGTGAAAGAAGCCCTTGCCGCACCAGACTGGTGCCGGCCGGCTGAACATCCGGTTACCGCGTTGTCATGGCGGTCCGGCGGCAAAACTCTAAAAAGCAGCACGCCGCCCGATTTGCCCCGCCGCGGGTTTCGTCCGGAAAGGCCGTCCGTCAATTCGCTCTTTGTGGTCGCTTCACGCGACTCGCCGCCGCCGGCCCACCTGCAAATGCATCTGGCCCGTGGCACGAGTGACAGGACGCGCAACTGGACGCCAACGGCGTCCGCGGACTCCGCCCTGCCATCCATGATGACGCGTGGAATGCCCTCATTTCTTTCGCCCGTGCCCCGTCGCGCCTTCCTTGTTTTGTTGGCCGACACCTCGGCAATTCGTTGACCACCCGCTCCGCCTTTGCGTGCTCCATGAAGCGCCGTGCTTGCACGGCATTGGAGTGAGGTTGCAATGAAACGCATGTTGTTCAATGCGACGCAGCAAGAAGAATTGCGCGTCGCCATTGTCGATGGTCAGAAACTGATCGACATCGACATCGAAACCGCCGGGCGCGAGCAGCGCAAAGGCAATATCTACAAGGGTGTCATCACCCGCATCGAACCGTCGCTGGAAGCGTGCTTCGTCAACTACGGCGAAGAGCGGCACGGTTTTCTCCCCTTCAAGGAAGTCGCCCGCGCCTATTTCAACGACGGTGTGGACGTGCGCGGCGCGCGCATCCAGGATGCCCTGTCTGAAGGCCAGGAGCTGATCGTCCAGGTTGAAAAGGAAGAACGCGGCAACAAGGGCGCAGCCCTGACCACGTTTATCTCGCTGGCTGGCCGCTACCTCGTGCTGATGCCGAACAACCCGCGCGGCGGCGGCGTGTCGCGCCGCATCGAGGGCGAGGACCGCCAGGAACTGCGCGAGACGATGGCGCAACTGGAAGTGCCGGACGGCATGAGCATCATCGCCCGCACCGCCGGCATTGGCCGCTCGGCCGAAGAGCTGCAGTGGGACTTGAACTACCTGATGCAGCTGTGGAAAGCCGTCGATGGTGCCGCCGTCGACAACAAAGCCCCGCTGCTGATCTATCTCGAATCCAGCCTGGTGATCCGCGCCATCCGCGATTACTTCCAGCCGGATATCGGCGAAATCCTGATCGATACGGACGACATCTACGATCAGGCCCGCGCCTTCATGAGCGTGGTGATGCCCGACAACATGAATCGGGTGAAGAAGTACCGCGACGACGTTCCCCTGTTCTCGCGCTTCCAGATCGAACACCAGATTGAATCGGCGTACTCGCGCATGGTCATGCTGCCCTCGGGCGGCGCCATTGTGATTGACCACACCGAGGCGCTCGTCGCCATTGACGTGAACTCGGCCCGCGCTACCAAGGGCGCCGATATCGAAGAAACCGCCGCGCGCACCAACCTTGAGGCTGCCGACGAAATCGCTCGCCAGCTCCGCCTGCGTGACCTCGGCGGCCTGATCGTGATCGACTTCATCGACATGGAGTCGAGCAAGGCGCAGAAGGATGTCGAAACCCGCCTGAAAGACGCGCTGCGTCACGACCGCGCCCGGGTGCAAATGGGCAAGATCAGCCGCTTCGGCCTGATGGAGCTGTCGCGCCAGCGCCTGCGTCCGTCGCTGTCGGAAGGCTCGCACGTCACTTGCCCACGCTGTAACGGCACGGGGCATATCCGCGATACCGAATCGTCCGCCCTGCAGGTGCTGCGCATCATCCAGGAAGAGGCGATGAAGGAAAACACCGCCGCGATCCACTGCCAGGTGCCGGTGGAAGTGGCTGCGTTCCTTCTCAACGAGAAGCGCCCGGACATCAACCTGATCGAGACGCGCTTCAAGGTCAACGTGCTGCTGATTCCGAACAAGCATCTGGAGACGCCGCACTACAAGCTGGAACGCCTGCGCCACGACGATCCGCGCCTGGACGACGACAAGGCCAGCTATAAGATGGCCGAAGAGGCCGCCAAGGAGCTGGAAGCCGACACCGCTTACAGCACCCGCAAGGAAACTGCCAAGCCGCGCCAGGAAGCTGCCGTCAAGGGCATCACGCCGGACCAACCGGCACCCGTGTCGGTGCCGCGCGCTGAGCGTCCGGTTCGTACTGAAGCCGCTCCGGCACCGCAAGCGCCGGCCCCGGCTCCGGTCCCTGCCCAAGGTGGTTTTGTCTCGTGGCTGAAATCGCTGTTTGGCGCCAAACCGGCCGAGCCGGTGGTGGCTGCGCCGGTCGAAACGCCGAAGCAACGAGCTGAAGAAGGCAACCGCCAAGGCCGCGGCAATCGCCAGGACCGTGGTGGCCGAGGCCAGCGTGGCGAACGTGGCGAGCGCCAAGGTCAAGGCCAGAACGGCCGCGATGGCAGCCGCCAGGGCCGTGAGCGCAACGAAGCCCGCGAAGGTCAGCAACAAGTCCAGCGCGAAGGTCAACGTGACGGTCAGCGCGGCAACCGCGATCGCAACCGCCAGCCGGCCCAGGTCGAAGGCGCTGTCCGCGAGACGGCTGAAGCGCGCCAGCCGCAGCAAGGTCAGGAGGTTCGCGCCGAGGGCCAGAACCAGGGCCAAGGCCGCCGGGAGCGCAACCAGGAACGTCGCGAGCGCCAACCGCGTGAAGGCCGAGAAGCCCGCGAAGGTCGTGAACCGCGCGAGCCGCGTGAAAACCGTGAGCCGCGCGAAAACCGTGGCGAGCGCGACGCACAGGCCAAGGAAGCCGCTTCCCTGGCTGCCGAAGGCCTGATCGACCAGACCGCCGCATCGCAAGTGCCGCAACCGCTGCTCGACACCGCTGCTCCGGTAGAAGGCATCGAGGGCGAAGGCGTGACGCCGGGCGCGGAAGTCAACGGTGAAGGCGAAGAGCGCCGTCGTCGTGGGCGCCGTGGCCGCAACCGCTATCGCCGTGACCGCGAGGGCGCGGAAGGCGTCCGTGCGGAAGGTGAAGGTGAAGGCGAAAACGAAGGCGCCGAAAGCGCAGACGAAGCCGTCGCCGACATGCATGCCGAGCCGGTGCTGCCCGCAACCGTGGCGGAACCTGTGCAGACGACGTCGTTTGCACCGGTTGAGAACCCGGCTCCGGTGGTGCAGGAACCGGTGCATGCTGCGGAAGCCGTGGCCCCTGTGTCGGCCCTGCCGCAAGTGCAACCGACGGAGCCCGCCCTTGCAGCCGCTATCGCAGCGCCCGCAGCGGAAGTCGAAGCGGAAGCGCCTCAAGAGGCCATCGTGACGGCATTTGCGGAAGTGCCGGCTCCGGTCAGCACGATCGCCAAGGCTTCGCCGCTGCCGATCGAGACGCTGCAGAGCGTGCTGGACAATGCCGGAATGACGTGGGTCCACACTGACAGTCAGAAGCTGCGCGCCTCGCAGGAAGAGGCTGCACGCACCGTTACGGCACCGCGTGTGCCGCGCGAGCGCAAACCGCTGCCGCCGGTCCAGCACGGCCCGATGGTTCTGGTCGAGACCCACCGTCCGGCGGGTGGCGCAGACCAGCAGTAAGCAGCACACCGGCGGGTAACCGCCGGGGCAAGTGCCTGGGGGCGGCTTCGGCCGCCCTTTTTCCTGTGCGCGATCTATCGAGTATGAAACCCCACCGCTCGCGCGGAACAGGGGCTGCGCTACACTCGAACCTGTATCGAGTGCAACACTCCCGCTTCGTGGATTGACGCACCGCACCACACCATGACCGAAACCGTCATCCCCCTCTACGATCTGCGCGATGGCCAACATCATCGCGCCACGGTGCCGACCGTGCCCAACGTGCTGGTCCCTGCCGAGGGCAAGCTGACGGACACGCGCGGGCGCCGGTTGCACGATTTGCGCATCTCGGTGACGGATCGCTGCAACTTCCGCTGCGTCTACTGCATGCCGAAGGACGTGTTCGACAAGGATTACCGCTTCCTGCAGCATTCCGAGCTGCTGTCGTTTGAAGAGATCGAGCGCATGGCGCGGCTGTTTATCGAGCACGGCGTCGAAAAGATCCGCCTGACCGGCGGCGAGCCGCTGCTGCGCAAAGACATCGAACGTCTGGTCGAAATGCTCGCGCGCCTCACCACCGCCGAAGGCAAGCCGCTAGACCTCACGCTCACGACCAACGGCGCCCTGCTCGCTCGCAAGGCGCAATCGCTAAAAGATGCGGGCCTCACTCGCGTGACCGTCAGCCTCGACGGCATCGACGATGCGACTTTCCGCCGCATGAACGATGTCGATTTTGCGGTGGGCGAAGTGTTGCACGGCATTGAAGTCGCGCAGAACGTCGGACTGGCGCCGATCAAGGTCAACATGGTCGTCAAGAAAGGCGACAACGAAGACCAGATCGTGCCGATGGCGCGTCACTTCCGTGGCAGCGGCATCATCGTGCGTTTTATCGAATACATGGACGTGGGTACGACCAACCATTGGGACATGCGCTCCGTCGTGCCGTCGGCCGAGGTGATCAAGCGTCTTTCGTCGGAGTTTGCGCTCGAGCCGGTGTCGGCGAATTACAGCGGCGAAACGGCCGAGCGCTGGCGCTACGTCGACGGCGCTGGCGAGGTCGGCGTGATCTCGAGCGTGACCCAGGCGTTCTGCCACGATTGCACGCGCGCGCGGTTGTCGACCGAAGGCAAGCTGTATCTCTGCCTGTTCGCCACCGAAGGCTTCGACCTGCGCGCGTTATTGCGCGGCGGCGCGACCGATCTGGAACTCTCCAACGCGATCCGCACGGTCTGGCAAGGCCGCGCCGATCGCTACTCCGAATTGCGTGCCAGCGGCAAGGCCCAGCCAGCCGGCCGGCGCATCGAAATGTCCTACATCGGCGGCTGAATCCGCCAGCGTTCAACCACATGATTCCGACATCCGACATTACCGGCCTGATCCTGGCCGGCGGCCGGGGCAGCCGCATGGGCGGCGTTGACAAAGGCCTGCAGACGTTTCGCGGCGCGCCGATGGCGATGCACACGCTGATGCGCCTGTCACCCCAGGTGGGCCACATGCTGATCAACGCGAATCGCAACTTGGCCGCGTACGAGTCGTTTGGCGTGCCGGTGGTGGCGGATTCAGTGCCGGATTTTGCCGGCCCCTTGGCGGGCATCCTGGCCGGGCTGGAGCAATGCCAGACGCGCTACCTGCTGACTGCGCCTTGCGATTCGCCCTTCGTGCCGACCGACCTGGCCGCCAAGCTCTCGCAGGCAATGGAAGAAGCCAACGCGCGCATCGCCATGCCGGTGACGATGGAGCCGGATGCGCAAGGTCAACCGCGCCGGCAGGTGCAGCCAGTATTCTGTTTGATCGATGCGCTGCTGGCCGACGACCTGATCGTCTATCTGCAAGGCGGTGGCCGCAAGATCGAAAGCTGGACCGCGCGCCACCCGACGGTGGACGTGTTGTTTGACGACAGTTCCGCCTTCGCCAACATCAACACGCTGGAAGAACTGCACCAGCTGGCAGAGCGCCGCTAGAACGCCAACGCCACCGATCCCTCATCGACGTCATGACCACCCTTGCCTCCGTCGTTTCGTGTCTGTCCGATTACGACCCGAATGCCCTGCCCGTCGCGCAAGCGCAAGCCATCATGCGCGACTTCGTGCAGCCCGTAAGCGGCGTTGCCCGCGTGCCCATCCGCAGCGCGCTCGATCGCGTGCTGGCCGAAGACGTGCTGTCGTCCATCGACGTGCCTTCGCACGACAACTCGGCGATGGACGGCTTTGCCTTTGCCAGTGCAGAACTTGCAGGCCATGCAGGCGAAATCTCCTTGCGCGTGATCGGCACGGCGTATGCGGGTATCGCCTTTGACGGCGTGCCCAGCGCAGGCGAAGCCGTGCGCGTGATGACCGGTGCCGTCATGCCGGCCGGCTGCGATACGGTCATCCCACAGGAATTCACGCAAGGCGAAGCCGACACCGTTCGCTTTGCCCGCGACGCCGTGCGCGCAGGCGACAACCGACGTCTGCGTGGAGAAGACCTCGCGCGAGGCAGCGCCGCGCTGTCCGCAGGCCGAACGCTGCGCCCCGCCGACATCGGTCTGCTGGCCTCGCTTGGCATCGCTGAAGTGTCTGTACGCCGCAAGCTGCGCGTGGCGTTTTTCTCCACCGGCGACGAGTTGCGCTCCATTGGTGAACCGCTCGACGCCGGCTGCGTGTACGACTCCAACCGCTACACGTTGCACGGCATGCTTTCGCGCCTGGGTGTTGAACTGCTCGACATGGGCGTCGTGCGCGACGACCCGGCGGCGCTCGAAACCGCCTTCCGCACCGCCGCTGAAAACGCCGATGCGATCATCACTTCGGGTGGTGTCTCCGTCGGCGAAGCAGACTTCACCAAACAGATGATGGCCAAGCTGGGCGACGTAACGTTCTGGAAGATCGCCATGCGCCCGGGCCGGCCGATGGCGTTCGGACGCATCGCGTCAAATGGCCGCAGTGCGTTCCTTTTTGGATTGCCCGGCAACCCAGTGGCGGTGATGGTGACGTTCTATCACTTCGTGCGCGGTGCGCTGCTGCGCATGATGGGCGCCACCGACGCCGGCGCACCGTTGGTGCCGGCCGTGAGCGCCACCCCGATCCGCAAGCGGCCCGGGCGTACGGAATATCAGCGCGCAATCGCCGCCCTGAACGATCGCGGCCAGCTCGAAGTCCGCCTCACCGGCCAGCAAGGATCGGGCGTCCTGCGTTCCATGAGCGAAGCAAATTGCTTCGTCGTGCTCGCCCACGAACAGGGCCAGGTCAACGCCGGCGACGCCGTGCAGGTACTGCTGTTCGACGGCCTCGTCTGAGCGGCGTGGCGGCAGCGGCTCTTGCGCTGGCTGCAACACCGCATGCTGTCGGTTTTTTGCGTCACCTCCGGGCTGCGGGTATCGGCGCATCGGTCGATTCGCTACACTCTGCGCCAGTTTGATTGTTTCGGATTTGAGCCTGAGCACTGCCATGATGACCAAGGAGATTGCGTATCTTCACCCGGCCCACACCGCACGCGCGCTGGTGCTGGTGTATCTCTGTTTCTCGCTGCCGGTCGTAGGGCTGTTCTTCTTCGTCGGCTTCGTCCGCTACGGTGAACTGCCGACGATTGTTGTGCTCAGCGGCCTGATCCTCAATGCTTTGGTTGGTTTTGGTGCCCTGTGGCTCGCTTGCCATGCCTACAACTGGGTCGCCGAGCGCTTCGGCGGCATCGAGATCCTGCTGCGCGACGTGCCGGAAGAAGCCTGATCGCTTCCGAGGTCCACGAAGAAGGGGCGGAATATCCGCCCCTTTTCTTTTGCTGACGGCCTAGTCGGACCAGCCTTAATCGACCTCGATTTCCTCGTCCGGCGGCACGGCGGACTCCAGCCCCAGCACGCTCTGCGCAGAATCGATCGGCAACGCCTCCACTGCCTTGAGCTTACGATTCATCTGCCGCGTACGCACCTCGGCCTGCTCGATGTTGCTGACGGCGCGCTCCAGCGTTTTCTTTGTCGCGGCCAGCACGTCGCCGAACTTTCCGAACTCGCTCTTCACCGCGCCGAGCACTTGCCACACTTCGCTGGAGCGTTTTTCGAGCGCCAGCGTTCGGAAGCCCATCTGCAGGCTGTTGAGGATCGCGGTGAGCGTGGTCGGGCCCGCCACCGTCACGCGGAACTTGCGTTGCAGCTCGTCAGTCAGGCCCGGGCGGCGCAGCACTTCAGCGTAAAGACCTTCCGTCGGCAGGAACAGGATGGCGAAGTCGGTCGTGGCCGGCGGCGCGATGTACTTCTCGTGGATGGTCTGCGCCTCCTTGCGCACCGCGACTTCCAGCTCGCGGCTGGCGCTGGCAGCGGCTTCGGCATCGGCACGTTCCTGTGCGTCCAGCAGGCGTTCGTACTGCTCTTTCGGGAACTTGGCGTCGATCGGCAGCCAGACGGTGGCATCGTGATCGGCATCGGTCTTGCCAGGCAGGCGAATGGCGAATTCCACGCGTGCACCGGTACCGTGCACGGTCTCGACGTTCTTGCCGTACTGCTCGGGCGTGAGCATCTGCTCCAGCAGCATCTCCAGCTGGACTTCGCCCCAGGTGCCGCGCGTCTTCACGTTGGTCAGCACCTTCTTCAGGTCCCCCACGCCCTGGGCCAGCGCCTGCATTTCGCCCAGGCCGCGATGCACCTGCTCAAGCCGATCAGACACCAGCTTGAACGATTCGCCCAGGCGCTGTTCCAGTGTGGCGTGGAGCTTCTCGTCGACGGTGCGGCGCATCTCATCGAGCTTGGTCGCGTTGTTCGCCTCGATGTCCTTGAGCTTCTGCTCCAGCGTGGCACGCACCTCGGCCAGACGACGTTCGTTGCCCTCACCCAACTGGGCGAGCTGCTGCTGCATCGTCTCGCCAAAGCGGCGCAGCGCATTGCCCTGCTCTTCACGTGCCTGTTGGGCTTGCTGCTGCAAGTTCTGACGCACCGCTTCCAACTGCTGCGTGTTTGTTTCAGTCAGCTTGGTGAGCTGCTGCGCAAACGTGTCGATCTGGTTGTTCTGCAGCGTGGCGACGCTGGTGAGCTGCGTGGCCAGCACCTGCTGGAATTGCCCCAGTTGCTGCGTGACGTCGCTGCGGCCGATGCGGGCCGTCTCAGCGATTTCGCCGCGCAGTTCGCGCTCGATGCGCTCGTTGCCGCGTGTCAGTTCATCGCGCAGTGCCGAGAACATCGGCGACACATCGCTCTGCGCCGGGCGAGACACACCACGCCAGATCAGCACACACAGCACGGCCACCACGGCCACGCCCAGCAACGTCAATAAAGCCAACCAGTCCATATTTGCGTTCGATCAGGAGGACGCGCGCTGCGCCAGCGCATCCGGGTTCAACAAGTTGGGCGGCTGCCCCGCGCGGGGGCCAAAGCCCAGCGCAGCGATCAGGTTGTCGGCTGCCAGGTTGGCCATGCCCAGGCGCGTGCCGAAAGTGGCACTGGCAATGTGCGGAGTGAGCGCAACGTGCTCGGCCTCCAGCAGCGCCGGATGCACCTTCGGCTCGCCCTCATACACGTCCAGGCCAGCCGCAAAGATGCGCTTGTCCGCCAGCGCCTGCGCCAACGCGGCATCATCCACGATGCCGCCACGCGCCAGGTTGACCAGCGTGGCGGTCGGCTTCATCTGTGCCAGCTCAGCTGCACCGATGGCGTGGTGGCTTTCCTTGGAATACGGCAGCACCAGCACGAGGTGATCAGCCTGCTTCAGCAAGTCGTCCTTGCTGACGTAAGTGGCGCGCGTGTCGCGCTCGACTTCGGGCGAAAGCCGGCTGCGGTTGTGATAGATCACGCGCATGGAGAAACCGCTCGCACGCCGCGCCAGCGCCTGGCCGATGCGGCCCATGCCGAGAACGCCCAGCGTGCTGCCATACACCTCTGCGCCGAGGAACGTATCGTAGGTCCAGCGCTTCCATTGCCCGGAACGCAGCCAGCGTTCGGATTCGGACACGCGGCGTGCAGCGGCCATCAGCAAGGCCCAGCCGAAATCGGCGGTGGTCTCGGTCAGGATGTCGGGCGTGTTAGTGGCCAGGATGCCCGCACGCGTCATCGCCGCGAGATCAAAGTTGTTATAGCCGACGGCCATGTTGCACACCGCTCGCAGCGTGGGCACGCGGCTGATCAGCTCGGCGTTGATGGTGTCGGCAGCGTTCGACAGCAGGCCCACGCGACCTTGCAGACGCTCCGCCAGCGCTTCGGGCGGATAGTCGACGTCCGCTTGGTTGTCGATCACGTCGAAGGTCTCGCGCAAGCGCTCAAGCACTTCGGGAAACATCGCGCGGGTGACAAGGATTCCGGGTTTCATACGTTCAGCACACGTTCGGTTAGCGGAAGAAGACGAAGGTCATCAGAACGAAAATCGGCAAGAGAATGCACACGGACCACAGCATGTAGCCAAAGAAGCTGGGCATCTGCAGGCCGCGGCTTTCGGCAATGGCCTTGACCATCAGGTTGGGCGCGTTGCCGATATAGGTGTTGGCACCCATGAACACGGCCGCGGCGGAAATCGCGCCCAGCGTGGAGGCGCCCTCGCTCATCAGCATGCGTGCGTCGCCACCGGCGGTGTTGAAGAACACCAGATATGTCGGCGCATTGTCGAGAAACGACGACAGCACCCCCGTCGCCCAGAAGTACATCACGTTGTTCGGCTGGCCCGCGCTGTCGTTGACGAGATGGACGATGCCCGCGAACGGGCCATCCACGCCGGCCTTGAGCATGGCAATCACCGGCCCGATCGTGATGAAGATGCCGGCAAACAGCTTGGCGACTTCCAGAATGGGCTCCCAGTTGAACTCGTTGCCGGCGCGCGCGCTTGCCGGGGTGAGCCACAACGAAAGCAGCGCGATGACGACCAGCCCGACGTCGCGTACCACGTTCTGCAGCATCACCTCGGTACCCATCACGTGGAAGATGATGCCGGGCTTCCACAGCCCGCTCATCAGCACGAGGCCGAGAATGCCCGCCAGCAGCACAAAGTTGACGTTGCCCTCGAAGCGCAGCGGGCCCGCATCATCCGGCGAGGCGTCGGTGATGTTGGGCAGTTCTTCCTTGCCCGTGTGATAGAAATAGCTGTCGATAACGAAGAAGATCGCCAGCAGCAGCACCCACATCGTCAACGTCTGGCGCCACAGATATTGCGCGGTCCAGAAGAAATCCACGCCCTGCAAGAAGCCGAGGAAGAGCGGCGGATCGCCCAGCGGCGTGAGCGCCCCGCCTGCATTGGCCACCAGAAAGATGAAGAACACGACAACGTGCGCCCGATGCCGGCGTGCCTCGTTGGCGCGCAGCAAAGGCCGGATCAGCAGCATCGCGGCGCCGGTCGTGCCCATGATGCTGGCCAGCGCCGTACCAAGCGCGATCAAGCCCGTGTTGAGCTTTGGCGTTCCATGCAGATTGCCGCGAATGCAGATACCGCCTGCAACAACGTACAAAGCGGCGATCAGCGCGATGAAGGGAATGTATTCAGCAAGGGCTGCGTGATTGACGGAAGCGATGGCCGCCTGCGAGCCAAACGCGATCCCGAACGGCACCAGAAGCACCAATGCCCAAGACGCTGCGATCTTGCCGTAATGGTCGTGCCATAGCTTGGGCATCATGAGCGGTGCAATGGCAATCGAGAGCAGGATGCCCGCAAACGGCACACCCCACAACAAGTGCAACTCAGCGCCGCTCACATCAGCAGCGCGCGCCAGGCCACAGACGAACAGGAAGACAAGGGGCCAAAGGCGTTTCACGTAGGCGTTCTCCTAAGCGTGGGCGCACACGGCAAACGCAGCCTCGCCACACGAACAAAGACGCCAGTGTAAACGCCCGAGGTCTGTCGCCCTGAACGTCCCCCGATGTTTGATGAGCGAATGAGCCCTGGACGCTGTCTCAGGCAGTCGACACCACGATCACATGCACCCGATACGGGCCATGTGCGCCGAGCACGATGGTCTGCTCGATATCCCCCGTGCGCGACGGCCCGCTGATGACGTTGGTGGCGCGTGGCAGCTCGCCTCGCTCCGCGCGCATCAGCGAATAGGCATCTTCCAGATTGGCGACGATGCGCGACTGCGGAACCACGGCGATATGCGTCTCGGGCAGCAGCGCCGTGGAAGCGACGTTCTCCGGCCCCGACAGCAGCATCAGCGAGCCCGTCTCAGCAATCGCGCAGAAGCAACCCGTAATGCCGACGAGATCGCCGTGCTCCTGATCGGCTTGCGCCTCGCGCACCGGCGGACGGAATTCGATGCCGATGCCGGCAGCGGCCCAGTCCAGCGATTCCAACGTAGTCCAGGCCACGGCCTGCGGCCGGAGGTTCAGCCCAGACAAGTAACGGGCCACCGCGCCCGGCACGTCGGACAGCGCCTCCACGGTATCCAGCGTGGAAGCCATCTTCAGCGCCTGCTCGGCAAAATGCGCGGCAAGGTTTTCCGGCACCGGCGGGCGCGGGCCGGCGGGGTGGCGCGCGAGGTAATCCGCCACGGCATCGCGCTCACCCTGCGTCGGTTGCGCGGGACGATGCTGCGCATTGCGGATGCGCGCAAAGATGGCGTCGCGTGCGCGGCTGGTGTCGAGCGGGTCGACGGGGGTGTCCGGTTGTGATTCCATGGCGGCTCCGAAAGATCGATCGATTATACGAGCCGCTTCCTGCACGATCCGCCCCCGCCGTTGAAACTTATTCGGCGTCGGCGTGAGCCTTATTGCACGCCAAATACCTGCTTCAGGTACGTGAGGTACGCTGGATCGTCGCACATCGTCTTCTCCGGCGCGTCCGACAGTTTGGCCACCGGCTGGCCATTGCAGCGGACCATCTTGATGACGATCTGCAGCGGCGTGTAGCCCAGGTCGTTTGTCAGATTGGTCCCCACGCCAAACGCCAGCTTGCAGCGGCCATGAAAGCGCTCATACAGGCCGATGACCTTGGGCATGTCGAGGCTGTCGGAGAAGATCAGCGCCTTGGACTTCGGCTCGGCGCGCATGTCGTCGTAATGCTTGAGCATGCGCTCGCCCCACTCGAACGGGTCGCCAGAATCATGGCGAACGCCGTCGAAGAGCTTGCAGAAGAACATGTCGAAATCGCGCAGGAAGGCGTCAAAGCCGTAGGTATCCGACAGCGCGATGCCGAGGTCGCCGCGATATTCCTTGGCCCAGGTTTCCAGCGCAAAGGTCTGGGAATCGCGCAGGCGCGGACCCAGCGCTTGGCAGGCCTGAAGGTATTCATGCGCCATGGTGCCCAGCGGCGTCATGCCGTGCTTCATGGCGAAGTAGACGTTGCTCGTGCCCGCGTACTGGGCGCCGAGTTGCGCATGCGTCTCCAGCAGCACATGCTCATGCCAAGTGTGCGAAAAACGGCGGCGGGTGCCGTAGTCGGCAATGCGGCAGTCTTCCAGGCCGGGGCGCTTCAGCGATGCCAGCTTGTCGGTCAGGCGGCGCTTGCCCTCCTCCCACTGCGGGTGCGTCTGCGTGCGGCTGAAGAACACCTCGTTGACGATGGCCAGAACGGGCACCTCGAACATGATCGTGTGCAGCCACGGCCCCGCGATGACGATCTCGATCTGCCCATCGTTGCTCGGCGCCGGGCGCACGTCGATGTACTTCTCGTTGAGATGGAACAGGCCGAGAAAATCGACGAAATCGCTCTTGATGAAGCGCATGCCGCGCAGGTAATCAAGTTCCGTATCGGTAAAGCGCAGGGTGCAGAGATGGCGGATTTCCGCGCGGATCTCTTCAATGAACGGCACCAGATCGACGCCCGCGTTACGGCACTTAAAGCGGTATTCGACGTGCGCGCCAGGAAAGTGATGCAGCACCACCTGCATCATCGTGAATTTGTACAGATCGGTATCGAGCAACGAGCGGATGATCATCGGACAGCGCCAAAAGCCATATGGACTGGCCGCCATGCTAACCGAAGCCAGGCGGGACGCCTGTGGCAGTCACATAAATCCCGCCGCGCACCGCGGAAAATGGTCGTTTTGGGCTTCTACGCGGACGGAAAACCCCTTGATTCCGCTATAATTTCCGGTTTCCGACCGGATTTTTGCACCATGGAAGCAGAACGCCTCAATGCCATCCAGAACACGTTGGCCGACCTGAAGTCGCGCGCCGACGACCTTCGGAGGTATCTTTGACTACGACGTCAAATCTGAACGTCTAGTCGAAGTCGACAAGGAACTCGAAAACCCCGAGGTCTGGAACGATCCCAAACGCGCCCAGGAGCTGGGCCGCGAGAAGAAGTCGCTTGAAACCGTCGTGCTGGCGCTGACCAAACTTGACGAAGATCTCACCGGCGCCGCCGAACTGTTCGAGCTCGCCCGCGAAGAGGGCGACGACGAGACCATCGAAGCCATCGAGGCTGACACCGCAGGCATGCGCGCCATCGTCGAAGACATGGAATTCCGCCGCATGTTCTCCGGCCCGATGGACGCCGCCAACTGCTTTATTGACATCCAGGCCGGCGCCGGCGGCACCGAGGCGTGCGACTGGGCATCGATGCTGCTGCGCCAGTACCTGAAGTACTGCGAGCGCAAGGGCTTCAAGACCGAAGTCCTGGAAGAATCCGAAGGCGACGTGGCCGGCATCAAGAGCGCGTCGATCAAGGTCGAGGGCGAATACGCGTTTGGCTTCCTGCGCACCGAAACCGGCGTGCACCGTCTGGTGCGCAAATCGCCGTTCGACTCGGCGGGTGGCCGCCACACGTCGTTCTCGTCGATCTTCGTGTATCCGGAAGTCGATGATTCGATCGAGATCGAGGTCAACCCGGCGGATCTGCGCGTTGATACGTACCGTGCTTCCGGTGCGGGCGGTCAGCACATCAACAAGACCGACTCGGCCGTGCGGATTACGCACATCCCGACCGGCATCGTCGTGCAGTGCCAGAACGACCGCTCGCAGCACCGCAACCGTGCCGAGGCGATGACGATGCTGAAGTCGCGCCTGTATGAGCACGAACTGCGCAAGCGTCAGGCCGCTGCAGACGCACAAGAAGCAGCCAAGACCGACGTGGGCTGGGGCCATCAGATCCGCTCGTACGTGCTGGACCAGAGCCGTATCAAGGATCTGCGCACCAACGTGGAAATCTCCAACACGCAGAAGGTGCTGGACGGCGATCTGGACCCGTTTATTCAGGCGAGCCTGAAGCAGGGCGTCTGATCCGAGCCAAACCAGAGCGACTGCCATGTCTGACACGTCCCTGTTCATCCTGACCGGTGCCTCGCGCGGCCTGGGCGCCGCGCTGGCCCAGGCGCTGATGCAACCCGGTCGCCGCCTCATCTGCGTCGCACGCGGCGATAACGCCGAATTGCGCGCGCAGGCGGCAGCCGCCGGTGTGACGCTCGACTGGCACCAGGTCGACCTGTCCGACGCGCATGCCGCCGAGGCTTGGATGACCAAGACGCTTGCCGCCCTGCCCGCTTTTGCCAACGTGACGCTGGTGCTCAACGCCGGCGCGGTCGAGCCGATCGGCACCATCGACACATTGCGCGCCGATACGCTGCTGCCGCACCTGCAACTGAACCTGGCCGGCCCGATGGCGCTGACCGCTGCCCTGCTGCGCGGCACCTCCGGGTGGAACGCGCAGCGCCGCGTGCTGGCGATCTCGTCGGGCGCTGCGCGCCGGCCGATCGCCGGCTGGGCGGCGTATTGCACCGGCAAGGCCGGGCTGGACATGTTCGTGCGCGCCATCAATGCCGATGGCGACGCGAGCGTGCGCGCCGTGGCACTCGCCCCCGGCGTGATCGACACCGACATGCAACGCACCATCCGTGGCGCCGACTTTGCCGGCGTGCAGCGCTTCCGCGATCTGCACGCGCATGGCGAGTTGGTCTCGCCGCAGGTCGCCGCCACGCGCATCGCCGCCTACCTCGTCCGCCCCGACTTTGGCGCGACCGAGCTAGACGACCTGCGCAACATCGCCTGATACGACATTCCTCTCATCACCATCATGACCGAACAGAACAACCCGGCCGAATCGAACACCGCGGCCGCCGTGCCGGCGCAGGACGACAACAAGATCATCGCCGAGCGCCGCGAGAAGCTGGCAGAGATCCGCCAGCAAGGCGTCGCGTTTCCCAACGATTTCCGCCCGACGCACCATGCCGGTGATCTGCAAGCCAAGTATCGCGAGCTGGAGCAGACCGCACTGGAAGCCGAACCGGTGCAGGTGGCCATTGCCGGCCGCATGATGCTCAAGCGCGTGATGGGCAAGGCAAGCTTTGCCACCGTGCAGGACGCCACCGACCGCATCCAGTTCTACATCAGCCGCGACGCCGTGGGCGAAGACGTCTACGCCAGCTTCAAGAAATGGGATCTGGGCGATATCGTGGCCGCACGCGGCACGCTGATGAAGACGAAGACCGGCGAGTTGTCGGTGGCGGTGACGGAGCTGCGCCTGCTCTCGAAGAGCCTGCGTCCGCTACCGGGCGACTACTACGGCCTGGCAGATCAGGAACAGAAGTACCGTCAGCGCTACGTCGATCTGATCGTCTCGAAGGAAACGCGCGACACGTTCCGTGCCCGCACCAAGGCCATGGCCTCGCTGCGCAACTTCATGGCCGGCAACGGTTTCATGGAGGTCGAGACGCCGATGCTGCACCCGATTCCGGGCGGCGCGGCAGCCAAACCGTTCATCACGCACCACAACGCGCTGGACATGCAGATGTTCCTGCGCATCGCGCCCGAGCTGTACCTGAAGCGCCTGATCGTCGGTGGCTTCGAGCGCGTGTACGAGATCAACCGCAACTTCCGTAACGAGGGCGTGTCGCCGCGACACAACCCCGAGTTCACGATGATGGAGTTCTACGCGGCCTACACGGACTACCGCTGGCTGATGGACTTCACCGAGCAGTTGATCCGCCAGGCTGCCATTGACGCTTCTGGCACCGCCACGCTGACCTACCAGGGCCGCGAGCTGGATCTTGCCAAGCCGTTCCATCGCCTGACCATCTGCCAGGCGATCCAGAAGTACGCGCCGCAATACACCGACGCGCAACTAGCTGACGTCGACTTCCTGCGCGCCGAACTGAAGAAGTTCAAGATCGACACCAACGCGCCGCAATTCCTGAACGCCGGCGTGGGTACGCTGCAGCTCGTGCTGTTTGAAGAGACGGCCGAGTCGCAACTGTGGGAGCCGACCTTCATCATCGACTACCCGGTCGAAGTGTCGCCGCTGGCACGTGGCTCCGACACGCTGCCGGGCATCACCGAGCGCTTCGAGTTGTTCATCACCGGCCGCGAAATCGCCAACGGTTTCTCCGAGCTGAATGATCCTGAAGACCAGGCCGAGCGCTTCCGCAAGCAGGTCGAGCAAAAGGACGCTGGCGACGAAGAAGCCATGTTCTACGACGCCGACTATATCCGCGCGTTGGAATACGGCATGCCCCCGACCGGCGGCTGCGGCATCGGCATCGACCGTCTGGTGATGCTGCTCACCGACAGCCCGAACATCCGCGACGTGATCCTCTTCCCGCACCTGCGCCGCGAAGACTGATCGGGCGCGATCGATCGCCTTGGAAAGAACGCCCCTTCGGGGGCGTTTTTTGTTGCGCGCGCGGCCGCAAATCACGCGCCCACCCCGCTATTTGTAACAATGCCCGGCTTTTACAAAGTGGGATAAACTTCGCCAAGCACTTGATTTTTAAGCGAAAAATTGGAGTACAGATGCTTACAATTTAAAACGGCATCCGTTTGGGCGATGGACCACACTGTGATCATCAAAACGCCGAATCGATCACGGCGCAGGAGAGCGATGATGAACAACAACGTCCAATCGAACCAAGGTCAACAATACGGCGGCACGTCGCCGGGGCAAGTGCCTCCGTCTTCGCGCCGCATGCATCCACTGATGACGACGGCCGCTGTGGCCGTGATCATCGCCAGCCTGACGGCGGTGGCCGCCATTACCGGTGTGCTGCCGACCTCGAAGGCTACACAGGGCAGCACTGACCCCAACGTTGCCGCGCAATCGGCAGCGGCCGTGGCGGGCGCTTCAGCCCCGATGGCACTGGCTGCGCCAGGCCAGACCACGCAACCGAATCAGGCCGCTCCGTATCCGGCCCAGAATGTGGCGCCCGCTCTGACGCGAGCCCGCGAGCCGTCGTACGCTGAACGCGCACCCTCGACCAGCCCGAGCTATGCGCAAACCCAGCCGCGCCAGTCGGCCAGCCCCTATGCCGGCCATGTGACTTCAGTCACGCCGATCACCACGCAAGGCAAGGAAACCGGCCTCGGCATGATCGGTGGCGCCGTGGTGGGTGGGCTGCTGGGTAACCAGATTGGCCGCGGCAATGGCCGTACGCTGGCTACGGTCGGCGGCGCGGTGGCAGGCGGTTATGGCGGCCACGTGGCGGAGAACTACTACAGCCGCGACACCCAATACCGTGTGAACGTGCGCATGGACAACGGCACCAACCGCAGCTTCACGTACAAGGCTGCACCGGGCTTCCAGGCAGGCGAACGCGTGCATATCGAGAACGGTACGCTGGTGGCGGGGTAATCCGGCTTCGCCTTCGCCCCAAAAGAAAAACCGGCCTTCGGGCCGGTTTTTTCATGCATACGCGTTTGAGGCTGCGCGCTTATTCCGCTTCTTCGATCCAGGCTTGCTGGATGGCTTCCAGAAATTTTTCGCCGCCACGCTTGTGGTCGTCGTCAAAGCCTTCCAGCGTGACCACCTTGTTGTGCAGGTCGACGAAGTTCAGGCGCGTCGGATCGACGTCGGGGTACTTGTCATACAGCGCTTCTGCGATCTGCTGGATGTCGTTCCATTTCATGATGGGCTCCCTCCACCGCTGGCCACTCGGCTCAGTGGTTTTCCTTGGCGTGGTTGATCGTGTACTTCGGAATTTCGACGGTCAGGTCCGACTCCGCCACCTTGGCCTGGCAGGACAGGCGCGAGTTCGGCTCCAGGCCCCAGGCCTTGTCGAGCAGATCCTCTTCCTTCTCGGTCGCCTCATCCAGCGAATTGAAGCCCTCGCGCACGATCACGTGGCAGGTCGTGCAGGCACACGACTTCTCGCATGCATGCTCGATCTCAATGTCAGCGCCCAACAGCGCATCGCAGATGGTCGTGCCGGGCTTGGCTTCGATCACGGCCCCTTCCGGGCAGTATTCGACGTGAGGAAGGACGACGATGTGTGGCATGAAGAAACTCGTTCGATAAATGTGTTTGGTGGGATCCGATCGGCGATCAGCCGAGTTCCTCGATACGTTTGCCGGCGAGCGCCTTGCGAATGCCGCGGTCCATGCGGCGCGCGGCGAATTCGTCGGTGCCATGCGACAGGGCATCCACGGCGTCCTTGATGGCGCGATGGTCTTCGCCCTGCATGGTGGTGCGCAGCGCGGCAATTTCGGTGTCGATGGCGGCACGCTCCTCGGGCGACAGCAGATCGCCATCGGCCGCCAGCGCCTGTGACAGCGCCTCAAGCAGGCGTTCGCCTTCAACGCGCTCTTCGGCCAGCGCTCGACGGCGCATGTCGTCTTCGGCGGATTGGAAACCTTCCTGCAACATGCGGGCGACATCGTCATCGCCCAGACCGTACGACGGCTTCACCGCAATCGACGCTTCCACGCCCGACACCGTTTCGCGTGCGGACACCGATAGCAAGCCATCGGCATCCACCTGATACGTCACGCGGATGCGTGCGGCGCCAGCCACCATCGGCGGGATGCCGCGCAACTCGAAACGCGCCAAGGATCGACAATCGCTCGCCAGTTCGCGCTCGCCTTGCAGGACGTGGATCGCCATCGCCGTCTGGCCGTCCTTGAAGGTGGTGAATTCCTGGGCGCGTGCGACGGGAATCGTGCTGTTGCGCGGGATGATCTTCTCGACCAGGCCACCCATCGTCTCGACGCCCAGCGACAGCGGGATCACGTCGAGCAGCAGCCAGTCTTCACCCGGTGCCCGGTTACCGGCCAACAGGTTGGCCTGCATGGCCGCGCCAATGGCGACCACCTGATCCGGATCGAGGTTCGTGAGCGGCGTCTGACCGAACAGCTGACCCACGGCACGGCGGATGATCGGCATGCGCGTCGCGCCGCCTACGAGCACCACGCCCTTTACGTCTTCCACCGTCACGCCTGCATCGCGCAGCGCACGGCGCACGGGCGACAGCGTCTTCTGCACGAGAGTGGCGGTCAGTTCGGCAAAGGTCTCAGCGGTCAGCACGAGATGCACGGTCTCGCCGGTGGAGAGCATCGCGTCGATCTCGGTGCTGTCGGCGGTGGACAGCCATTCCTTGGCGGCCCGCGCCTTGTTCAGCAGCAGGCGCGTGTCTTCGGCAGAGAGCGGTTGCAGGCCGGCCTGCTCGACGACCCAGCACACGATGCGCTGGTCGAAATCGTCACCGCCGAGCGCGGAGTCCCCGCCCGTCGACATCACCTCGAACACGCCCTTGGTGAGCTTGAGCACAGAGATGTCGAACGTACCGCCACCCAGGTCGTAGACCGCGTAGATGCCTTCGGAGCCGTTGTCCAGGCCATAGGCGATGGCAGCTGCGGTCGGCTCGTTCAGCAGGCGCAGCACGTTCAGGCCCGCCAGCTTGGCGGCGTCCTTGGTGGCTTGCCGCTGTGCGTCGTCAAAGTACGCAGGGACAGTGATGACGGCGCCGACGAGTTCATCGCCGAGCGTATCTTCCGCGCGCTGGCGCAGCGTGGCCAGGATCTCCGCCGACACTTCCACCGGGCTCTTCACGCCGGCCACGGTCTTCAACTGCACCATGCCGGGCGCGTCGACAAAGTCGTACGGCGTGTTCTCGATGTGGGCAACATCCTTCAGGCCACGCCCCATGAAACGCTTGACCGAGATGATGGTGTTCTTCGGGTCGCGCACGGCTTCGGCCTGGGCCTTGTAGCCGATATGCGCACCGCCTGTGGGCAGGTAGCGCACCACGGAGGGCAATAGGGGGCGCCCCTGATCGTCGGGCAGCACTTCCGGCACGCTGCTGCGCACGGAGGCCACCAGCGAGTTGGTCGTGCCCAGGTCGATGCCGACCGCCAGACGGCGCTGGTGCGGTGCGGGTGATTCGCCAGGTTCGGAAATCTGCAGTAAAGCCATGGGGATGTCTCGATTGCGCGGATGGGCTGCCTGCCGGGGCAAACCCAACATTGTCGCAAATTCTGGGTTCTAGTCTTCCAGCCGGTCGATGGCCTCGGCGGTGTCGCGTTCGATCTTTTCGATGAACATCAATTGGCGCACGGCATCGGCTGCTGCTGCGGTGTTGCCATCGCTATTGAGCAGACCGGACAGCGCCTGATAGCGCGTGCGTTTTTCCTTGCGCAGCATGCCAAGCAAATCATCCAGCGCATCGACGTTGCGCTCCGCCTTGGCGTCGCCCAAGGCTTCGCGCCATTCCATTTGCTGCATCAGAAACGCGGGCGGCATGGCCGTGTTGTTCTCTGCCTGCACGTCGATACCGCGCAGGTGCAGCAGATACGTCGCCCGTTTGAGCGGGTCACGCAGCGTCTGATACGCCTCGTTCGCACGTGTGGCCCACTGCATGGCGACGCGGCGTTCGGCATCGCCCGCATGGGCATAACGATCCGGATGCGCCTGCGACTGCACGGTGCGATACGCAGCGTTCAGCGCGTCGTCGTCGACCTCGAAGTGCTCGGGCAGACCGAAGAGAGAAAAATGCGTCGTGTTCGCTGACAAGCCGGAATTCATGAATAAAAAAAGCGGCTGCGCCGCCTAGTGTTCCTTCGTGTTTCTTATTCGACCGGCTCACCCCGATCGCACTTCAGGCACTCGACCACCACGCCCATCTTGCTGGCGCGCCCGGCTTCGGTTTCAGTCCAGGGGCGCAACTGCCAAGGCGGATCGTGGCGCATATGCTGCCCATGTCCGCAAGCGAGACGGGCGACCCAATGGCCCTCCTCGTCCCGCTCGAAACCGACAATCGGCTGCTTCAATGTGCCCCGCTCACACGCGGAACGATTCACCGCAGCCGCACTCGTCCTTCACGTTTGGATTATTGAAGCGGAACCCTTCGTTCAGCCCCTCGCGTGCGTAGTCCAACTCAGTGCCGTCGATGTACGGCAGGCTCTTCGGATCGACGATCACCTTGACGCCGTTGGATTCGAAGACCTGGTCTTCGGTGGCAATCTCATCTGCATATTCGAGCTTGTAGGCCAGGCCCGAACAGCCCGTGGTCTTCACGCCCACGCGCAGGCCCACGCCCTTGCCACGGCGGGTCAGGTAGCGGGAAACGTGCTGCGCGGCCTTGTCGGTCAGGGTGATCATGCTGCGTCCTTTCTATCCAAACCGGCTCAAGCAGCCTTCTGCTCGGCCGAACCGTGCTTTTCCTTGTAGTCGGCCACGGCCGCCTTGATGGCGTCTTCGGCCAGAATCGAGCAGTGGATCTTCACCGGCGGCAGGGCCAGCTCTTCAGCGATGGCCGTGTTGCGGATTTCCAGCGCCTGATCCAGCGTCTTGCCCTTCACCCATTCCGTCACCAGCGACGACGAAGCGATGGCCGAACCGCAGCCGTAGGTCTTGAACTTGGCGTCTTCAATCACGCCCTGCTCGTTGACCTTGATCTGCAGCTTCATCACGTCGCCGCAAGCCGGCGCGCCGACCATGCCGGTGCCGACCGTGTCGTCGCCCTTCTCGAACGAACCGACGTTGCGCGGGTTTTCGTAATGGTCCAGAACTTGGTTGCTGTAAGACATTTCACACCTCTTTCAATCGTTGGCTGGCGCGGGGGCGCCGTTGTTCTCAAACGCCGCGCTCAGTGCGCCGCCCATTGAATGCTGTTCAGATCCACGCCGTCCTTATACATCTCCCACAGCGGAGACAGGTCGCGCAGCTTGCCGATCTTGCTCTTGAGCAGCTCGACCACGTAGTCGACTTCTTCTTCCGTCGTGAAGCGGCCCACCGTGAAGCGGATCGAGCTGTGCGCGAGTTCATCGTTGCGGCCCAGCGCACGCAGCACGTACGAAGGCTCCAGCGAGGCCGACGTGCAGGCCGACCCCGACGACACGGCGACGTCCTTGATCGCCATGATCAGCGACTCGCCTTCCACAAAGTTGAAGCTGATGTTCAGGTTGTGCGGCACACGGGCTTCCATGTCGCCGTTCACGTACACCTCTTCCATCGTGTTCAGGCCGCGATACAGGCGGTCGCGCAGCATGCGGATGCGCTCGTTCTCGGTCGCCATTTCTTCCTTGGCGATGCGGAAGGCCTCACCCATGCCGACGATCTGGTGCGTGGCCAGCGTACCCGAGCGCATGCCGCGCTCATGTCCACCGCCGTGCATCTGCGCTTCGATACGGATACGCGGCTTGCGGCGCACGTACAGCGCGCCGATGCCCTTCGGCCCATACGTCTTATGCGCCGAGAACGACATTAGGTCAACCTTCAGCTTCTGCAGGTCGATTTCCACCTTGCCCGTAGCCTGCGCGGCATCGACGTGAAAAATCACGCCTTTTTCGCGGCAGATTTCGCCGAGTTGCTCGATGTCCTGAATGACGCCGATTTCGTTGTTCACCATCATCACCGACGCAAGAATGGTGTCAGGGCGGATGGCTTGCTTGAAGACGTCGATATCGATCAGGCCGTTGTCCTTCACGTCCAGGTAGGTCACCTCGAAGCCCTGGCGCTCCAGCTCACGCGTCGTGTCCAGCACAGCCTTGTGCTCGGTCTTCACGGTGATGATGTGCTTGCCCTTGCTGCTGTAAAAGTTGGCAGCGCCCTTGATGGCTAGGTTGTCGGACTCCGTGGCGCCCGACGTCCAGACGATTTCGCGCGGGTCGGCATTCACCAGCGCGGCGACCTGCTCGCGCGCGGTCTCGACGGCCTTCTCGGCTTCCCAGCCAAACGGGTGGCTGCGCGAAGCCGGGTTGCCGAAGCTCTCGCGCAGATACGGAATCATCTTGTCGACGACGCGCGGGTCCACCGGCGTCGTCGCGGAATAGTCCATGTAGATGGGAAGTTGCGGGGTGCTCATATCTTGTCTGCCTTGTGTGGGGGGCGATGTTCTTGTGTGGACTGGCGTCGCGGCCAGTCTCACGCTAGCGCAATCACGACTGCGCCAGACTGAAAACGGAGTTGACCAGCGGTGCTCGCTTGACGGGCTCGGCGGCCACCGACGCGGTAGCCGGCGTGTCAACGGCGCGGGCGCGTGTCGGTGTGCGTTCGCGGCGAGCCGGACGCGCTTCACGCATGTCCTGGATCACTTCTGGCTGACGCTCGCGTTGCTGATCGACCAGGTTCTGCAGCGACACCGAATCGAGATACTCGACCATCTTCTGATTGAGCGTGGCCCACAAATCGTGCGTCATGCAGCGGCCCGTATGGCCACCGACATGCTCTTCGCCGCCGCAGTTGCCCTTGCCGCCGCATTGGGTGGCGTCCAGCGGCTCATCCACGGCGATGATGATGTCGGCAACGGTAACGTCGTCGGCACGGCGGGCGAGGCTGTAGCCGCCGCCCGGACCGCGCACGCTTTCCACGATTTCGTGGCGGCGCAGTTTGCCGAACAGCTGCTCAAGATACGACAGCGAAATCTTCTGACGCTGGCTGATGCCGGCCAGCGTGACCGGACCCTGCTCTTGGCGCAGCGCCAAGTCAATCATGGCGGTGACCGCGAAGCGGCCTTTGGTGGTCAATCTCATGGCGTCGGGGAAATACCTGATCGTTTTGCTCAAGTATAAAGGAACCCGACAAAATCGGTCAACTAAGGTGTCGGGGGATTCCGCGTCGCAGCAAGGGGATTTGCAGAGCCCGAAAAACGGGATGGCCACGCGGCAGGCCGTATTGTGGACTAAAACAATCAACCACGTTGGATAGGGCTATCACGCCACCCCCGCAGCGCAACTTGCGAGTCCGTCGTCAAGGCGCCGTCACTGCGGGTTTTTACTTATGCGGTGGAAAGCGCAATTTCGTTGACTTCTGTTACGCGGTAGCCGAGACTGTCAGGTACGCAAACGTTTGCGAAGAGCGAGGCGCGATTGTCCTTAGATATGCCTGACGGCATGAGGCAGCGACGACGCCCGCACCCACCCGCCCCAGATAGGCCTCTTCCTGGAGGAGACACCATGGATATCCGCCGTCGCCGCGCCCTGCAACTTGGCGCGGGCTCTGTCGTAGCTGCTCTGCCGTTCCCATTTTCGCTGGCGCACGCCGCCAACCAGCCACCCAAGGTGGCGTTGGTGATGAAGTCGCTTGCCAACGAGTTCTTCCTGACCATGGAGAACGGCGCGCGTAAGCATCAGAAGGATCACGCGTCGGAGTATTCACTGCTGACCAACGGCATTCGCGACGAAACCGACACCGCTGGCCAAATCCGTCTGGTCGAGCAGATGATCGTCGCGCGCGTGGATGCGCTGGTGCTGGCCCCGGCCGATTCCAAGGCGTTGGTGCCGGTCGTCAAGAAGGCCGTGGACGCGGGCATTCTCGTCATCAACATCGACAACAGGCTGGACCCCGCGGCACTGAAAGAGAAAGGGCTGAACGTGCCCTTCGTGGGGCCGGACAACCGCAAGGGTGCACGACTGGTGGGCGACTTCGTTGCCAAGTCGCTCAAGCCGGGCGATGCCGTGGGCATCATCGAAGGCATACCGACCACCACGAACGCCCAGCAACGTACCGCTGGCTTCAAGGACGCCGCCGAAGCGGCCAAGCTGAAGATCGCGGGGGTGCAATCGGGCGAATGGGAAATCGACAAGGGAAACAAGGTGGCAGCCGCCATGCTGCGCTCCGAGCCCGACCTGAAGGCCCTGCTGTGCGGCAACGACAACATGGCGATCGGCGCCGTATCGGCTGTGCGCGCGGCGGGCAAGCTGGGCAAGGTGCTGATTGGCGGCTATGACAACATCGACGCCATCAAGGCCATGCTGGCTGACGGGCGTGTCGTTGCGACGGCCGATCAGCACGCCGATCAGCAAGCCGTCTACGGCATCGAGACCGCCCTGAAGGCGTTAGCCGCCAAGACGCCGCAAGCGAAGCTGTCGGGTGTCGTCGAGACACCGGTCAACCTCGTCACGCGCACGTAACGCCACAGACCGGCAAGCCGCCGCCAGCCATGTCTGCCGCTTACGAACCGCGCCCGCCGCTGCTGCGTGTTTCCGCCGTCAGCAAGCACTACGCCGCCCCCGTGCTGCGAGATATCGATCTCGACGTGCACGCGGGCGAGGTGCTCGCGCTCACGGGGGAGAACGGCGCCGGCAAGAGCACGCTCTCCAAGATCCTCTGCGGGCTGGAGACGGCAACCTCCGGGTCGATGACGCTTGCCGGCACGCTCTACGCGCCTGATTCGCGCAGCTCAGCGGAGGCGCTGGGCGTGCGCATGGTGCTGCAGGAACTGAGCATGGTGCCGACGCTGACAGTGGCCGAAAACCTGTTCCTCGGCGAACTCCCCCGGCGGCTGGGTTTCGTGGATCGCTCTGCGCTGCGCGTTCGGGCCGAACAGGCGCTTGCGCGCGTGGGCCTGGACCTCAACCCCTGGACGCCCGTACACACGCTCGGCATCGGCCACCGGCAGATGATCGAGATTGCCCGCGCGTTGGCAAGCGCATGCCGTGTGCTGATCCTCGACGAGCCGACGGCGATGCTGAGCGCGCACGAAAGCGCCACGCTGTTCGAGCGCATCGACGCGCTGCGCCGCGAAGGCGTGGCGATCATCTACATCTCTCACCGCCTGGACGAACTGGCGCGCATTGCGGATCGCATCGTCGTGCTGCGTGACGGCAAGCTCGTCACCGATGCGCCGGCTGCGACGGTCACGCAGGATGCGCTGATCCAGGCGATGGTCGGTCGCGACGTGGCCGCCTCGTCCGAAACGCAGCGGGCCGCGCGCGAACCGTGGCTCGGTGACGGCTCACCGGCGCTGCGGGTGACCGGGCTGACGCGTGCCCCGGCTGTGCGCGATGTGAGCTTTGACGTGGCGCCGGGAGAAATCTTCGGCATCGCGGGCCTGGTCGGTGCGGGGCGCACGGAACTGCTGCGGCTGATCTTCGGTGCGGACCGCGCGGATGCGGGCAGCGTCGAAGTCGGCTCGCCGCTGGCGCCAGTGCGCATCCGTTCGCCGGGCGACGCGGTGCGCCACGGCATCAGCCTGCTCACCGAAGACCGCAAGGACGAAGGCCTGATGCTGAGCCTGCCCATCGCGACCAACATCGCGCTGGGCAACATGCCAGGCGTAACGAAGCGCGGCTGGCTGCAACCGGCACGCGAGCGTGTGCTAGCTCAGCGGCACATCGGCGCATTGCGCATCCGTTGCGCTGGGCCCGAGCAACCGGTCGGTGAACTCTCGGGCGGCAATCAGCAGAAGGTGGCGATTGCCCGCTGGCTGGAGCGCGACACGCCTGTGCTGCTCCTCGATGAGCCCACGCGAGGCGTAGACGTCGGCGCCAAGTTCGACATCTATACGCTGCTCGACACCCTGGCCGCGCGAGGCAAGGCGCTGGTCGTGGTGTCGAGCGATTTGCGTGAACTCATGCAACTGTGTGATCACATTGGCGTCATGCGCGCCGGACGCCTCACGCACATCTTCCAACGTGGTGGCTGGAGTCAGGACGCGTTGCTCGCCGCTGTCTTCGGTGAATCGGGCGAATCCGAGTCGTCCGCACCTCAATCGCCCTCGGAGACCGCAGATGCGCTCTGATTCCACCCTACCCCCGACGCGGCCCGCTGCAACAGCCGGCACGCGCGCGGCTCTGGGCATGTCGCTTGGCACTATCGGCGGGTTGCTCGCTGCGCTGATCGCCATGCTGGTGCTGTTCGGCACGCTGTCGCCAACGTTCTTCTCGCTGCCCACGTTCACAACCATCGCCAACGAGATTCCCGACCTGCTCGTGATGGCGGTGGGCATGACATTCATCCTGATGATCGGCGGCATTGATCTGTCGGTGGGCTCGGTGCTGGCGCTGTCGGCTTCGGTGCTGTCGGTGGCCATGACCCAGTTGGGTTGGGGCTTGTTGCCGGCTGCGCTGGCGGGCGTGGTGCTGGCCACGGCGGCCGGCATGCTGACCGGCGCAGTCACGGTGCACTGGGGCATTCCGTCGTTCATCGTTTCGCTGGGCGTGCTGGAAATGGCGCGCGGCCTCGCCTACAGCCTCACCGATTCGCGCACGGTGTACATCGGCAGCGCGGTCGACTGGCTGGCCAACCCCATCGCGCTGGGCATCGCGCCGTCGTTCCTGATTGCGATTGCCATCACGGTGGTTGGCCAAATCGTGCTGGTGCGCACGGTGTTTGGCCGCTACCTCGTGGCCATCGGCACCAATGAAGAAGCCGTGCGGCTGGCGGGCGTGAATCCGCGCCCCTACAAGATTGCGGTGTTCGCGCTGATGGGGCTGCTCTCGGGCCTGGCTGCGCTGTTCCAGGTGTCGCGCCTGGAAGCGGCCGATCCGAACGCCGGCGTGGGCATGGAGCTGCAGGTGATCGCGGCCGTGGTGATCGGCGGCACGAGCCTGATGGGCGGACGCGGGTCGGTCGTGCGCACGCTGTTCGGCGTGCTGATCATCTCGGTGCTCGAATCGGGCCTTGCACAGATCGGCGCCTCCGAGCCCACCAAACGCATCATCACGGGCGCGGTCATCGTCGCAGCCGTGGTCATGGATACCTATCGCAGCAAGCGCAACCGCAGCAAACACCATTAAGAGACCGAGGAGATCGTCATGGCAACCATCAAAGACGTGGCCGCACTGGCCGGAGTTTCGTTCACCACCGTCTCGCACGTCATCAACAACACACGACCGGTCAACGCCGAGACGCGCAAGCGCGTGGAAGAGGCCATCCGGGCCACGCGCTATGTGCCCAGCGCCGTGGCGCGCTCGCTCAAACACCGCACCACGCGCACCATCGGCGTGCTCGTGCCCACCGCCACCAACCCCTACTTTGCGGAGCTGGCGCGGGGCATTGAAGATGTGTGTGCCGCCGCCGGCTACAGCGTCATCCTCTGCAACTCCGACGACGACCCCCGCAAGCAGCGCGACTACCTGCGCGTGCTGATGGAAAAACGCGTTGACGGCATCATCGTCAGCAGCGCCGGGCCAGACACGGCGTTGGTCGAAGCGCTCGGTGAATCCGCCCTGCCCATCGTGATGGTCGACCGCCCGACCGAAGGCATCCAGGCCGATCAGGTCCAAGTCGATCACGAAGAAGGCGCGTACATGGCGACCAAGCATCTGCTGGACCTCGGCCACCGCCGCATCGCCTGCATCAGTGGGCCTTCGGCATTGAGCGTGACGGCGGAGCGCCTGGCCGGTTTCCACCGCGCGCTGCGCGAGGCGGGCGTGCCCGAAGCCACCGCCCGCATTGCCGAAGGCGATTTCACCAGCCCCGGCGGCTACCGCGCCGCGCGCCAGCTGCTGACCGAAGGCGAGATGCCCACGGCCATCTTTGCCGGCAATGACCTGATGGGCATCGGTGCGCTGCGCGCCGCGGCGGAACTGGGCATTCCCGTGCCGAAGGCGCTGTCCGTGATGGGTTTTGACGACATCGAACTGAGCCGCTACGTCTATCCGGCGCTGTCCACTGTCGGCCAATCGATCCGCCAGTTGGGCGAGACCACCGCGCAGACGCTGCTCGAGCATCTCGGCGACAACGCCTTGCGCCATCCTGTGGAAGAGCCGCGTGCACGCCGCATCGTGCTGCCGCCGCGCCTGTCTTTGCGCGAGTCGACCGCCGAGCCCGAGCGCCCCGCCCGCGCCGCCTGATCCCGCATCCCTTTCACGCTTTCAACGTAGTCCCGCCATGGTGGCCAAGCGCCCTTCCGCCTCTTCCGCGCACCCCGCTGCCGACGTGCTGATCGTCGGCAGCCTGAATATGGATCTCGTGATCCGCACGCCCCGCTTGCCGCGTCCCGGGCAAACGGTTGCAGCGCCTGCGCTGGAAACCATCCCGGGCGGCAAGGGCGCCAACCAGGCAGTGGCCGCTGCACGCCTGGGGGCCCGTGTCGCCATGCTCGGCTGCGTGGGTGATGACGCGTACGGCACCGCGCTGCGCGACGGCCTGCGCCGCGAAGGCGTGGACACATCGATGGTATCGGAGCACGCCGGGGTGGCCACCGGCATCGCCTGCGTGACCGTGGCCAACAGCGGCCAGAACACCATCGTCATCGTGGCCGGCGCCAACGAGTTGCTGACGCCAACGATGATCGAAGCCCAGCGTGCTGCGTTCGAACGCGCGCGCGTCATCGTCTGTCAGTTGGAATCGCCGCCCGATGCGGTGGAATGCGCCCTCAAGCTGGGCCAGCGGCTTGGCAAGACGGTCATCCTGAACCCTGCACCCGCCATCGGCCCCTTGCCTACGCCGTGGATCGCCGCCTGCGATTACCTGATCCCGAACGAAACCGAAGCCGCGCTGCTGACGGCCCGGCCCGTCGATTCGCCCGAAGCCGCACTGGATGCCGCTTCCGATCTCCACGCACAAGGTGCGCGGCACGTGATTGTCACGCTGGGCGCGCACGGCGTTGCCTACGTGGATGCCCACTCGCGCCTGCTGATGCCGGCGCCCACCGCGCATGCCATCGATACCACTGCCGCTGGCGATACGTTCGTGGGTGCGCTGGCAGCGGCATTGGCGGAAGACGCGGCAGCCGATGCAGCCATCGAGTTTGGGCAAGCCGCGGCGGCCGTGTCAGTCACGCGGCTCGGCGCGCAGCCGTCCATTCCGTTCCGCAGCGAGCTGGGTGCGCCTGCCGCGCCTGCCACCCACTAGACCGGCGTACTGGTGCCGGGCGGCGTGCTCGCGGTCGGGGCGCGCGGTACCAGCAGGCAAAGCGGATCCCGCAAGATGCGCCGCCACACGGCACCCGTCACTCGCTTGCGATCGACGCCGCGCAGGTTGCGCGAGCGCATCGCCATGTTGAAGGCCAGCGCAAACGACACCAGGACGTTCAGCACGCCCATCAGCGCAATGCCCGCCACGGCCAGCCAGAACGGCGCCGTGTGCATCACGCTGGGGCCCAGTACGCCCACGGCGGTTGCCACCGCACCCGTCGACAGCGTGACATGACGCACTTCCATATGCGGTCCGAAGAACGACAGGATCTCGGGCCCCAGCCCCAGCATGAAGCCCAGCGACACATTGGCGACGATGCCCGACAGATTGCGCTTCCAGAAGCTGGCAATGCGCTGCGCGCCCTGCGTGCCGACCATGAAGCGCAAGCGCCGGTGGTAGGCAATCACATCATGCACACGGTGCAGCGCAAACCAGTTGTCGGCCCACCCCGCCGCCAGGCTTGAGGCCCATAGCAACACGCCCGTGAAGATCGCGTACAGCGGCGTCGGCCCAAGGATCGAAAACGAATCGATGGTCGCCATCGCCTTCGCTGCCGAGATCAGATCCGTATGGAAGAAACGCCCGGCGAGCCACTGCACCAGGAAAGCCACCGGCGCCACGGCCGCCAGGTTGCCTGCAATCGCCGCCGCGTTGGAGCGGATCATGGCGACGGTGTCGTCGACAAAGCGGTCCAGCCCTTCCTGGCGCCCGACCTGGTCGAGTCGGTGCGCCAGTGCGGGCGCCGTCATGGCGGGCTGTTTGGTGGCCAGCGTGAAATGCGCGAAATGGATGCCGAGAAAGCTGACCGCATAGTTGATCGACGCGAACAGCCCTTCGGTAAAACGCGACAGATGCGCGCCCGTGATGAAGAACTTGATGTACACCGTGGCCGCCGTAATGACGCCACCGCCGGCTGCCGCCTTGACCATCGCGCCGTATTCCTTGCCGTCGCGCGTAATGTAGTGCTCCCCGCTCTCGGCAGACCGCTCGACCACCTTGCGCGCCAGATCGGCAAACGTGGAGCGGATCAGATACCCCACGCTGCGGCGGTGCTGGCTGGCCGACACCAGCTCGGCCGTCATATGCACGAAGCGGCGAGAGCCCTGCGTGTCCGCCCACGCCGAGAGCAGCAGATCGATGCGGCCCAGCCACGCCTTCATGCGTTCGACCTGAAACACGACCTCCACCGAGACGCCGTTCTCGTCCAGATGCTGATACACGCTGGCCGTAGCCGCGCGGCATCGATCCAGCACGGCGCGGAAATAGTTGAGTTCCTGCACAAAACGCTCGGGGCTCGCAAGCGCCGTGTCGGGCCGTTCCAGGAAGATCGCGTTGGCCGCATCGGCGAGCAGATAGAACGGAGAATCGGTGAGTTCCGCATGGTCCATGCGGCTGCGGATACCGCGCGACAAACCCGCCGCACGCACCTGGCTGATCAGGATCTGGATGCCGATGCCAAGGCTGCGTTCCAACCGTGTCTGGCCCGCTGCGTGCTCCTCATCGGTCATCCCCGCACGGAACAGCGCGTGGAGGCGCGTGACCAGTTCGTCGTCAAGGCCACCCACCCACTGCGCATCGGTCGGGCCCACGAACAGCAGTGCAAACAACGTTGCCAGTTGCGCCTGATTGGGTGCGGGCGGCAGCCAGCGCGCCTGCCAGCGGTCGACCAACTCGCTCCAGAAACCCGAGCGTGACGACAACCCCGTATCGCATAACAGCGACACCGGATCGTTGTCTTGCACGATGCTGCGCAATGTCTGTCCGACGCGTTCTGCCAGGGCCGGATTGTTCTCCAGCACCTGCAACAGATAACGCAGACGGGCATAACGCCAGGACTCCGACGCAGCCCCCGCTGGCCGGTCCGCCCGACGCAGCCAGTAAGCCAGCTCGATCAGCCATTCATTGCGCTCGGCCAGACTGCGCGTGGGCTCGAACTGCGCCAGGATGGCATCGAGTTGATGGCTGGCGTGCCGGGAAGCGCGCCACTTGCGCCACGGGTTGAGCAAAGAATCGAACATCGAACTCCCTTGATGGCGAACGCGCGCAGTCGAGCGCTGCAGCGGGTGCCGGTTCCCCAGTCAGACGACACGCAGCGCCTGAGCCTGAGCCTGATTTGAAATGGTGTTGACACTCACCCGCCGCCCGCCTCGGGCAAGGCAGCGGGACACCGACAACGCAGATGGCCGCGCAGTTCAGGCGGCCGGAACGACGTGATCTTCGCCGCTCGCTCCAAAGAGCTGCGACTTGAGCTTGGCAAGCTGATCGCGCACCGCCGCCGCCTTTTCGAATTCGAGGTTCTTGGCGTGGTCGAGCATCTGTTTTTCCAGGCGTTTGATTTCCTTGGACGCCTGCTTCTCGCTCATGTCTTCGTACTTGGCGGCCTCTTGCGCGGCCTTCAGTTCCGCGCGCGCATCGTCGACGTTGTACACGCCGTCGATGATGTCCTTGATGCGTTTGACAACGCCGCGCGGCGTGATGCCATGCGCCTCGTTGTGGGCGATCTGCTTGGCGCGGCGGCGTTCGGTCTCGCCAATCGCCTTCTTCATCGAATCGGTCATGCGATCGGCATACAGGATGGCGGTGCCGTTCACGTTCCGCGCCGCGCGGCCAATGGTCTGGATGAGCGAGCGCTCGGCACGGAGGAAACCTTCCTTGTCCGCATCCAGGATCGCCACGAGCGACACTTCGGGAATATCCAGACCCTCGCGCAACAGGTTGATGCCAACCAGCACGTCGAACGTGCCCAGGCGCAGGTCACGGATGATCTCCACGCGCTCCACGGTATCGATGTCCGAATGCAGGTAGCGGACCTTGACGCCGTTCTCCGACAGGAACTCGGTCAGTTGCTCGGCCATGCGCTTGGTGAGCGTGGTCACCAGCACGCGCTCGCCGGCCTCGACACGCACATGGATCTCAGACAGCAGATCGTCGACCTGCGTCGTGGCGGGGCGCACCTCGATGATCGGGTCGACGAGGCCCGTGGGGCGAACGACCTGCTCGACGACTTCCGTGCCCGCGGTCTTCTTTTCGTAATCCCCCGGCGTGGCAGACACGAAGGTCACCTGCCGCATCTTGGTCTCGAATTCGGCGAACTTCAGCGGCCGGTTGTCGAGCGCAGAAGGCAGCCGGAAGCCGTATTCGGCCAGCGTTTCCTTGCGCGCGCGGTCACCGTTGTACATGCCGTTGAGCTGGCCGATCAGCACGTGCGATTCATCAAGGAACATCAGCGCATCGGGCGGCAGGTAGTCGACCAGCGTCGGCGGCGGTTCGCCGGGCGCGGAGCCAGAAAGGTGCCGCGAATAATTTTCGATGCCCTTGCAGAAGCCCAGCTCCTGCAGCATCTCCAGATCGAAGCGCGTGCGCTGCTCCAACCGCTGCGCTTCCACCAGCTTGTTTTCCTTGTAGAAGAAATCGAGCCGCTCGCGCAGTTCAGCCTTGATGGTCTCGATGGCGCGCAGCACGGTCTCGCGCGGCGTCACGTAGTGGCTCGACGGGTACACCGTAAAGCGCGGAATCTTCTGCCGCACACGGCCGGTCAGCGGATCGAACAGCTGCAGCGATTCGACTTCGTCGTCGAACAGCTCCAGGCGCACCGCCATTTCTGCATGCTCGGCGGGGAAGATGTCGACCGTGTCGCCGCGCACGCGGAAGGTGCCGCGCTGGAAATCCGTCTCGTTGCGTGTGTATTGCATGGCGATCAGGCGCGCGATCACGTCACGCTGGCTGACCTTGTCACCCGCGCGCAGCGTCAGAATCATCTGGTGGTATTCGCTCGGGTTGCCAATACCGTAGATGGCCGACACGGTGGCTACGATCACCACGTCGCGGCGCTCCAGCAGGCTCTTGGTGGCGGAGAGCCGCATCTGCTCGATGTGCTCGTTGATCGACGAATCCTTCTCGATGAAGAGGTCGCGCTGCGGCACGTAGGCCTCAGGCTGGTAGTAGTCGTAGTACGAGACGAAGTATTCGACCGCATTGCGCGGGAAGAACTCCCGGAACTCGGAATACAGCTGCGCCGCCAGCGTCTTGTTGGGCGCAAAGACGATGGCCGGCCGACCCACCTGCGCGATCACATTGGCCATGGTGAAGGTCTTGCCCGAGCCCGTCACACCCAGGAGGGTCTGGTACGACAGGCCGTCGCCAATGTTCTCGACGAGCTGGCGGATGGCCTCCGGCTGGTCGCCGGCCGGCGGATACGGCTGGTACAACTGGAACGGCGAGCCCTCGAAAGTCACGAACTTCGACTCGTCGTGCGGGCTGGGGACTTGGCTCAGATCGGTCATGGCGGCGGGTGGGATGGCAGCGCGGGAAGTCGACAAAGTGACTCGCACGCCCTCGGCAAATGAGGGCGGCAGCGGCAATTGCAACCAATCGTGTAGTGTAGCGCGCGCCCTCGGCAATCGTTTGGACATCCCGGTCGGCACATCTGTACCGGACGCCAGAGCACTTTAGGCGCCTGTTCTGCAAGGATTTTTCGGGCGATTAGAGCCTGTATTCGGTACAATCCCTCCTCGTGCGCGCCTCGTTGTACATCTGGCGCCGGGCGAGCCGCCCCGGAGTCCGCGCCGCACCGCCTGCAAGATCCCACCGAATCCCGAACCAACCGATCGAGACATCTCATGTCGCTTTTCTCCGCCGTCGAACTGGCCCCGCGCGACCCCATCCTGGGCCTGAATGAAGCTTTCAACGCCGATACCCGCAGCACCAAAGTGAATCTGGGCGTGGGCGTGTACTTCACCGACGAAGGGAAAATTCCGGTGCTGCGCGCCGTGCAGGAAGCCGAAAAGGCCCGCCTGGCTGCAGCTGCCCCGCGTGGCTACCTGCCGATCGAAGGCATTGCCGCCTACGACCAGGCCGTGCAGAAGCTGCTGTTCGGCGCTGAATCGCCGCTCATCACCGAAGGCCGCGTGGTCACCGCGCAAGCCCTGGGCGGCACCGGCGCACTGAAGATCGGCGCCGACTTCCTCAAGCGCCTGTACCCGAACGCCAAAGTCGCGATTTCCGACCCGAGCTGGGAAAACCACCGCGCGCTGTTCGAATCCGCCGGTTTCGAAGTGGTCAACTACGCGTACTACGATGCCCCGTCGCACGGCCTGAACTTCGCCGGCATGCTGGATTCGCTGAACGGCTACGCGCCGAACACGATCGTCGTGCTGCACGCCTGCTGCCACAACCCGACCGGCGTGGACATGACCACCGAGCAGTGGAAGCAGGTCGTGGAAGTCATCAAGGCCAAGAACCTGATCCCGTTCCTCGACATGGCTTACCAAGGCTTCGCCGACGGCATCCAGCAAGACGGCCTGGCTGTGCGCCTGTTTGCTGAATCGGGCCTGCCGTTCTTCGTCTCCAGCTCGTTCTCGAAGTCGTTCTCGCTCTACGGCGAGCGCGTCGGCGCGCTGTCGATCGTGACGACCAGCAAGGACGAATCCGCCCGCGTGCTGTCGCAAGTCAAGCGCGTGATCCGCACGAACTACTCGAACCCGCCGACGCATGGCGGCACGATCGTCGCCAGCGTGCTGACGAGCCCGGAGCTGCGCGCGATGTGGGAGCAGGAACTGGGCGAAATGCGCGATCGCATCAAGTCGATGCGCAACGCACTGGTCGACAAGCTGGCCGCCAAGGGCGTGAAGACCGATTTCTCGTTCGTGAAGGCCCAGCGCGGCATGTTCTCGTACTCGGGCCTGACCTCCGCGCAAGTGGATCGCCTGCGCACCGAGCACGGCATCTACGCCGTGTCGACCGGCCGCATCTGCGTGGCCGCGCTGAACACGCACAACATCGATGCCGTGGTGAATGCCATCGCTGATGTTCTGTAAAGGTGCTGTAGGCATCACGCCTTAGGTGCAATTGCAAAAAGAAAAGCGGCTTCGGCCGCTTTTTTGCTGCATCGGAATAGACTGACACGGGCGCATCATAGAAGCGGTGCAACACTCTGTTATCAGGGTTTATGCTGCATCGCAGTACCGTGCACTCAGGTGCATAATCGTTCGCGTCGCCCTCGCCACCACAGACCGGTCCAGCCATGCTTTACCAGCTTCACGAATTCCAGCGCGCCCTGCTCAGCCCCATGACAGCTTGGGCCCAAGCGACTGCCAAGACCTTCACCAACCCACTGAGTCCGCTGTCTCTGATGCCCGGCGCGCAACGCTACGCTGCGGGCTACGAGCTGCTGTACCGCCTGGGCAAGGAGTACGAGAAGCCAGAATTCGGCATCCGCTCCGTCAAATCCAACGGCCGGGACATTCCCATCGTCGAGCAGACCATCGTCGAAAAGCCGTTCTGCCGCCTGATCCGCTTCAAGCGCTACGCCGACGACGCCGAGACCATCAAGCTGCTCAAGGATGAACCGATCGTGCTGGTGTGTGCGCCGCTTTCGGGCCACCACTCCACGCTGCTGCGCGACACCGTGCGCACGCTGTTGCAGGATCACAAGGTGTACGTGACCGACTGGATCGACGCTCGCATGGTGCCGACCGAGGAAGGCGCCTTCCACCTGTCGGACTACATCAACTACATCCGCGAGTTCATCAACCACATTGGCGCCGACAAGCTGCACGTGATCTCGGTGTGCCAGCCGACCGTGCCCGTGCTGGCCGCCATCTCGTTGATGGCCTCGGACGGCGAGAAGACGCCGCGCACGATGACCATGATGGGCGGCCCGATCGACGCCCGCAAGAGCCCGACCGCCGTCAACTCGCTGGCGACCAACAAGGCGCACAGCTGGTTCGAGAACAACGTGATCTACACGGTGCCGGCCAACTATCCGGGTCATGGCCGCAAGGTGTATCCGGGCTTCCTGCAGCACGCCGGCTTCGTAGCCATGAACCCGGACCGCCACCTGTCATCGCACTACGATTACTACCTGAACCTGATCGAGGGTGACACGGAAGACGCTGAGGCCCACGTGCGCTTCTACGACGAGTACAACGCCGTGCTGGACATGGCCGCCGAGTATTACCTGGAGACCATCCGCGACGTATTTCAGGAGTTCCACCTGGCCAACGGCACGTGGGTGGTAGAAGGCAAGCCGGTGCGTCCGCAGGACATCAAGAGCACCGCGCTCTTCACCATCGAAGGCGAACTGGACGACATCTCCGGCAGCGGCCAGACGGAAGCAGCGCATGGCCTGTGCACCGGCATCCCGAACGCGCGCAAGCAGCACCTGACGGCGCCCAAGTGCGGCCACTACGGCATCTTCTCGGGTCGCCGCTGGCGCGAGCAGGTATATCCGCAGTTGCGTGATTTCATCCGCCGCTATGACGAGAATGCTCCTCGTATCAAGGCTGTCGCCTGACCCTGAAGCCCCCAAGAAAAAGCCTCGCAACCGCGAGGCTTTTTTGTTGTGCGATGGCGCTTCGGCCGATCAGCCCTTGGGCCGCTCCAGATACGCCAGCAGCATCTTGATATGCAGCTGTGCGAACGCCTCGTGCTCGTCGGCCGAGGCAATGTCGCGGCCCACCACGGCACTGATCGTGTAGCGGTTGGACAGCACGTAATAGCCGAGCGCCGAAATCGTGAGGTACAGGCGCGACACATCGATGTCGTCACGAAAGATGCCGCTGCGCTGGCCGCGCTCCACCACGCCGCGCAGCACCTCGATGACCGGGTTGACCAGCTCGACCAGGTGCGGCGACGTCTTCAGATGTCGCGCCTCGTGCAGGTTTTCGCTGTTGAGCAAACGGATGAACTCGGGGTTCTCGTAATAGAAATCCCAGACGAACCGCGCAAGCTGGATGACCGCTTCACGCGGGTCGGACGACTCGATCTGTACCTGCTCTTCCGCCTCTTTGAAGCGGAAATACATGTGCTCGAGCACGGTCAGGAAGAGTTTTTCCTTGCTGCCGTAGTAGTAATACAGCATGCGCTCGTTGGTCTCGGCGCGACGGGCGATGGCGTCAACGCGCGCGCCTGCAAACCCACCGCGCGCAAACTCTTCGATCGCAGCAGCAAGGATGCGTCGGCGCGTGCCGGCGGGGTCGCGACGCGTGCGGGGTGCGGCGGATTCGCCGTGAGCATCGGCTTCGATGTCGGCGAGTGGCGCGGCTGGATGAGACGGCATGGCACGTCGGTCCGTTTAGAACGCAGGAATTATGTCATACGGTCAAGACATGCCCGCCGTATGCGATGTCAGGGCATGCACGCCTTGCGCGGGGGCCAAATCGGCGATAATGGCAGGCTATTCAAACGACAAGTCCCATCGTGGTTTCCTTGGTCCCCGCAGTGGCCGCATCCTTGGCCGACCGGCTCGAAAACCTCTTGCCGCAAACGCAATGCACCAAGTGCGGCTACAACGGCTGCCGCCCCTACGCTGAAGCCATGGCCAGCGGCGAGGCGCTACCCAACCGCTGCCCACCTGGCGGCGCTGAAGGTATTCTCCGGCTGTCCGACGCGCTCGGTCGCACGGATGACCTGCTCCCGCTGGACCCTTCCAACGGCATCGAACAGCCTCGCGCCATCGCCGTCATCGACCCGGAACGCTGCATCGGCTGCACGCTGTGCATCCAGGCGTGCCCGGTCGACGCCATCGTGGGCGCGCCCAAGGCAATGCACACGGTGCTCGAAGAGTGGTGCACCGGCTGCGATCTCTGCGTGGCGCCCTGCCCTGTCGATTGCATCGACATGGTCCCTGTCACCGGCGACCGCACGGGCTGGGATGCCTGGAGCCAGCAACAGGCCGATGTCGCGCGGGACCGCTACGTCTTCCGCAACGCGCGCCTCAAGCGCGAACAAGCCGAGAACGAAGCGCGCCTCGCCGCCAAGGCAGCGGCGAAACTCGCTGCCCTCAGCGCTGAACAACCGGCCGATGAGGCTGAGCTTGCCGCGCAGGCGCGCAAGAAGGCGATCATCCAAGCGGCCATTGAACGGGCGCGCCAGAAACAGGCCGAGATGGCTGCGCGCGGGCAAGGCCCGCGCAACGTGACCAACGTATCGGCGGATGTGCAAGCCCAGATTGACGAGGCTGAAGCCCGCCGCAAGCGCATCGCCAGCCAGATCGAACACAGCGCCAAACCCGACGCAGAAAAACCCTGACCCCTGCCCCGACGATGAATCCCGCCAAGCGCCACGCCATCTTCGAGACACTGCGCGAAAACAACCCGACGCCGACCACCGAGCTGGAATACACCACGCCGTTCGAGCTGCTGATCGCAGTGCTGCTGTCCGCACAGGCGACCGACGTGGGCGTGAACAAGGCGACGCGCAAGCTGTTTCCGGTGGCCAACACGCCTGCCAAGCTGCTGGCGCTGGGCGAGGAAGGCATCACCGAATACATCAAGACCATCGGGCTGTATCGCACCAAGTGCAAGCACATCCTGCAGACGTGCCGCATCCTGCTCGACCAGTACGGCGGTGAAGTGCCGCGTGAGCGCGCTGCGCTAGAAGAGTTGCCCGGTGTGGGCCGCAAGACAGCCAACGTGGTGATGAACACGGCCTTCGGTGAGCCGACGATCGCGGTGGACACGCACATCTTTCGCGTGGCCAATCGCACCGGGCTGGCGCCGGGCAAGAACGTCCTTGAGGTCGAGCTGAAGCTGCTGAAGGTGGTGCCGGAAGCGTTTCGGCAGGACGCGCACCACTGGTTGATCCTGCATGGACGCTATGTGTGCAAGGCGCGCAAACCCGAGTGTTGGCATTGCGCCATCGAGCCGCTGTGTGAATTCAGGCCGAAGACGCCAGCGCCGAAGGAATAAAAAACGGGGACTGCACCGTCTGATGCGAGTCCCCGTTTTCTTTGTGCGGCCGGGAGTCGATCAAACGATCTTGCACGCCTCTTCAAACGACAGGCGCGGGTTGCGCGGGTGCAGCTTCTCGGCGTCGCCGTAGCCAATGTTCATGATGAAGTTGACCTTCCACTGGCCATCGGGGAAGAACGTCTCATTTACCTTGTTGGCATCGAAGCCGGCCATCGGGCCACAGTCCAGGCCCAGGGCGCGCGCGGCGAGCACCAGATAGCCGCCCTGCAGCGAACCGTTCATCAGCGCGGCCGCATTGATCTTGGCTTGGTCGCCGGCGTACCAGGAACGCGCATCGGTGTGCGGGAACAGCTTGGGCAGTTGCTCGTGGAATTGCGTGTCATACGCGACGATCACGGCCACGGGTGCCTGGCGGGTCTTTTCCTGATTGCCGGCCGACATGCACGGAATCAGGCGTTCCTTGGCGGCAGCGCTCTTGACGAACACGAAGCGGGCCGGCGTGCTGTTGGCGGCGGTCGGGCCGTACTTCACGGTGTCGTACAACGTGTGCAGCAGTTCGTCATCGACCGGCTTGTCCAGCCACACGTTATGCGTACGGGCTGCGTGGAACAGTTGGTCCAGCGCGGACGGTTCAAGCATCGGCATTGCAGGGTGCTCCGGAAAAAGTTGAGGACCGCATTGTAATGCGCCGTATCCGCACGCGCCGGACACCTGCCCCCCCCGATGAGCACCCCCGCCCTCCATCGACAGTCCCGTGGCTTTAGAAAAAACGGCATGCCTTCTTTGTATTTAATCGCAATTGCCGCGATACGCCAGCATCAGTATGGTCATTTTTACAGTGCATCGCGTACGATAAAAAACAGCCCTTTACAACGGTTTGCTTACGAACTACTTTTTCGTTCGTCATTGCATTACCCGCAGAGCTGGACGTATCGGATTCGCGCCCGAATTAAAGCAGGCGCGTAGCCGCATTCATCCCGACGCTTTTGCACGGACCGTTGCAGACTTTGCGCAAATTAGCTGCGGGCTTGACTCCAGAGCTGTTCTATTTTTGAAATCCGATCGGATTTCGGGGGCTTCTTTTGCCAAACAAAAACCGATTGCATTAATTTCCGCAAACAAGGCGGGAAATCAGAATATTCGTTTCGCGTCGTATAGAAATGACAAAACGCAAATCGAATATGGAGCCCACTTAAAACCACACGTTTTAAGTGATGGTGTTCGTCACCCTGAAGAAGGCCATTATCGCCATGAAAAAATCCAGGTTATCGACCAGTGATTTTGCAGGATTGTCCCGGACCCTCGGTGTATCGTTTGCGGCCGCAGCGCTGTCCGCGGTGCTGCTGGCGGGTTGCGGCGGCGGAGACTCTTCCGCCACGGCCAATCCCAGCGGCGTAGCCACCAACGCCGGCAACGCCGGCAACGCCACCACGCAGCCGGTAACGGCCGCCGTGCCGCCCGACCAGCCTTACGTCGACCCGAACGTCTACGGCACCGGGCCCAACGACGCGCTTGCCGCCGATCCGGGCGAAAGCGCGGCCGTCACGCATCACACGGTGACGATCGGCGGCAAGAGCATCGCCTACACAGCCACCGCCGGCCACCTGACCACCATCGACCCGGTCACCTCGCGATCCAACGCGACGATGTTCTACGTGGCCTACACGCAGGACAATCCCGATCCATCGAAGCCGCGTCCGGTGACGTTCTTCTATAACGGCGGCCCGGGCTCGTCGTCGGTGTTCCTGCTGCTGGGCTCGTTCGGGCCGAAGCGGCTGCAGTCGTCGTTCCCGAACTTCACGCCCCCGGCGCCGTACAAGCTGCCCGACAACCCGGACAGCCTGCTCGACCGCTCCGATCTCGTGTTCATCAACCCGGTAGGCACCGGATATTCGGCCGCCATTGCACCGGCCAAGAACAAAGACTTCTGGGGCACCGACCAGGACGCCCGCTCCATCGACCGCTTCATCCAGCGCTACCTGACCAAGAACTCGCGCTGGAACTCACCCAAGTTCCTGTACGGCGAGTCGTATGGCACGGCGCGCAGTGCGGTGCTGTCGTGGGTGCTGCATGAAGACGGTATCGAGCTGAACGGGATCACGCTGCAATCGTCGATCCTTGACTACGCGAATGCACTCTCGGCCGTCGGCACCTTCCCGACGCTGGCCGCCGACGCGTTCTACTGGAAGAAGACGACGCTCAACCCGGCACCGACCGACCTCGACGGCTACATGGTCCAGGCCCGCAACTACGCCGACAACACGCTCGCCCCGCTGGCACAAGCGCCGAGCGCCGCAGATGGCGGGTTCGTCAACGTGCGCCTGAACCTGAACCTGTCGACGGCGCAGACGATGGGCTCGTACATCGGCACCGATCCGGTCTCGCTGATCCAGACGTTCGGCAACCCGGCGGCGCTGGGCAACGTGCCGTCGCAGAACAACAACCCGCCGTACACGTTCTTCCTGACGCTCAACCCGGGCATCCAGATCGGCCAGTATGACGGCCGCGCCAACTACACGGGCCAGGGCATCGCGCCGTTCATCTTGCCGAACTCGGGCAGCAACGATCCGTCGATCTCGAATATCGGGGGCGCGTACACGGTGCTTTGGAACAGCTACCTGAACACCCAGCTCAAGTACACGTCGACCTCCTCGTTCGTGGACCTGAACGACGCCGTGTTCAACAACTGGGATTTCAGCCACGTCGACCCGACGGGCGCCAACAAGGGCGGCGGCAACACGCTGTACACCGCCGGCGATCTCGCCTCGACGATGAGCCTGAACCCCGACCTGAAGGTGCTGCAGGCCAGCGGCTATTTCGACGCCGTCACGCCGTTCCACCAGACCGAGCTGACGCTGGCGCAAATGCCGCTCGACCCGACGCTGAAGGCGAAAAACCTGACGATCAAGAATTACCCGTCCGGCCACATGATCTATCTGAACGATGCGTCGCGCACCGCACTCAAGGGTGACCTGGCTTCGTTCTACGATGGCGTGATGGCCGATCGTCCGGCCCTGATGCGGGTGCAGAGCCTGCAACGCCTGCCGAGCGGCCCAAAGAAGTAACCGCCTGAAGGCCGAAAGCAAAACCGCCCAGTTCTTGCTGGGCGGTTTTTTGTGGGGCGTGAAGATTCCGCTTCAGGCCATTTCGTCCGCGCTGTGACCGGCAGGCTTGGCATCTGCGCGGGTCAACCACAGCACGCCCGCCAGGATCAATGCGCCGCCTGTCATCTGCATGGGCGCGATCGACTCGCCGAGCAGCAACGCCGCGAGCAGCACGGTCACCACCGGCTCCAGCGTCGACAGCATCGACGCCTGCGCCGCCCCCAGTTTCTGCAGGCCGGCAAAGAAGGACAGGATCGCCACCACGGTCGACAAGCCGGCAATGGCGAGCGCCGCTGCCCAGCCCCCGAATGTGCCGGGCAGGTGCACGGGCGCGCCAGCCAGCGCCATGCCCGTGTACACGACGGCCGCAGCGGTACAGATAACGGTCGTGCACGCCAACGGATCCACACCGCGCGTCACACGGGCACCGACCGTGATGTAGATCGAGTAGATCACCGCGGAAGCCACGCCGAGCGCAATGCCAAGCACGCTGCCCCCCGACAGCCCTGCACCGCCCACTGTCAGCCCCGCCCCCACCGAGCACAGCACCAGCGCGATGATTGCCGTGGCGGTCAGCCGCTCGCGCAGGAAAATCGCTGCCAGCACTGTCACGAACATCGGATACAGGTACAGCAGCAGCGCCACCAGGCTGGCCGGTGCGTAGTTCAACGCCGTGAAAAACGCGAACGACTGTCCGGCATAGCCGATGCCGCCCATCGCCGCCAGCCCCACCACGCGCGACCACGGCGGGATGCCGATGCGACGAACACGCATCACAGCCATCAGCGAGGCGGCCGCGATCACAAAGCGCACGATCAGCAGACCGACCACATTGGCGCCGCTCGCATAGGCGTAATGCGTGAAGATGGCCATCGCGCCGAAGGATGCGGCGGACACGGCGATCAGCATCACGCCGAGGAGCTTGTCGGCGGCGCGTGCGGCGAGGGAGGAATCGGCGGCTTGTCTCATGGCGTGCGGCGTTTTTGTTTGGTGTCGCCGTCTGCGGGTGCGGGGCGGCCATTGTAGCGTTGCCGTCTCGCCAAGCGGCCCGGCAGGCATGAAGGCGCGCCGGTACAATGGCGAAATCATGTTCAATCCCTCCCGCGACGAAGTCCGTCAATTCTTCTGCGGCGCGTGGCGCAAGCACCGCCAGGCAGAAATCCTCACGCCGCTCGAGGCCATGGCGCTCGACTGGATGCTGCAGCATCCCGAATACCACGACACCCTGGAAGCCGGCGAAGAAGCGCTCGCCCGCGACTACACGCCGGAAAGCGGCCAGAGCAACCCGTTCCTGCACCTGTCGATGCACCTGTCGATCAGCGAGCAGGTGTCCGTGGATCAGCCGCGCGGCATTCGCGCTGCGTATGAAGCGCTGGCCCAGCGGCTCGACTCGCCGCACGAAGCGCACCATCAGGTGATGGAATGCCTGGGCCAGATGCTGTGGACGGCGCAGCGCACCGGCCTGCCGCCCGACGGCGACGCCTATATCGAATGCGTGCGCAAGCGCGCCACTGCCCGCTGAATCTGATGCTCGAACGCCAACAAAAAACCGCTCCGAAGAGCGGTTTTTTTTTGACCGGCGATGCCGCATCACTTCTTCAGCACCAGCGAGCCCGGCAGCGATTCGATGTACGCGGCAATATCCTTCAGCTCAGCCTGCGTGAAGGGACGCGGCTTGCCGTCGGCACCGATCGTGGCAGGGTTGCTGTTGACCTGGCCCGCCATGATGGCGTTGCTGCGACCCACCAGCGGGTTGTTGCTGGTCTGATAGGCCAGCAGCGCGTGATAGATATAGTCGCCGTGCTGGCCGGCGAGCTTCGGATAGTCCGGCGAGATCGGCGCGTTCAGGCCGGCGCCATGGCAGGCCACGCAAGCGCCCTTCTCCACCAGTTGCTTGCCCTTTTCAATATCGGCAGCTTGCGCCGACACGGTGGCAGCCAGCATCAGCGCGCCAAGATTGAACGAGATTGCGAGGGAGATCTTCTTCATATTGTTCCTCGTCACTTCTGCGGATTGTTTTGGGTGGCCGGCGTCTGCGCCGCGTAGTAGGCGGCCAGGTTGGCGATGTCCTGGTCAGTCAGCGACCCGGCGATGGCGCGCATGGTCGGGTGCTTGCGGTCACCCTTTTGATACGCATGCAGCGCGCTTTCAATGTATTTGGCGTTCTGGCCGCCCAGATAGGGCACGCGATACACCTCGGGGAACGACGTCTTGTAGTCGGGGATGGCATGGCAGCCGATACACATGGCGACCTTGTTCTCGGCGGCGGCCGCGTTGCCCTGAACGTCGGCAGCGGCGGCGCTGTTGGCTGCGGCGGACAGTGCGCCTAATGTGCCCAAGGCGGCCACCATGGTGAGGATCTTTTTCATCTCGTTCTTAAGCGTGGAGTTTCAGAATCCTGCTCGCCCTGCCGGCTTGGCTCGTCTCAGCCGGCTGTCTCGCTGGGCGCATTCACCCGCCGTTGGCAACAAGCCAGAAGACGGTCATTTGAGGTGCGTCAAACCGGCGCATTGTACCGCACCGCTTTTTTGCCAGTCCAGTTAGGGCTCCCGTGACTTGACAGCAAGGAATGGCACGACGCATCCGCCCCGCTGCCGCCCGGCGTCAAACGCCCAAATGCTCTTATACTGGCCGCTTCCAAATCTTTTACCGCTCAGTAGGCTTGCACGATGAACACCACCACCTCGCCTGCCCCATCCAACCAGCGCTCACGCTTCGAAGGCTCCGACCAGTACGTCGCCACCGATGACCTCAAGCTTGCCGTCAACGCGTCGATGACGCTCCAGCGCCCGCTGCTCATCAAGGGCGAGCCGGGCACGGGCAAGACCATGCTGGCTGAGGAAGTGGCCGCCGCGCTGGGCATGCCGCTGCTGCAGTGGCACGTGAAGTCGACCACCAAGGCGCAGCAGGGCCTGTACGAATACGACGCCGTCTCGCGCCTGCGCGACTCGCAGCTGGGCGACCAGGAAAGCAGCAACCGGGTCCACGACATCCGCAACTACATCGTCAAGGGCGTGCTCTGGCAGGCCTTCGAGGCGGACGAGCCGGTCGTGCTGCTGATCGACGAAATCGACAAGGCTGACATCGAATTTCCGAACGATCTGCTGCGCGAACTGGATCGTATGGAGTTCTACGTGTACGAAACGCGTGAAACCATCCGCGCCAGACACCGCCCGCTGGTGATCATCACGTCGAACAACGAGAAGGAGTTGCCCGACGCCTTCCTGCGCCGTTGCTTCTTCCACTACATCAAGTTTCCGGATGCCGAGACGATGCAGGCCATCGTCGACGTGCACTACCCCGGCATCAAGCCCGCGTTGGTCAAGGCCGCACTGGATGCGTTCTATGAGATGCGCAACCTGCCGGGGCTGAAGAAAAAGCCGTCGACATCCGAGCTGATCGACTGGCTCAAGCTGCTGCTGGCGGAAGACATTCCGCCGGAATCGCTGCGCAGCCAAGACAAGAACGCTGCGATTCCGCCGCTGCACGGGGCGTTGCTCAAGAACGAACAGGACGTGCACCTGTTCGAGCGCCTGGTGTTCATGAACCGCGCCAACCGCTGAGCCAGCCCACACCATGCCGCGCCTGATCGAGCCCGTCACGCTGTCCGGCCCGCACGCCTGGCTGGAGCCGCTCGGCCCAGAGCACGAGGACGAGGTGCGCGCCGCGGCCGCCGATGGCGAGCTGTGGAAGCTCTGGTACACCTCGGTGCCCTCGCCAGACAAGACCGGCGAGTGGCTGGCCATTGCCCTCGACATGCGCGAACGCCTGGGCGCCATGCCGTTCGTCGTGCGAGAGATGCACGATGGGCAGCCGGGCAAGGTGGTCGGTGCCACGCGCCTCTTCAACGTGGACGAAGCCAACCGCCGGCTCGAAATTGGCCACACGTGGTACGCCAAATCCGTACAGCGCACGGCCGTCAACACCGAATGCAAGTTGCTGCTGCTCACGCACGCATTCGAGACACTGCGCTGCATTGCGGTGGAATTCCGTACGCACTGGATGAATCACCAGAGCCGAGCCGCCATCGCCCGCCTCGGCGCCAAGCAGGACGGCGTGCTGCGCAATCACCAGCGCATGCCGGACGGCAGCTTCCGCGACACGGTCGTGTTCTCGATCATCGAATCGGAATGGCTGACCGTGAAACGCCATCTGCAATACAAGCTCGAGCAACCGCGCGCCTGAGCGCCGGAGGACCAGCATGCTCATCGACTTCTTCTTCACCCTGCGGCACGCCAAGCTGCCGGTTTCGGTCAAGGAATACCTGACGCTGCTTGAAGGGCTCAAGCAGCAGGTCATCGCGCCGTCGCTCGACGAGTTCTACTTCCTGGCGCGCATGACGCTGGTCAAGGACGAAAAGCACTTCGACAAGTTTGACCAAGCGTTCGGCGCCTACTTCAAGGGCGTGGAAGGCGCGGTCGATTGGCGCGCGGACATTCCGCTGGATTGGCTCACCAAGAAGCTGGAGCGCGAACTGTCGCCCGAGGAGAAGGCCAAGATCGAGGCCATGGGCGGCCTCGACAAGCTGATGGAGCGGCTGAAAGAACTGCTGAACGAGCAGCACGAGCGCCACGAAGGCGGCAACAAGTGGATCGGCACGGGTGGCACGTCGCCGTTCGGGCACGGCGGCTACAACCCGGAAGGCATCCGCATCGGCGGGCCATCGAAGGGCAACCGCACTGCGGTCAAGGTATGGGAAGCGCGCGCGTACAAGGACTACGACGACACCGTTGAACTCGGCACACGCAACATCAAGGTGGCGCTGCGCCGCCTGCGCAAGTTCGCGCGCGATGGGGCCGATATCGAGCTGGACCTGGACGACACCATCCACTCCACCGCCGCCAATGCCGGCCTGCTCGACATCAAGATGCGCCCCGAGCGGCACAACAACGTCAAGGTGCTGATGCTGATGGATGTGGGCGGCTCGATGGACGACCACATCAAGCGCGTGGAAGAACTCTTCTCCGCCGCCAAAACCGAGTTCAAGCACCTCGAGTATTACTACTTCCACAACTGCGTCTACGAATGGCTGTGGAAGAACAACCGCCGCCGTCATGCGGAGCGGTTCTCCACCTGGGACGTCATCCGCAAATACCCGCCCGACTACAAACTGATCTTCGTGGGCGATGCGACCATGAGCCCGTACGAAATCCTGCAGGCGGGCGGCTCGGTCGAATACAACAACGCCGAAGCGGGCGCCACGTGGCTCAAGCGCCTGATCGAACAGTTCCCGAAGTTCGTCTGGCTCAACCCCGAGCCGGAGGGCCTGTGGGAGTACCGCCAGTCCATCTCGGTCATCAATCAGATCGTTAAGACGCGGATGTATCCGGTGACGATTGCCGGGTTGGAATCGGCGATGCGGTTGTTATCCAAGTAACGCGCCTCCTCGCGTTTCTCCGGGCATGGAACGCGGCGATTACCTGACGCGTAATCGACACCATCCACGCTGGCGCCGAAGATGAAGCCATCCAGCGCATGATCCGTCACCGCGCTGGGCAAGCGCCCCACTTCGAACGGAGAAACGTCATGACATCCACCCAACTCGCCGCCAACGACACGCTCGCCGATACGCTGGTCGACCGTTACATCGCCGCATGGAACGCAACAGACGCTGCGCAACGCCGCGCGCTCGTCGCGCAAACCTGGACTGAGAGCGCCACGTATGTCGATCCGCTGATGCAGGGCGCCGGCCATGACGGCATCGAGGCGCTCATTGCGGGCGTGCAGGCCAAGTTCCCGGGTTTCCGCTTTGCGCGCGACGGCGGCGCGGATGTGGTGCAGGACACGATCCGCTTCCGATGGACGCTCGGCCCCGATGGACAGGCGCTGGTCAAGGGCACCGACTTCGTGCGCCTTGAAGGTGGCCGCATGCAGGCGGTGACCGGCTTCATCGATCAAATGCCAGGTATGGGCGACGCCGCCTGAGTGCGCCTCCAAACAAAAGCAAACGCCCCGCAAATCGGGGCGTTTTGCATGGGACGGCGCGCAGCACCGATCAGATCGACAGCGCGTCTTCCTGGCCGGCGTTGGCACTGCGCAAACCGTCGGCCCAGCCCTTGGTCGGCAGCTTGAGCGAGGCCTGCAGCGCGGCAGCCCGCGTCTGCACATCTTCCCAACTGACGTGCAGCGGCGGCCCATTGAACGCCAGCGCGATCACATTGCCATCGTGCACTTCAGGGAAGACAAGCACGCGATTGTCGAACGCGTCACAAATGCGCTCGATATTGCGCGGAAAGCTGGTGTGATCGCCAAACAGGTTGATCGTCATCACACCCGGCGAGCGCAACACCTGGCGGCAAGCCTTGTAGAACGCGGGCGTATCGAGCACGGGGCCGCGCGCGGTGGCGTCGTACAGGTCGATCTGCAGCGCATCGACTGTGCCGTGGTGGCTGGCGTCCATCACCCAGTCGTAGGCGTCCTGTTCGAGCACGCTCAACCGCGCGTCGTCAAACGGCAGGCCGAACATGCTGCGCGCCGCGACGATCACGGACGGGTTCAGCTCCACTGCCGTCACCTGCGCCGGCGCGAGATGACGATGGCAGAACTTGGTGAGCGCTGCAGCCCCCAGACCGAGTTGCACGACGTGGAAGTCCGCTCGTGCGGCCGGGTCGAGAAACAGCAGCCACGCCATCATCTGCTGCGCGTATTCCAGTTCGATGGCATCGGGCTTGGACAGGCGCATGGCGCCCTGCACCCATTCCGTACCAAAGTGCAGATAGCGCACACCGGCCAGTTCAGAGAACGTGACCGGCGCAAAGCGCGGGGCCATGCGCTTCGGTTCGTCATCGTGGGTCTGGCGGTCTTCGCGCTTGGCACGGGCCGGACGGCGCGAGGCGACGGCCTCGATGGATTTACGTTTCAACAGCGTCATAAAGCGGGTCAACGGGAAGAAGACTGAGCGGCCGCTGCACGCTGCAGCCATTCGCGATTGTGGTCTTTGGCATAGCGCGTCCAGTGCTTGGCGTCGCGCAGGATTTCTTCAAACAGGGCCTGCGCGCGCCGTTTGTCGGCGTCGTTGTTCTGCGCGAGCAGCCATTCGCCGAAGAGGCAACGGGCGGCGGCATCGTTCGCGCAGGTCAGCGCTTGCTCGAAGGCTTCACGCGTATTCGGCGCGTTGGTTGCGGCCAATGCGCGTGCGTACAGCAATGTCGGCTCGGGCTGCTGGCGCGTCACCCGATGCGCTTCGAACAGTTTGTCGAGCGTGTCCCTGGCGAGTGCCGCGTCGCCGGTGGCAAACTGCGCGCGAGCCAGGCCGAGCAGCACGGCCGGGTCGCCAGCAAATGGGCCGGTGGCCGCTTGCTCGAAGTGCTGGCGTGCTTCCTTCGCGTCGCCGGCTTCCAGCAGTGCTTCGCCCAGATGCAGGCGGTGCTGCACGGTCGGCGCGCGGTCGAAATCGTTGCGGGCTTCGCGCACGGCGCGGTTCGGATCGATCAGTTGCGTCACAGCGCGGCTGGCAACGCGGGCGCCGCGCGAGTGGCGCATCTCCGGAAGATAGATCGCGAAGAAATACACCACGCTGCCCAGCAGCGGGAACGCAAACAGGATGAACAACCAGTACATGTTCTGGTTGTTGCGCACGACGTGCACCGCAAAGAACAGCGCGACGATGACGTGAAACCCGATTCCAAGAAACGGCATGTGAAGGCCCGATAGTGAAATGCACCGACGCCCCCCGCGTCGGCCTCGGGCGCGATTGTGACAGATGCGCTGCGGCGGGGGGATGCCGCGCCCTTGACGTTTGCGCCCTGCTCGCCCGGAAGCGGCATAGAGCCGGTCTTCAGGGTCGATGGGGCAATGGCCTTAGCGAAGCGAACCTCAGGGATGACCCAGGAAGTCCAGCTTGCCGATTTCCACGCCGTTGTGGCGCAGCAGCGCGTAAGCCGTGGTGACATGGAAATACAGGTTCGGCAGCACGAAACCGCGCAGATAATCCAGGCCCGTGAACTGCAGTTCACGTGTCGGGCTCTTGAGCGTGATCTGGCGATCTTCGCTGCCGGCAAATGCCGCGGGGTCGATGCTGTTGACGAACTCCAGTGTCTTGGCAATGCGCGCCTTCAGCTCTGGAATGGTCGTCTCCACATCCGGGTACGACGGCACCTCGTTGCCCGACAAACGCGCCGCGCCGCCCTTGGCCTGATCACAGGCAATCTGCACCTGCCGCGTGAACGGATGCATGTCTGGCGCCAGACGCGCGGTCATCAGATTGGCCGGGTCGAACTTCTTCGCTTCTGCGTGGGCAGCCGCCTTGTCGAGCAGCGCCGACAGGTTGCCGAGCATGCGGTTGGCAGTCGGTACGAGAAACTCGTACATCGAAGGTGTGGTCATGGGAGTGCTTTCCTTGGTATCCATCGTTGTGGCCGCCGACGATCTTCTGCGCGACCCTGCGGCAGCGCGCTCTTGCGCAGGGCACAGTGTAGGCCAGCGATTCGGCCGGTGCATGGCGCACGCGCATGCCTCGTCATGAGGCATCTGGCACGAGATTAGTGCGGCAGAACCTCTTGGCGTGTGCGGATCGACGGGCCCGCCGGCCTCTCTTGCGTGGCATGGCTATTGCATCGGCAAGGACAAGGCCAACGGCGGCCTTGATCTACCTTGGCACTTCGCGATAACGCGCTCCGCACAGGAGCGTCCGGGGCAACGGCGCTCCGAGGCGACACGGCACGTCCCCGGCAACCGGTGCGTCGCCGTCTCGCTTCGGGGCGTTTTTTTTCTGGCCGGCGCGATTCCATCAGCGCCGACACCACCTGCAAGGCATGACATGAACGCTCCCTCCTTCCCGGCTTCCGCGGCCGATGTGTCCGTCGAGACCATTGGTGAGCTGATCAACCTGTCCGGACGGCAGCGCATGCTGTCACAGCGGATCGTGCTGCAAATGGTATTGGCGGCTCAGGGTCATACCGCCGCGCTCGACATCGCACGATCGTGCCTGGCGACATTCGCGTCGGCACACACCGAACTTGTGGACGGCAATGCGCGGTTGCCCGGCGCGTTCTCGGAGGCATTGCGTCAGTTGTACTCGGGCAAGCTGCGCGGCGATGCTCGCGTCCGCGAGTTCATCGCGCTGGCCAAAAGCGCCATCGATACCCTGTCGACCGGCACGACCCACCGCAACCCGTCGCTCGATGCGCTCGTCGCGCAGGCCACGCCCATGCTGGAATTGCTACAGACCATCACGCAGGCGTACCAGGAGGAAATGCACGTATGCGAAGTCGCACTGCGCAAGCGTCAGGCGGACATCGCCACGCACCTTGGCCGCATCTCGATGCAGGCCAACATCGTCGCCATGAACGCGCGCGTCTCCGCGGCGCGGGCGGGTCCTTACGGGCGCGAGTTCTCGGTCATCACGACGGTGCTCGCAGACATCATCCAGGAGATGGACCAACTGATCCGCAATGTCGTCGGCACGAACGACGCCGGCCAGTCCGGCGCCGGCACGCGCCGGCCATCGACGCCGGCATCGCAAACCTTCGGGCACATGTCGCTGCGCTGATCGCAACCAGCGAGCGCATTCTTCAGATGATGGATGACGTGACCGGCTTGTACGAAGGGCAGACCAGGTAGCGGGAAGCTACGACAGCCACTCACGCAGCGCTTGCCACGCCGCCAACTTCTGGGCATACGGCACGGCTGCATAGGCCGGACTGCTGGAAGGGAGTTTGAGGATGGTGTGGCGGTCGCCGATGTCGCCCAGCGCCTTTACGCCAATGCGCGACGCGGTGCCGCCGTTAAAGGCAATGAGCGCCAGTTCCGGCAAAGAGGCGATCAAGCCGGCAAGGTCATTACCGGCATGGTCCCGGATCTTGCTGTCGAGACTGCCTTCGCGCTTGGCTTCGGCCACCACATCCCACAGGCCGATGCGATGCGCAAGCAGCACCTGCAAACGCGCGGCGTATTCCATGCCCGGTAAATCCTGGCCGATCACCTCGCCGGCCAGGCGCCAGAACTGGTTGATATTTTGGTTAATTTGACACCTGGGCAGCAAGCTTCTCGCACAGAATGATTGCGAACGACCCGGGCCGGGACCACTGTGTTGCGAAGATGGATTGAATTGAGTGGACGTAGGGTCAAAACTCCATCAGGTCCTTGGCAACGACCACTTGTCCGGAGAAGAATTTCTTCACCTCAGGCACGTAGCGCTGATAATCGTCATGCTCGTTGACCGTCGGCAACAGGTGCGTTAGCACCACCGTTTTGACATGAGCGCGTGCCGCCATTTTTCCGACAGCATCCGGCGTTAGATGCTCCTCGACTTCATGCCGCATGAGCGCCGCCTGTTGCTCCGGTGTCATGCCTTGCCAAGTCCCGTTCTTGATGAACACCTGCTTAACGTCTTCGCTTGAGCCCACCTCCGACACGAGGGTATCGGCGTCCCTTGCCAGCTCAGTCACTGCGTCGCTGGGGCCAGTGTCACCGGTAAAGACAATGACACGGTCGGGGGTCTGGAAACGGTAGGCATAGGATTTGTACTTGCCGTGGTACGGGCTGCCTTCAGGAATATGGAAGTGCGTGTTCTCCACAGCAGTGACCTTGATGTTCTGGTCCTGGTAGATCAGCCCCGGCGCAACGTCATGGCCAACGAAGACATCGCCAAGCGGTGTGCGCCTGCCTTCGGCCCAGCGGATTTCCGCATTCACCGTGAAATATTGAATCGCGCCTTTCACGAGCGCGGCGGTCCCGGGCGGGCCGTAGACGTCGATGGGATCATGGCGCTGAAAATCCCATGCCACTGACATGAGTGCACCCAGACCTGCAGTGTGATCGTCGTGGCCGTGCGTGATGAACACTTTCCCGATCTGCCGGAAATTAGCCCCCGCCTGCGTCACTCGGCGCAGCACGCCATCACCGGCGTCTACAAGGTAGTACGTCCCGTTGACGATCAACAGATTCGACGACTGCGCCCGATCCTTGGCCGGAATCGGCCCGCCGCGCGTACCGAGCGTGATGAGGTGCGTGCCGGTTCGGGTCTCCGTTGCTTCGCCGCTCGCCCGCCTCAGAGGGAGGAGGCTCAAGACAACGATGCTCGCAAGCAACAACCGGCCGATTTTCATCTCCATCTCCATCACTCGAACGATGCTGACCAAAATCAAAAACACCTGATTGAACGACACGACAACCCGTCACCATCCATTATCAAAATGGTTGCCGACACCTTGGCAAAGGCACATAGAAATCCATTCCGTCCATCGCGGGGCAAGGCTTTCCTGAGCATGCGTTCCAGGCGACGCCACGACGAAAGCCAGAGCTGAAGTCGCCATTGCCAGTCGACACGTATGTCGGAGCGCGGTCGCTGGGGAGTGCGCAGAGGCAATGTGGAGCAACATTCATGCTGACATCGGCAGGACAAGGTTTTCGGGTTCCTGATCGCCACGGAGAGCCGATTCGGAGCCCAAGCCGTTTCAGAACTGAAACAATGCCGACGGTATCGAGTGGGCGCACTGATCGAGAACCGGCTTATGTAAACGTATACGGCGATGACTGAGCATCAAGCATCCGGCGCGGCAAGGCACATCAGTCGACGCAATTCAGTCGATGCAATTCGCAGGTTGCTTCATGCTTGAACGACTTTGGCCTGGAATCAGTCCCGCCGCAGCCTCCGCGGCCCCGAAACCCCGGTCGTACGAGCACCGGTACGAATCTTGCCGACCTCCGCAGATCGCGCAAGGTGCGTGGCAGGGATTGCCTCATCCGTTACGGAGATATTCATGAAACCGTTCTTGGCTGCAACAACGGCTGCATTCGCGCTCCTGCTGCTTGCTGATCCTGGCGCATCCTCTGCGCAACCGGTGCTGAAAGCGGGCAGCACCACAGCAGGCCAACCAACGTCGGGCCTGAATCCGCAAACGAAGCAGCTCGAAGGTATATCGGTGGAGGTTCTTCAGGCGATTGCGAAAGATACTGGACTGCAGATTGAATTCAAGCCGATGACTTTCGCGGAACTGCAGCCAGCCTTGCTGGAAGGGAAGATCGATATCATCGCCGCCTCCTTTGGGATCACCCCTACGCGACAAAAAATCGTCGAGTTTACTGACGTCTATGGGTCATATCGAGACAAGCTGCTGGTCTCCATCAACGACACAAAGACGTACCGATCAGCGGCCGATTTCAAGGGGATGGCGATCGCAATTCCAAAAGGAAGTACATACATAGATGGCCTGAAAGACGCCGGTGCCATCCTGACATTTGTCAGCACACCTCCAGAAGCGATCGGTGAACTGGAAGCAGGCCGCGTTGCCGGCGTTGTCGACAACGGACTGCAGATCGCGTATCGCATGCAGAACAACGCGCACCCCGCGCTCAAGATTGTGGATTCGTATCAACCGATCCAGGAAGGCAAGCTGGCATTTGCTGTGAGGAAAGGCGATGCAGACCTGCTCGCAAAGCTCAATACATCACTGAAGAAGCTGCAAGCCAATGGCACGGTTAAGGCGATTTATTTCAGGTGGGGACTCGATCTGTGACCACACCTAGGAAGCGCTCTTAATGTCCGGAGAACAAGCCCTTGCGTTGGCGCGCCTATGGAAAACATGATGAGAAAGATCGTTGTATTGACACTCAGCTTCGTCTGCGTCGCTCCTGTCGTTGCACTGGCGCAGGAGTACAACTGCTCAGCACAGACGCTCAACGGCGAATACATCTTCGCCGGTCGCGGGTTTATCGAGCCGGGCGAACCTGGGGTGCAGCGAGTGCGCAGCGGTGTGCTGATCTTCGCCGGCGCTGGCAATGTTGCAGGTAAGCAATCATCAAGTCGCGGCGGGAACATCAGCCGAGACAGGCTGCAGGGTACCTATGCACTTGATGCCAATTGCTCCGGAACGGCAACTTTTGGCTCGGTAGCAAAACCTGGCAGCCCAATTCATTGGGATCTGTATGTCGCCCGAGGCGGCAAGATAGGACATATGGTTCGCATGGATGACGGAAGCATGGCGGTCCGCACCTTTCAAAAAGAGTAGACCAAACCTCCAGCCCTCCCTTGCTCAACGCCGTAGATCGTTGACAGTCAGTCCCGGGGATGGACACCCAGCATCGGGCGATGCCAAGTCAAGACGTATCGCACTGAACAACAATCGCGATTTGTTGGCACCCCCAACATCAGTCAGCTTTACCGAGCCATGACTCCAACTCGCGCCAAGCATGCAGTTTTTCCGCGTACGGCATCGTATGCGCCGGACTGCTGGAGGGGAGCCGGACAATCCGATAACTGCCGCCATGCGAGCCGAGCGCTTTCAAGCCGATGCGCTCGGCCGTGCCGCCATTAAAGGCAATCACCGCCAGGTTTGGCAACGAGGTAATCAAGCTGGAGAGGTCGTTGCCAGCGTGGTCCCGGATCTTGCTGTCGAGACTGCCTTCGCGCTTGGCTTCGGCCACCACATCCCACAGGCCGATGCGATGCGCAAGCAGCACCTGCAAACGCGCGGCGTATTCCATGCCCGGTAAATCCTGGCCGATCACCTCGCCGGCCAGGCGCCAGAACTGGTTCTGCTTGTGTGCGTAGTACTGCGATTGCGCAAGCGATGCTTCACCGGGCAGGCTGCCCAGGATCAGCACGCGCGTGTGCGCGTCGACCACGGGCGGAAAGCATCGCTTGAGCGTCACGCTTGTCGTCAGGCCAGCAGGCGGTTCACACGTTGCACGTAGGCTGCCGGGTCGGCCAATGCGCCACCCTCTGCCAACAGTGCCTGATCGAACAGCACATGCAGGCGATCTTCAAACGCGGCGCGGTCGGCTTCGTTGCCGGTCACGGTTTCCAGCAGCGCGAGCTTGCGCACAAGCGGGTGCGTCGGGTTCAGTTCCAGCACGGGTTTGCTGTCAGGCGCCTGTTGGCCGGCCTGCTTGAGCAGACGGGCCAGCGTGCCGCTGATGTCGCCTTCATCGGCCACCAGGCACGACGGCGAATCGGTCAGGCGATGCGTGATGCGCACGTCCTTGGCCTTGTCGCTGAGCACCGCCTTGGCGCGCTCGACCAGCGGCTTGAACTCGCCTTCCACCTTGGCGTGCTCGGCCTTCTCGGCTTCGTCTTCCAAGGCGCCCAGGTCGAGATCGCCACGCGCAACCGACACCAGTTCCTTCTCTTCGAAATCGTGCAGGAACGAGAGCATCCACTCGTCCACGCGGTCGGTCAGCAGCAGCACTTCCACACCCTTCTTGCGGAAGATTTCCAGATGCGGGCTCGACTTGGCCGCCGTCCAGTTTTCGGCGGTCACGTAGTAGATCTTGTCCTGACCTTCCTTCATGCGGCCGACGTAATCGGCCAGCGAGACGGTCTGGGCGCTGTCTTCGTTGTGCGTGGAAGCAAAGCGGAGCAGCTTGGCAATGCGGTCCTTGTTGGCGTGGTCCTCGCCGATGCCCTCCTTGAGCACCTGACCGAAGTTCTGCCAGAACGTGGCGTACTTCTCCTTCTCGGCTGCGTCATCCGACTCGGCCATCGATTCGAGCATGCCGAGCACGCGCTTGGTCGAACCCTCGCGGATGGCTTTCACGTCGCGGCTTTCCTGCAGGATTTCGCGCGAGACATTCAGCGGCAAATCGGCCGAATCGATCACGCCCTTCACGAAGCGCTGGTAGGCCGGCAGCAGTTGCTCGGCGTCGTCCATGATGAAGACGCGCTTGACGTACAGCTTCAGGCCGCTGCGGCGCTCGCGGTCCCACAGGTCGAACGGCGCGTTGGTCGGGATGTACAGCAGCTGCGTGTATTCGCTGCGGCCTTCCACGCGGTTGTGCGTCCAGGCGAGCGGCTTGCCGTTTTCGTGGGCAATGTGCTGGTAGAACGCGATGTACTGATCATCGGTCACGTCAGCGCGCGGGCGTGCCCACAGGGCGCTGCCCTGGTTGATCGTTTCCCATTCGTCCTGGGCCACCATCGCCTTCTTCTCTTCGTCCCACGCTTCCTTGCGCATCTGGATCGGCAGGGAGATGTGGTCCGAATACTTTTGCACGACCGACTTGATGCGCCAGGCGGAGAGGAAATCGTCCTCACCCTCGCGCAGGTGCAGCGTGATGGTGGTGCCTCGCTCGGCACGTTCGATGGTGTCGACAGTGAATTCGCCGTCGCCGGTGCTTTCCCAGCGCACGGCTTCATTGGCGGCCACACCGGCGCGGCGCGATTCCACCGTCACGCGGTCGGCCACGATGAATGCCGAGTAGAAGCCCACGCCAAACTGGCCGATCAGCGCAGCATCCTTCTGCTGGTCGCCCGAAAGCTGGCTGAAGAACTCGCGCGTGCCCGAGCGGGCGATGGTGCCGAGGTTGCGGATGGCCTCGTCGCGGCTCATGCCGATGCCGTTGTCGGCAATCGTGATGGTGCGCGCGGCGGCATCAAAGCCGATGCGGATGCCTAGCTCACCGCCGCCTTCCAGCAGCGACGGATTGGCGATACCCTCAAAGCGCAGCTTGTCCACCGCATCTGAAGCATTGGAAACCAGTTCCCGCAGGAAGATTTCCTTGTTGCTGTATAGCGAGTGGATCATCAGGTGCAGAAGCTGCTTCACTTCTGCCTGGAAAGCCATCTTCTCGTGCGGTGCGCTCATGGTGTGCATAGAAAATCTGGAAAGTGGAAAGAGAAGCGGGCTACACCTTGCGCGCGCCCGCATGAATTTGTGAAGCTAGATAGGGCGTGGCGCCCGGTTTTCAAGCCCCGCGATCGAGCTGCTCCGCCAGGAACCGGAGCAACTCCGGATCGGCGCTGGTTGCGATGTTGAAGCGCATCCACGTCGACGGCATCTGCGACGGCGAAAACAGGCTCCCCGGCGCAAACACATAGCCCTGTTCGTGCCCGGCGCGGGCAATGGCGTTGGTGTCCTGCCCGGTATCGGCCCAGAGGAACATGCCCGCACCCTGCTGCGCAAACAGCTTCAGGCCCATGCGCTCGAGGCTGCGCTGGACGCCGTCGCGGGCGCGGTCCAGTCGGGCGCGTATGCGTTCGACATGCTTGCGGTAGTGGCCTTCAGTGAGGATCTTGTAGAGCACGCGCTCGTTGATCTCGGGCGTGACGAGGCCGGTCAGCAGTTTGCCGTCGACCAGGTTCTTGGCCAGCTCGGGGTGGCAGGCGATGAACCCCACACGCAGGTTGGCCGCGAGCGTCTTGGAGAAGCTGCTCAGGTAGATCACGCGGCGCAGTTGGTCGAGGCTCGCCAACCGCGTGCCGGGGTGTCCGGGCGGGGCGAGATCGCCGTAGATATCGTCTTCGACGATCAGGAAACCGTACTGCTCGGCCAACCGCAGCAACTGAAACGCCTTGGCTGCCGACAGTGAGGTGCCCGTCGGGTTGTGCAGGATCGAGTTGATGATCAGCAGCTTGGGCCGGCGCACCTGCACCAGCCCTTCCAGCGCCACCAGATCCGGCCCCTCGGCGGTGTACGGCACACCGATCACCTGCGCCCCTTGCGCGGCAAAGCGGCCGAACATCAGGAACCACGCCGGATCGCCCACCAGCACCGTATCGCCGGGCTGCACGTACTGGCGCGCGATCAGGTCCAGCGACGAGGTGATGCCCGAGGTCATCACGATCTGGTCCGGCCGGGCGCCGATCTCCAGCTCCGCCAACCGCGTCTGCAACTGCTGGCGCAGCGGCAAAAAGCCCTGCGGCGATCCCCACGCCAGAAACTGGTTGCCGTTCTGCCGGCCGAGCGTGCGCAGCGCGTTGGCGATCAACTCGCCGTCGAGCCAGCCGTTGGGCAGAAAGCCGATGCCCGGCGCCTTGCGCGGCTCGGCGGAATGGAACATGTTCCGCAGCAGCCACGTCACGTCGATCTTGCGCGCGGCGGTCGGTGGCGGCGCGACGGGCTCTTCGGGCAATAGCGCCTGGCGCTCCTTGACGTAGAAACCCGAACCGCGCCGCGATTCCAGATATCCCTGCGCCACCAGCCGCTCGTACGCCTCCACCACGGTGAAGCGCGAAATGCTCTTCTCCTGCGCCAGTTGCCGGATCGACGGCATGCGCATGCCGGCGCGAAACACGCGCTCGTCAATGCGCATGCGCGCCCACTCGGTGAGCTGATCCACCAGCGTCATCTGCGCCGACGGAATCGGATCGGGCAACTGCTCCGCCGCCGGGCGGGCGGCCGCGCGGCGGGCATCCAGGCTGATGATGTGGGAGGTGGGATTCATGACCGGGTAGGCTTCAAGCGCGCCGAAAACTGTACAGAAAGCGCCACGACAAAGTGTACAGGTACTGTACAGACGCAGTTCGGTAGGATCAAGGTCAGAATTCCGCCCCCAGCGAACCCGGAGACGGCCCCATGCCAACGTTGAAACGTTTTGACGAAGACGCCTACCGCGCCACCTGCGACGCCACCGTCGTCGCCGTGCATTCGGAAGGCATTGAGCTGGACGCCACGGTGTTCTACGCACGCAGCGGCGGCCAGGCTGGCGACACCGGCACACTCGCCCTGGCCGATGGAACAACCATCAGGATTGCCGACACCGTCTACAGCCCGGATCGCCAAACCGTCCTGCATGTGCCCGCCGACAATGCTGGCCTCACGCTGCTCGCGCCCGGCACGGCCGTCACGGCCACCATCGACTGGGACCGCCGCCACCGGCTGATGCGGCTGCATACGTGCCTGCACCTGCTGGGCTCACTGATTCCGGTGCCCGTCACGGGCTGCGGTATCTCGCCAGACGCCGGCCGCATCGATTTCGACCTGCCGGAATCAGCGCTCGACCGCGACACGCTGACCACACAGCTCAACGAACTCATCGGCCGTAACACGCCGGTGCGCATCGACCTGATCACCCCGGAAGAACTGGCCGCCCAGCCCGAACTCGTGCGCACCATCGGCGCGGCGCCGCCGGCGGGCGCATCGGCCATCCGCATCATCCACATCGACGGCATCGACCGGCAGCCGTGCGGTGGCACCCACGTGCGCGCCACCGGCGAAATCGGCCGCGTGATCGTCACCAAGATCGAAAAAAAGAGCCGCCAGAACCGACGCGTGGCCGTGGCGTTTGCAGATTGAGTGGCCACCATGAACAAGTCCGCCGCCCTCCCCATGCAACACGCCGACCACGCCGAACGCCGGGGCTTGCTGCTCGGCCTCATCGGCGTGGCCATCTTTAGCCAGACGCTGCCGTTGACGCGCATGGCCGTGGCCGAGCTGGATGCGACCTTCGTGGCGCTGGCGCGCGCGGTGCTGGCGAGTGTGCTGGCGCTGGCGATGCTGGCGGCCACGGGGGCGTTCTCCGCCGCCAAACGCCCGCGCGGCCATCAATGGTGGCAGCTGGCGGTGACGGCAATGGGCGTGGTGGTCGGCTTTCCGCTGTTCTCCTCGCTGGCGATGCGAGACGTACCGGCCGCCCATGGCGCCATCATCACCGGCCTGCTGCCGCTTGCGACCGCCATCTTCGCCGCCTGGTTCGGGCGCGAGCGGCCGTCTGCCGGGTTCTGGCTGTGTGCGCTGGCGGGCAGTGTGCTTGTCGTCTCCTTTGCGCTGCTGCAAGGCGCGGGGAGCCTGCATCGCGCCGATTGGCTCCTCTTCGCCGCCATGGTGACCGGCGCGCTCGGCTATGCCACCGGCGGCAAGCTCGCGCGAGAACTGGGCGGCACGCAGACGATTGCCTGGGCGCTGATCGTCTCCCTGCCTGTGCTTCTGCCCCTGGTGAGCGCGCTGGCGTGGCTGCCGTCGACCCATCAGGCCGAGGCGCTGGCGCATGCGTCGTCCCGCGCCTGGATGGGGCTGGCTTATGTATCGGCCTTTTCCATGTTCATCGGCTTCCTGTTCTGGTACTCCGGCCTGGCCGCCGGCGGTGTTGCGCGGGTCGGGCAGATACAATTGCTGCAACCTTTCATGACGTTGATCGGCGGCTGGCTGCTGCTGGGTGAATCGCTTGACGCGCCCACCGTGTTGTTTGCGCTGGCTGTGATTGCCGTGGTCGGCATCGGCCGGCGCACGTCGGTACGCCGATAGCAACGTCTTCCCTCTTTTGTTGACCGCACTTACCAAGGAGTCTTCATGACCGCCTCGCACGACGCTCAGGCCAAGCTCAAGCAACTCGGCATCGAACTGCCTGCCGCTGGCGCCCCCGCTGCCGCCTACGTCATGGCCGCGCAAACCGGCAATCAGGTCTTCCTGTCCGGCCACATCGCCAAGAAAGACGGCAAGCCGTGGGTTGGCAAGCTGGGCGCCGACATGACTACCGAGCAAGGCAAGGCAGCGGCACGGGCCATCGCCATCGACCTGATCGCCACGCTGAACACGCACCTGGGCGGTGACCTCAGCCGCGTCAAGCGCATCGTCAAGGTGATGAGCCTGGTCAACTCCACGCAGGAGTTCACTGAGCAGCACCTGGTGACCAACGGCGCATCGGAACTGTTTGCCGACGTATTTGGCGACGCCGGCAAGCACGCCCGCAGCGCCTTCGGCGTCGCACAGATTCCGTTCGGCGCGTGCGTCGAGATCGAGCTGATTGCGGAAGTCGCCTGAGCAGCGCTTTTTCCCGCAGTGTCTAAGGTGGCGGCCCAATGTTGGACGGGCCGCTTGCCTGCTATTCTCATCGTTTTGCCCACCCACGGCGCCTGCTCACGAGGTGGGCGCCGCAACACTAGGACCACACCATGGACCACACCGCCTGTACCTTCTCCAGCCGCGCTCAGAAACTGACCAGCTCGGCGATCCGGGAAATCCTCAAGATCACCGAACGTCCTGAGGTGATTTCGTTTGCCGGCGGCCTGCCCGCCCCGGTCACCTTCCCGGTCGAAGCGATTCAGGCGGCGTGCGCCCGCATGTTTGCAGACAACCCGCAGGCTTCGCTGCAGTACACCCCCACCGAAGGCCTGTCGGTGCTGCGCGAGTGGATTGCCCAGCGTCATGGCACCACCGCCTCGCGCGTGCTGATCACCACGGGTTCGCAGCAGGGGCTGGACCTGCTCGGCAAGATCTTCATCGACCCGCAAAGCAAGGTGCTGGTCGAAACGCCGACATACCTCGGCGCGCTGCAGGCGTTCTCGCTGTTCGAGCCGGCCTATACGTCCATCGCCACCGACGACAAGGGCCTGTTGCCCGACGCGCTCACGCCAGAGCTGGCTGCCGGCGCCCGCTTCTTCTACACGATCCCGAACTTCCAGAACCCGACCGGCCGCCGCCTGCCGCTGGACCGCCGCCAGGCCCTGGTGGCCCGCGCGAAGGAACTGGGCGTGCTGCTCGTTGAAGACGACCCGTACGGTGAACTGAGCTACACCGGCGACGCGTTGCCGTCGCTGCGCTCGCTGAACCCGGACGGCGTGGTCTACATGGGCTCGTTCTCGAAGATCCTGGCACCGGGCATGCGCCTGGGCTACATCATCGCGCCCGAACACATCCACTTCAAACTCGTGCAGGCCAAGCAGGCATCGGATCTGCACACGCCGAGCTTCACGCAGCGTGTGGCGTACGAGGTGCTGAAGACCGGGCTGCTCGATACGCACATCCCGAGCATCCGAAACCTCTACGGCAAGCAATGCGAAGCGATGCTCGACTCGCTCACGCGCCATATGCCGGCCGGCGTGCACTGGAACCGTCCGGAAGGCGGCATGTTCATCTGGGTGGAAGTGCCGGAAGGCATCGACACGATGGCGCTGCTGGAGAAGGCCGTCGCGCGCAACGTGGCGTTCGTGCCGGGCGCGCCGTTCTATGCCAATGCGCCGCGCCGCAACACACTCCGCCTCGCGTTCGTGACAGTGGCACCGGAGCGTATCGAGCAAGGCATTGCCGTGCTGGGCGAGTTGATGCGCGCGGAAATCGCGGCGCTCACGCCCAAGGCCGCCTAAATTACCTAACTAACCACTCCATCCATTCAAGAAAGGAGCCGTCGTCGATGCTGCGGATCTGGGGAAGACTCTCTTCGGTCAACGTTCAGAAGGTCGTCTGGTGCGCGCATGAGCTGTCGCTGGACCATGAGCGCATCGACGTCGGCGGCGCCTTCGGCGGCGTTGACACGCCGGAATTCAAGGCAATGAACCCCAACGGCATGATCCCCGTCATCGAAGATGGCCTGGACGATGCCGGCGACACGCGCTTCGTGCTGTGGGAGTCCAACGCCATCGTGCGCTATCTCTCGGCGCGCTACGGCCCGGGCAACCTCTACCCGCTAGAACTTCACGAGCGCGCCGATGCCGACCGCTGGATGGATTGGCAGACCACGTCCTACAGCCCGTCGATGGTGGATGCGTTCCTGCAGCTCGTGCGCACGCCGGAAGACCAGCGCGACGCCGCGCGCATTGAACGCTCGCGCCAGGCCGCGGAGCGCAGCACCGCCATCCTCGAAGCCGTGCTGGCCAAGCAGCCGTACGTGGCCGGCCGTCGCTTCACCATGGCCGACATCGTCTGCGGCTGCGCCACGCACCGCTGGCTGGGCCTGCCGATGGACCGTCCTGCGCGACCGAACCTCGAGCGCTGGATGGCCGAACTGCGCGACCGCCGCGCCGCGCGGGAAGTCCTGGCACTGCCCGTGGTCTAAGCCCGCCTGAAACCGATTGCGATAGCATCATCAACCGCGCACGGCACCTACGCCGGCGCGGTTTTTTGTTTTCACCGAGGGAAACCCGGATGCCATTGAACCGACCTTCCACCACCGTCGCCACGGCCCTCTGGGGCGCGCTTTATCTGGTGGCCGCCATCGTGTCGCACCGGCTGAATGGGCCAATCGACATGACGGGCTACATCTGGCTGCCGGCGGGCGTGGCCATGGCCGCGTTCATGCTGCGGCCGTACCGCGAATGGCCCGGGCTGGGGGCAGCGTTTGCCGTGGCGCAGCTGGTGCTGGCGGCGATCGAGCGCACCAACCCCGCGCACGCGATGCTGTTCGTGCTGGACGAAGCAGGTAGCGCGGCGCTGGCCGTGGCACTGGTGCGACTGGCACGCGTCCCGCTCGAAGGGCTTTACTTCGTGCGCGCGATGCTGGTGGCGGGCGCGGTCAGTGCGCTGCTTGGGGCGTTGTTCGGCGCGGCATGGTTTGCGTGGTCGCAAGGCGGCTCGTTCGGGCACGTGCTGCGCATCTGGGCGGCATCGGATTTCCTGGGCGTGCTGATCGTCACGCCGGTGCTGGCGGCGTGGTCGCGCTTTCGCGCGTTCCGCTCGGGCGGCACCGACCGCACGGATTTCCTGCTCGGTCTGGCGGCCGTCGTTGCGCTGGCGCTGTCGTCGTACATCATTTTCGATGGCAACAGCGATGCCAAGTTTGGCGATGGAATCGGCTTTGCGCTGACGTACGTCCCGCTGTTCTTTGCCGTGGTGGTGGCGCTGATGTGGGGCGGCCGCGGTGGCTCGTTGGCGGTGCTGCTGCTCACGCTGGTGGCGCTCACGCAAACCGCCGAAGGCGACGGCCCGTTCGCCGTGCTGGATCACCACTATGGCCAGTCGCTGCTGGAAACGCAGCTGTACCTCGGCATTGCCGCGCTGCTGGTGCTGCTGGTGAGCGCACTCAAGACCACGCGCGAACAACTGCACGAGCAAAGCGCGCAGTGGCAAAACCGCGTCGAACTGGCGCTGGCGGCATCGGGCCAGCTTGTCTACACCATCGACCCTGCCAGCGGCCGCATTGACTGGGGCGGCGACGTCGCGCTCATGTTCGGACACGAACCGGCAAGCATGGCGTCGATCTCGACCGTACTGCAACTGGTGCATCCGGATGACCGCGATGCGCTGCGCGCGCGCTGGCTCGGGGCCGCCGTGCTGGAGGGCGATGCAGCAACGCCCGCACGCCGCCAGACGCTGCGCATCACCGCACGCGACGGCACGCTGCACACCGTGGTGGATACCGGTCGCCCCCTGACGGATGCCGTTGGCAACACGGCGCTCGTGGCCGGGACCTGGTCGGTCGAGACCGCACTGTGACCCCATCGGTGCCCGGCAGCACGGCCGTGCTGCTGATCCATGGTCTGGGCGGCACGGCCTACGACGTGGGCGTGCTGCAGAAAGCGCTGCGCAACGCCGGCGCGGTCACGCACGTGCCGACCTTGCCCGGCCACGGCACGCGCCCGGAAGACCTGATCCACATGCCTGCCGAGGCGTGGCTTGAAACGCTTACGCAAGCGTATGAACGGCTCGCCGCCGAGCATGACACCGTGCATATCGCCGGCATGTGCATGGGCGCATTACTGGCGCTGGTGCTGGCGCACCGCGTTCGGCATGGCATTGCGCACCCGCAGGACAGGCTGGCGCTGCTCGCCACGCCCATCCATATCGATGGCTGGTCGACGCCGTGGTATCGGGATCTGCGCTACGCGGTGTATCGCATCCCGGGCATGGCGGCGCGCATGCGCGTGGAAGAGGACGAGCCGTTCGGCATCAAGAACCCGCTGTTGCGGCGGATCATCAAGGCGAAGCTCGCACGCGGCGACAGCTTCCACTATCCGTGGGTGCCGCTGGCGTGCATTCGGCAGGTGGACCGGCTGCGACGCTGGGCACTGGCCGGGGCGCCCGATACGCAGTGCCAGACGCTGGTGATCCATTCCCGCGAAGACGAACTCACCAGCCTGCGTTCCGCCCAAACGCTGCAGGCCACCCTGCCCCATGCGCGCAGCGTGGTGCTGGAAAACAGCTACCACATGATCTGCGTGGACAACGACCGCGATCAGGTCGCAGCAGAGGTCCTTGGCTTTTTCGGTTTCGACCCGGCAGCGGCCAGGCGCAAAGGCCCAGCCGCCGCAGATTGATGACGACGCCGATCAGGCTGCCGGCCCGGCCGTCTCGTGCTCGTGCGCCGCATCCAGCCGGCGCTGCCGCTCGCTGCCTTTGAACACGTGCCGCACCACCACAAAGAACACCGGCACCAGGAACACTGCCAGCACCGTTGCCGCGATGATCCCGCCCAGCACGCCCGTGCCGATAGCGCGCTGGCTGGCCGATGCCGCGCCGCTTGCAATCGCCAGCGGCACGACACCAAATGCAAACGCCAGCGACGTCATCACGATCGGCCGGAAGCGTAACCGTGCGGCCTCCAGCGTGGCTTCAATCAGGCCCATGCCTTGCGCCACCAGATCCTTGGCCACCTCGATGATCAGGATCGCGTTCTTGGCCGACAGGCCGATGGTCGCAATGAGCCCGACCTTGAAGTAGATATCGTTGGGCAGGAAGCGCAGCGTGGCGCCCAGCAGCGCACCCAGCACGCCCAGCGGCACCACCAGCATGACCGCCAGCGGAATCGACCAGCTCTCGTACAGCGCCGCCAGACACAGGAACACGACGAGGATCGACAACGCAAACAGCGCCGGTGCCTGCGCACCCGACAGCCGCTCCTCGAACGACTGCCCCGTCCACTCGTAGCCGAAGCCTTCGGGCAGACCGCGCGCAATCGACTCCATCGCCGCCATCGCCTCGCCCGAGCTGTGACCCGGCGCGGGCGAGCCGGTGATCGTCATGGCCGGAAAACCGTTGTAGCGATCGAGCTTGAGCGGCCCCACGATCCACTTCGTCGTAGTGAACGCGGAGAGCGGCACCATCGCCCCCGCCGCATTGCGCACATGCATGCGGCCAAGCTGCTCGACCGAGACACGCTGCTTGCCGTCGGCCTGCACGATCACGCGGCGCACCTGGTTGCGATAGACGAAATCGCCCGCGTAGTCGGAGCCGAACATCACGGCCAGCGTGCGGTTGATGTCCTCAATCGACACACCCATCGACAGCGCTTTCTTGCGGTCCACATCAATCAACACCTGCGGTGCATCGCCCTGGCCCGCAAACGTGACTTCCGACAGCGCGGGATGCTGCGCGGCCTCAGCAAGCATGCGGTCGCGTGCCTGCGCGAGGCGCTCGTAGCCGGCACCGCCGCGGTCCTGCAGACGCAGGTCGAAGCCGGGCTTGCTGCCCAGCTCCGGCAGCGCGGGGGAGTTCATCGCCATGACCATCGCACCCTTGATCCTGCCGAACGCTGCGTTGGCACGCTCGACCACGGCATCGACGTGCTGGTCAGCGCCCTTGCGTTCCTTCCAGTCCTTGAGCGTCAGAAACAGCATGGCCGCGTTCTGCCCGTTGCCGTACAGGCTGAAGCCCGTGATGGCCAGCGTCGACGCCACCGCCGGCTCCTGCGTCATGAAGTGCTGCTCGGCTTGCCGCACGACGTCGAGCGTCTGCGCCTGCGTGGCGCCGGTCGGCAGCATGACGACGGTCATGAATTCGCCGGTGTCCTCTTCCGGCAGGAAGGCCGTGGGCAGTTGCGTGAACAGCAGCACCACCACGCCGATGACGGCGCCGTACGCCACCAGCGCGCGGCCCGTGCGGTTCAGCAGCTTGGCAACGCCGCCTTGGTAGCGTGCCGTCAATCGCGCAAAGCCCCGGTTGAATGCGCCGAAGAAGCCCTTGCGCTCGGCACCGTGGCCGGCCTGCACCGGCTTGAGCAGCGTCGCGCAAAGCGCCGGCGTAAGCGTCAGTGCCAGGAATGCCGAGAAGACCATCGACACCGCCAGCGACAGCGAAAACTGCCGGTAGATGTTGCCCACCGCGCCGCCAAAGAACGCCATCGGCACGAACACCGCCGTCAGAACCAGCGAGATGCCGACGATGGCCCCGCTGATCTGCCGCATCGCCTTGGCCGTCGCCTCGCGTGGCGAGAGCCCGTCTTCGTGCATCACGCGTTCGACGTTTTCCACCACCACGATGGCATCGTCGACAAGGATGCCGATGGCGAGCACGAGGCCGAACAGCGTCAGCACGTTGACGGAGAAACCCATGGGCAGCATCACCGCGAACGTACCCAGCAGCGCGATCGGCACGACCAGCGTCGGGATGAGCGTCGCGCGCAGGTTCTGCATGAACAGCATCATCACCAGGAACACCAGCACCACGGCTTCGAGCAGCGTCTTGACCACCTGCTCGATGGCGATGCCGACAAAGCGCGAGCTGTCGTACGCCACCTCGTAGCGCACGCCCGGCGGGAAATGCGCCTGCGCTTCGTCCAGCACCGTGCGCACGCGCTTGGCCACGCCCACGGCATTGGCGCCAGGGGCAAGTTTGATGCCGATGGTCGTAGCCGGCTTGCCGTTCATGCGCGAGAGGTACAGGTAATCGCTGCCGCCCAGCTCCACGCGCGCCACATCGCGCAGCAGCACCATGCGGCCCTGCGCGTCCGCACGCAGCGGGATCTGGCCGAATGCATCGGGCGTGGTGAGCCCATCGTCACCGGTGACGCTCGCGTTGATGGGTGCGTTGCCCGGCACGGCGCCGCTGCCGATTTCGCCCACGGTGATGCGTGCGTTGTAGCGGCGCACGGCGTCGCTCAGGTCGCCGGCGGTCAGGCCCAATGCGGTCAGCTTGTCGGCATCGGGCCAGATGCGCATGGCGTATTCCGCATCGAACAACTGCGCGGTGCCAACGCCCGGCACGCGGCGCAACTGCGGAATCAAATCCGACGAAGCGAGGTCGCCCAGGTCGATGCCGTCAAAGCGGCCGCGCTCGGCCGTCAGCGACAAATACATCATGTAGTTCTCGGCCGCCTTCTCGATGCGGATGCCGTTGCGGCGCACGACCTCGGGCAGGCGTTCCTCGACGATCTTCAGGCGGTTCTGCACTTCCACCGCTGCAAGGTCGGGGCTCGTGCCCTGCGTGAACGACAGGTTGATCGACACGTTGCCCGACGCGTCGGACGAAGACGACATGTACAGCAGCCCCGGCGCGCCGTTCATCTCGCGCTCGATGATGGCGGTGACGGCGCTCTCCACCGTGCGCGCAGACGCGCCCGGATAGTTGGCCGAGATGCTGACGTTGGGCGGCGCGATGTTCGGGTACTGCGCCACCGGCAGCTTGGGCAGCGCGAGCACGCCGGCCAGGATGATGGCCAGCGCAATCACCCAGGCAAAGACCGGGCGGTCGATAAAGAAGCGCGCCATGGTCAGCCCCTCTTCGTCTTCGTATCAGCGCGCGGTGCGGCAGGAATCGGCTTGACTGCCATGCCGGTCTCGAGCGTCTGCATGCCTGGGATGGCAACCCGCTCCCCACCGGATAGCCCGCCCGTCACCAGCCATTGGTCACCGGCCAACGTTTGCGCAGCCACGGGCTGGGCCGCCAGCGTATTGTCGGCCTGCACCACAAACACCGATGCCCCCTGGCGGTCGCGCTGCAACGCGCCCTTCGGAACCGTCACCGCGCCCTGCTGCACGGCGTGCGAAAGCTTCACCCGCACGTACATGCCGGGCAGCAGCAGGCCATCGGGATTGGGCAGCACCGCGCGCATCGAGACGTTATCCGTCGCACGGTCCACCGTCAGATCGGAGAACAGCAGCCTGCCCGGGCGCTCGTACGCCACGCCATCGCTCAGGATGACCTGCACGCCGATGTCCTGGCCGCTCAATGCAGCGGCCTGGCCCTTCTTGAGCGCGCGCTGCAAGGCGAGCACTTCGGCAGCGGGCTGCGCGAAGTCGACGTAGATCGGGTCGATCTGTTCGACCGTGGTGAGCGTCGTCGCAGCGTCTTCCTTGACCAGCGCACCTTCGGTGACCTGCGCGCGGCGCGAGCGGCCGGCAATCGGGGCCGTGACGGTGGCATAGCCCAAGCGCAGTTGCGCGGTTTCCAGCGCGGCACGGCTGGACACCACGTCTGCGGCGGCCTGACGCTCGGCGGATTGCGCTTCAGCGTATTCCAACTCGCTCACGGCACGCGTGGCGGCCAGCCCCTTGTAGCGGGCAGCCTTGTCGCGCGCGATGGCCAGTTGTGCCTGCGCACGGGCAAGCGCGCCTTGCGCGGCGTCCACCTGTGCCTTGAGCGGCGCCGGATCGATGCGGAACAACACCCGGCCGGCCTTGACCACCTGGCCTTCTTCATAGGCGCGCTTGAGGACGATGCCGTCGACGCGCGCGCGCACTTGCGCCGTGCGATACGGCTCCAGGCGGCCAGGCAGTTCGGTCACCAGCGGCGCATCGGAGCGCTGCGCAACGGCAAACTCGACTTCCGGCGGGCCGGCTGGCTTGGCAGCCTCATCAGCATGCTTGCCGCACGCCTGCAACACAGCCAAGGCGCACGCGCACAGCAACCACCGGAACGAACGGTAACGACGGAACAACACGGAGAACATCATGGGAAAGAGGGCTGGGCGCGACCGCGCCCGAGGTCTTGAACGAAGCGAAGCGGAAGGCTAGCACGCACGTCCGCCGCTAGCTGACCGATTGATTTCCCCAGTCTGATCAAGACCTTACGAAGCAGGCGCTGACCGTACGCCAGGCAGGCCTGCTGCCCCTTGATGCGGTTTCAGAAGACGCGACCGAGCTGCAGGTACACGTTCCACACGCCCTGCGGCGCCACCGCAAAACCGAAGTACAGCGGCCCGATCGGGCTGGTGCCACCGACGAATACGCTGCCGCTCTTCAGGTAAGGGCCCTTGCCAAAGTTGTTGCGCAGCTGCCAGACATTGCCGGCCTCGGCGCTGGCGCCGAACACCGGCGCGCGCAGGCCCAGCAGATCGTCAACGCGCAGGTCGTACAGATAGGTCAGGCGGCCATACAGCATGTACTGGCCGTTGAACTGATCCTGCGCATACGCCGAAAGGTGCTGGAAGCCGCCCAGGAAGAAGCCTTCGTTGGCGCCGTTGCTCGTGTTGCCACCGTTTTCCCGCGTCGGGCTGTTGACGCCAAACAGGCCGGCCCCTTCCAACGCCACATTGAACGTGTGGCGGCCGTAGCTCGTCGCCCATAGGCCCTTGGCCTGGGCGGTGTTGAACTTCTTGTCGGGCGAACCGAAGCCCACTTCCACGCTGCTGTAGAAGTAATAGCCGCTGCGCGGGAACAGCGGATCGTCGAGCTGGTCCAGCGTAAGTTGGGCGCGAAAGGCCGGCTGCTGGGTGCGCAAGGTGTCAACAGCCGTCGCATCCACGACATTCCCGGACTCGTCCGCGATCAATTGCAGGTAATTGAACGTTGCCGTCTTCCTGACGTAGTTCACGCCCAGGCGCAGCTCACCCTTGCGGCCCAACGGGATGCCCAGGTCAACGCCGGCGCGCGCCGTCTCGATGGTCAGGTTGTTGAACGGCTTGGCGTCCCGGGTGGGCGGCTGATCGTCAAAGTAGAGATCCGATCTGCGACGCGAGTACTCGGCATACGGCGCCACGTAAAACCCGCGCGCCTGCCACAGCGGCTGCCGCAGCTCGGTATGGATGCTCGCCCGGTTGCTGCCGAGGACGATGTCGTTGCGCCACTCCAGCCCGCTCTGCGTGAGCCACGGATACCGATGGCCAAGGTTGATGTTGAATGCGCCACGCCCGTCGAAGTTGGTCGACATGCCCAGCCCGAACAGGAAGAACTGGTTGCCCCACGACTTTTCGTGCGCGTCGATCTTCAGCGTATGCACACCGTTCTGTTCCACCAGTTGCTGCGTGACGGTTTCGAAGTCGCCCGTGGTGGCCAGCGCCGACAGTTCGCGGTTCAGCGCCTCGGCGTCATACGCATCGCCTTCACGCACCTTGATCAACTGACGCACGCGCGCGGGCGGCACGCGGCCGCTGGTGGTCACATCGATGGCGTCAATGCGTGCGCCCGCCACGAGCGTGCCCTGCGGCTCGTGGGTAGCGCGGTACGCGGCATACGCGTGCGGCGACAGCGACAACGTCGCGAGCTTCGCCTCGACGCCCTGCGCCGCGCGTTCACCCTGCCGCACACCCTGCGGGCCCTTGGCGAAATCGGTGAACGAAAGCTCCGAGAGCTGCGGCTCGATCAGCACATCCTGGCCGCGCAGCAGCGCCTTCTGCGCACGGACGTTCTGGCCGACGAGGATGGTGATCATCTGTTGCGTCACCGCCGCAGGCGAGGCCAGGTCTTCAGGCCGCTCCAAGTCCGACCCGATGTTGACGGCGATGATGATGTCAGCCCCCATGTCGCGCGCAAGCTGCACGGGCAGGTTGCTCACCAGGCCGCCATCCACCAGCGTACGCCCGCCCACCTCGAAGGGCGCGAACAGCCCCGGCACCGCCATGCTGGCCCGCATCGCCAGCGGCAGCGAGCCGTGGTCGAGAATCACTCCGTCGCCCGTGGCCAGATCCGTCGCCATGGCCTTGAACGGAATGGGCAGGCGCGAGAAGTCGATGTTGTCGGGCCACTGCGCCGTCCAGTTCTTGAGGAGCGCGAGCAGGCGGTTGCCCTGCACCAGCCCGGCCGGCAGCTTGAGGTTGCCGTTGCCATAGCCGGCCGACAGGCCGATCGGGTACTGGAAATCATCCTCGCGCAGCGACTGCGGCAGCTTGGCGCGATCGTTGCGATCGAAGGCGATGTCGCTCAGGTCCACCTGTGAGAGCTTCTGCTCCAACGCGTCCGCCCGCATACCGCTGGCGTAGAGCCCGCCCACCACGGCGCCCATGCTGGTGGCGGCAATCACATCCACAGGAATGCGCATGCGCTCCAGCATCTTCAGCACGCCAATATGCGCATAGCCGCGCGCCCCGCCGCCCGAGAGCACCAGACCGATTCGCGGCCGCGTCGATTCGGTGTTCGCCTGCACTGGCGCCGCCGCAGTCTGGCCATGCACGGCGGGCGGCAACGTCGTCAGTGCCACAAACGCGGTAAGCACGGCGGCAGCCAATCGGGAGCCGCGGCGGCGAAACAGGAAGGCCGTCAGAGAAGCCATGAATGGAGGGCGAATTGGAGTGGGTGGGCAGCGCAGCAGGCGCAATGATTCCACAACCCGGATTTACCCGGTGCAATTGCTTGCGCCACGCGAAACCACGCACCGGCGCCGATGAATACTTTTCAAGGCGAAAGTGACAGAATATTGCGGGGACCCGGACACGCTTGTTCCTACAATCCGTGGCTGCCCCTTAAAAAAGGGGCGACAGAAGACGTTCGGTATCGAGAAGATACTGAAACGCCCAAACAGGAGGAGATCAAGATGTGGAATCAAGTCTATGACCCGCTCGGCAGTGCCGTGTGGTCAACCCTAGCGGCCGGGATACCGGTGGCGGTACTGCTGTGCTCGCTGGCGTTCTTCCATATGCAGGCGCATCTGGCAGCCGGCCTGGCGCTGATTGTCGGGGTGGGGATCGCCTCGTTTGTGTTTGGCATGCCGACCGCAATGGCTGGCAAGGCTGCGGGCCTCGGCATCGTCTCGGGCCTGTTCCCAATTGGCTGGATTGTTCTCAACATCATCTTCCTGCACCGGCTCACCACCTTGAACGGGTCGTTCAAGGTCTTGCAGAGCTCGATTTCCGGCATTACCGAAGACCGCCGCCTGCAGCTGCTGCTGGTAGCGTTCAGCTTTGGCGCGTTCTTTGAAGGCGCCGCGGGCTTCGGCACGCCGGTGGCCGTCACGGGCGCCATCCTGATCGGCCTGGGCTTCTCGCCACTGGCCGCGTCGGGCCTGGCCCTGATCGCCAACACCGCACCGGTGGCCTACGGCGCGCTGGGTGCCCCGCTCATCGGGCTGGCTTCGGTCACGGGGCTGGACCTGCTGCAGCTCTCTGCCATGGTTGGCCGCCAGTTGCCGTTCTTCTCGGTGCTGGTGCCGTTCTGGCTGATCTGGGCGTTCGCGGGCTTCCGCGGCATGCTGCAGATCTGGCCAGCAATCCTGGTGGCGGGCGTGTCGTTTGCGATTCCGCAGTTCCTGGTGTCGAACTTCCACGGCCCGTGGCTGGTGGACGTGATTGCGGCGCTGGTGTCGATGGGCACGCTCACGCTGTTCCTGAAGGTGTGGAAGCCCAAGACGATCTGGACCTCGACCGCCCTGCGCAACCGCGAAGACAACTCCCGCGTCGACCCCGAAGCTGCTGCCGAAGCCCGCGAAACCACCACGGCCACCAACGGCAAGATCACGCGCGTGCAGGCATGGTTGCCGTGGGTCATCCTGACCGTGTTCGTGTTCATCTGGGGCGTGCCGCAGTTCAAGGCGTTTGCCGACGGCCTCTGGGCATTCAAGTTCGCCATCCCGGGCCTCGACAAGATGGTGCTCAAGGGCCCGCCGGTGGTGCCCAAGGTGATTGCCGAAGGCGCAGTGTTCAACTTCAACGTCCTGTCGATGGCGGGTACGGGCATCCTGGTATCGGCCATCGTCGGCGGCCTGCTGATGGGCTACTCGCTGCCGCGCATGCTCAAGGAGTACTGGAACACCATCAAGCTCACGCGCTATTCGCTGCTGACGATCTGCGCGATGTTCGGCATCGGCTACCTGACGCGCTACTCCGGTCTGGACGCGACGCTGGGCCTGGCCTTCGCCCACACGGGCGTGCTGTACCCGCTGTTCGGCACGATGCTGGGCTGGCTGGGCGTGGCGCTCACCGGCTCCGATACGGCATCGAACGTGCTGTTCGGCGGCCTGCAGAAGACCACGGCCGAACAGCTTGGCCTGTCGCCGATCCTCATGTCGGCGGCCAACAGTTCGGGCGGCGTGATGGGCAAGATGATCGACGCGCAGTCCATCGTCGTGGCTTCCACCGCCACCAAGTGGTACGGCCACGAGGGCGACATCCTGCGCTACGTGTTCTTCCACTCGCTGGCGCTGGCCTTCCTGGTGGGGCTGATGATCACCCTGCAGGCTTATGTGGAGCCGTTCTCGCGGATGGTGGTGCACTGAGCCCCGCTCCCGACGGAACCCGAAAGCCGCTCAATCGAGCGGCTTTTTTCATGGCGCGATGCGTCTCGCGAACCGCCTGGCGCCTCCCACGGATCGCAGCTGACGCTCTGAACTGCAATCGCCGAGCAAAAAGCCTCACGTGCCGAGCTCTGAGCCCCAACCGTCGAGCAAAAAGCCTCACGTGCCGAGCTCTGAGCTCCAACCACCGAGCAAAAAGCCCCACGCGCCGAGCTCTGAGCTCCAACCACCGAGCAAAAAGCCCCACGCGCCGAGCTCTGAGCTCCAACCTCCGAGCAAAACACCCCACGCGCCGAGCTCTGAGCTCCAACCTCCGAGCAAAACGCCCCACGCGCCGAGCTCTGAGCTCCAACCTCCGAGCAAAAAGGCCGACGCGTCGAGCTCTGAGCACCAACCTCCGAGTCCTGCTCTCCATAAGCCAGGCCGCCAGCAAGGGCACTTTCACGCGCGTATCATGGGCGGCTCTTCCGCGCACGTCCCGCCCTGGGGCGTCGGTCTCCTCTTCACCCCCGACCCGACATGCTGCTGCGCCGCCTGGAAAAGCTCATCGATCCGTTCCGCCCGCTGCCCGACACCCAGCCTCCGGCCAATGTCTGGCGCTTCTACGCCCACTTCCTGCGCGAGGTGCGCGGCGTCTTCGCGTTCCTGCTGCTCGTGGGGTTGCTGGGCGCGCTGATTGAAGTCGCGCTGTTCGACTTCCTCGGCCGCATCGTCGACATGATCCAGGCAACCCCCGGCGCGGAGTTCTTCGGCCGCCACCGCAGCGAACTGCTGTGGATGGCCTTTGTGGCGCTGATCGCGCGGCCGGTCATCTTCGGCTTGCACGACGTGCTCGTGCACCAGGTCATCAACCCCAACCTGTCGAACCTGATCCGCTGGCAGAACCACCGCTACGTGCTCAAGCAGAGCCTGACGTTTTTCCAGAACGACTTTGCGGGCCGCATTGCCCAGCGCATCATGCAGACCGGCTTTTCGCTGCGCGATTCCGCCGTGCAGGCCGTGGACGCGCTCTGGCATGTCGTCATCTACGCGATCAGTGCGATGGTGCTGTTCGCCAGGGCCGACTGGTGGCTCGTTGTGCCGCTGCTGGTGTGGATTGGCTGCTACATCGCGGCACTGAGCTATTTCGTGCCGCGCGTGAAAGCGCGTTCGGTCATCGCCACGGAGTCGCGTTCCAAGCTGATGGGCCGCATCGTTGACGGCTACACCAACATCACCACGCTCAAGCTGTTCGCGCATACGCAGCATGAAGAAAGCTACGCGCGCGACGCCATGGCCGAGCAGACGGACAAGACGCGCCTGTCCGGCCGCATGATCAGCGGCATGGATTTCACCATCACGGCCATGAACGGCCTGTTGATCGTGGGCACGTCGGCGCTCGCGCTGTGGTTGTGGAGCCAGGGCCGTGTGAGCGCCGGCACCATCGCGTTGACCACGGGGCTGGTCATCCGCATCAACAACATGTCGGGCTGGATCATGTGGGTGGTCAACGGCATCTTTGAAAACGTCGGGCAGGTGCAAGATGGGATGCAGACCATCGCGCTGCCGCGCGCCGTGATCGACCACCCCGGCGCCAAGCCGCTGCACGTGACGCAGGGCGAAGTGCGCTTCGAGCACGTGGGATTCCACTACGGCAAGGGCAGCGGCGTGATCGAAGGGCTGGATCTCGTGGTGCGCCCCGGCGAACGGATCGGCCTGGTTGGCCCGTCGGGTGCGGGCAAATCGACGCTGGTCAACCTGCTGCTGCGCCTGTACGACGTGGAGCGCGGCCGGATTCTCGTCGACGGCCAGGACATTGCGGCCGTGACACAGGAGAGCCTGCGGGAGCAGATCGGCATGGTCACGCAAGACACGTCGCTGCTGCACCGCTCCATCCGCGATAACCTGCGCTACGGCAAACCCGACAGCACGGAGGCGGAGTTGATGCAAGCCGTGCGCCGGGCCCGCGCCGACGAGTTCATCCCGCAGTTGTCCGATGCGCAAGGGCGACGGGGCTTTGATGCGCTGGTGGGTGAGCGCGGGGTGAAGCTGTCGGGTGGTCAGCGGCAGCGCATCGCGATTGCGCGCGTGCTGCTCAAGGACGCGCCGATCCTGATCCTGGACGAAGCCACGTCCGCGCTGGATTCGGAAGTGGAAGCCGCCATCCAGGAAAGCCTGGAAACGCTGATGCAGGGCAAGACCGTGATTGCCATCGCGCACCGGCTCTCGACCATCGCGCGCATGGACCGGCTGGTCGTGCTGGATGGCGGGCGCATCGTCGAGAGCGGCACGCATGCGGAGTTGCTGGAACACGGCGGCCTGTATGCACGGCTGTGGGCGCACCAGACCGGCGGTTTCGTTGGGGTCGATTGAGCGTTACGACAGGCGGCGGCCGAGCGTCTCGGGCACCATGGCCAGCCCGATCAGCGAGACGAGGCCGCAGCCGATCACGTAGAAAGCCGGTGCGTTGGCATTGCCTGTGAGCTGGATCAGCTCGGTCGAGAAGAACTGCGCAAAGCCGCCAAAGATGGCGATGGCGACGCAGTAGGCAATCGACAGCCCCGTGGCGCGCAGCCGCTGCGGCAGCACCTCGCTCACGAGCACCATCGAGGCCGGCGAAGTCATCGACATCGGCACCGACAGGCAGCCGACCACGATCAGCAACCGGGCGAGCGATGGGTCTACGTTGATGAGCGCAAAGGCCGGATAGATCATCGCCAGCAGTGCAACGCGCGACCACAGCACCACCCTGCGGCGCCCCACGCGGTCGGCCAGCCGCCCCGCGAACGGCGACAGCACCACCTGCACCAGCGCAGCGATGCACGCCGCCCAGATGCCCAGCGACAGCGGCATGTGCAGCACGCTCACAGCGTAGTTGCTGAGGTAGTAGACGATGATGTACGTGGACGACGCCACCCCGATCATCAGCAGGATGCTCGCCACCAGCGTGCGACGGTGTTCGCGCAGCAACGGCAGCGTGGCGTCGGCTTCGCGCGTGCTGGGCGGTGCGGCGGTTTCCTCCAGGCGGCGGCGGATGATCAGGCCGACCGGGATGACGAGAATGCCGATCACGAACGCCAACCGCCAGCCCCACGACTCCAGCGCCCCAGGCGCCAGCACGTTGCTCAGCAGCAGGCCGACCAGCGCGCCGAACAGCGCCGCCAGCCCCTGGCTGAACGGTTGCCAGCTCGTATAGAAGCCGCGCGAACGATCATCAGCGTATTCCAGCAGCAGCGCAGTCGAAGCACCCATCTCGCCACCGATGGCAAAGCCCTGCACAAGCCGCGCAAGCACGACGAGGATGGGCGCGAGGATGCCGATCTGGGCGTAAGTGGGCGTGACGACGAAGATCAGCGACGACAGACCCATCAGCCACAACGTGAGCGCCACCGCCGGCTTGCGGCCCGCCCGATCGGCGTACATGCCGATCAGCAAACCGCCGAGCGGCCGCATCAGGAAACCCACGCCAAATGTGGCGAACGACATCAGCAACTGGCCGGTCGCGTTGCCGACCGGAAAGTACAGCCGGCCGATCAGCGTGGCGAAGAAGCTATAGACCACGAAGTCATAGAACTCGAGGCCGTTGCCGATGGTGATGGCGGCAATGGCGCGCGTGCGTGACAGCGGTTGCGCGTGGCCTGTCGCCTGCGCATCGGCGCGGCCGGCGTACGACGGCGCAGAGGTTTGGTTCGACATGGGGTGTCTCCGAAACTTGTCTTGTCTTTGCGGGCGGGCGGGGCTCACACCCCGCTTGCCTCTTCAGCCAGAACGGCTGCTGCGTTGGGCTTCACGCGCAGATACCACGCTGCCGACATGAGCAGCACCCAGCCTGCGCCGACGTAAAGCGCCACCCGGGTGTCTTCCATGGTGCCCAGCACGCCGATCACGAAGAGCATGAACGCGATGGCAAGGGCCGGCCCCACGGGCCACAGCGGCACCTTGAACTTGAGCGCACGCACTTCTTCGGCCGACAGGCGACGGCGCATCGCCACCTGCGACAACAGGATCATCAGCCAGACCCACACGGTGGCGAACGTGGCGATCGACGCGATGATCACGAAGACGTTTTCGGGGATCAGGTAGTTCAGCACCACGCCGCACAACAGCGCACCGGCCATGAACAGCACCGTCACCCAGGGCACACCGTGACGCGACGTGGCCGCAAAGATGCGCGGAGCCTGGCCCTGCTCCGCCATGCCGTACATCATCCGGCCCGCTCCAAAGATGTTGCTGTTGATGGCCGAGATGGCTGCCGAAATGACGATGAGGTTGAGGATTGCCGCCGCCGACTGGATACCCAGCCCTGAGAAGATCTGCACGAACGGGCTGCCCTGGCCGTCGATGCCTGTCCACGGGAAGATCGCCATCAGCACGCACATGGTCAGCACGTAGAACAGCAGGATGCGCGCCGGTACGGCGTTGATGGCCTTCGGGATGACCTTGTCGGGGTTCTGCGCCTCACCGCCGGTGATGCCGATGATCTCGACGCCGCCATACGCGAACATCACCACGGCAAACGACGCCACGAGGCCGCCCACGCCGTGCGGCAGGAAACCGCCATGCGACCAGAGATTGCTGAGGCCCGACGCGTGCTCGCCGTTCATCTTCACGCCGAGGAACAGGATGACGGTGCCGCCGACGATCATGGCGCCAATCGCTACGATCTTGATCAGTGCGAGCCAGAATTCCATCTCGCCGAACACCTTGACGTTGCAGAGGTTCAGGCCGCAGATGAGCATGACGATGCCGAGCACCCAGAGCCATTGCGGCACCTCGGGAAACCAGAAGCCCATGTAGATGCCGAAGGCGGTCACGTCGGCCAGGCAGACGATCACCATTTCGAGGATGTACGTCCAGCCGGTGAGAAAGCCGGCGAGCGGACCGAGGTTGTCGCGCGCATAACGCCCGAACGAACCGGAGACCGGCTGGCGCACCGCCATCTCGCCGAGCGCGCGCATGACCATGTAGACGGCCGCGCCGCCGATGATGTATGCAAGGATCACGGCCGGCCCGGCCAACTGGATGGCCGAAGCGGACCCGTAGAAAAGGCCCGTGCCGATGGCCGAACCGAGCGCGAGAAAGCGGATATGCCGCGCGCGCAGGTTGCGTTGAAGGTGTTCCAAACTGTCTCCTCTTTATGTCGGCAAGGCTGTCGGCGCAGTTCCGGGCGGGACGCAGGCGTCGAACGGACCGGAGTTCACATACAGACAACATCGCGTTTATCGATATGTTGTTGTATATACATCATGAACGGCATTGGGGTATTCCCGAGGGCTGTGCGCCCATCTCGGTGGCGAGCGGGCCAAGAAAAAAGGCGGACATGCGTCCGCCTTGGATTTCGCAGGCCGGACGGCGCGGGCGCTACACCCAGCCCATACCGCCGACCAATGCCCCCAGCCCCACCAGCACCAGCGGGTGGACGCGGGTGAAGGAGGACGCCACGACCGTCGCCACGGTCAGCGCAATGGTGCTGAAGCTGCTGTCTGCGCCGCGCGCCAGCACCCAGCCGGTGGAGAACAGCAGGCCGATCGTGAGCGGTGCGAGGCCACGGCGGACCAGCGCAATCCAGCGCGCGTCAGGCTTGCGGTCCATGACGCGCGCGATGACGGCAGCAATTACGCACGATGGCCCGCAGATGCCGACCAGCGAGGCAATCGCCCCACCCAGACCCGCCGCCTGCCAGCCGAACAACTCAACGAAGAGCACGTTGGGGCCCGGTGCGGCCTGCGAGATGGCGTACATGGCGCTCAACTGCTCGCTCGTCATGTAGTGCCGGGTGTCGACCAGAAAGCGGTGCATGTCGGGCAGCGTCGAGCTGGCCCCGCCGATGGCGAGAAACGACAGCACAAGAAAGTGCCAGAACAGGTCGAAGACGGTGGTGAGGTAGCTCATCGCATCGCCCACCATTCGAGCACGAGTGCGAGCGGAATCAGCACCAGCATCACGGGAAGCAGCGGCCACTGCAGGACGCCAATGGTCAGGAAAACCGCCAGGCCGATGCCGAGCGCCCGCCAGGTGCGCGACTGGCCCTGCGCCAGCTTGACGGCCGTTGAAAGCACCAGCCCCGCTGCCACCGCCGCCATGCCCTTGAGCAGGTTCTGCACCACCGACAGCGCACTGAAGTGGTCGTACAGCATGACGATCAGCAACAACAGCACCGCAGGCGTCAGCACCAGTCCGGCCATTGCGGCAGCGGCGCCCCGCACCCCGTGAAAGCGGTAGCCGAGCATCACCGAAAGGTTGACCACATTCGGGCCGGGCAACACCTGGCCCAGGCTCAGCAACTCGGCGAACTCGGTGTTGGAGAGCCACCGGTTGCGATCGACAATGCCGGCGCGCGCAAAGGGCAGTACGCCGCCGAAGCCCGACAGGCCCATCCGCGCAAACTCGGTGAAGAGCTTGCTGCAGGACGGAATGTTTGCGTTTGCTGCGGCGTTGGCGTCAGGTGCGGCGCTCGGATCGCTCATGGGTTCAGGCGGCGTCCGGCGCGGGCTTGGGCAACGAGAGCTTCGGGTCGCGCAGCTTGGGCTCGAGCGTCTTGCCCTTGCGTGCGCGCTTGCCGGCGTACGGCTCTTGCGCGCGGGTCGTCATGGTCTGCTCGACCGCCTTGCCGCCGCGCGGGCCGGTGCCCGAGAGCACGAAGCCCGCTGCACCGAAGGCCACTGCCTGAAGCAGCGCTTCGTTCTTCTCCAGTTCCATCAGGATCACGCCACGACCACCGCTGGCGAGCGTCTTCAACTCGCTGATCTGGAAGAGCAGCATGCGGCCGCCTTCGGACAGGCACGCCACGCCATAGGCGTCAGCCGGCACCGGCGCTGGCTTGTTGGGCTGGTCGCCCTCATCCAGCGTCAGGAACGCCTTGCCAGCCTTCTGGCGGCCGACCATGTCACCCACCTTGGCCAGGAAGCCGTTGCCGCCGCGCGTGGAAATCACCAGATTCTGTTCGGCATGGCCTGCGAACGTGTGGGCGATGTGCGTACCCGGCGCGAGTTCGATCAGCGTCGTCAGCGGCACGCCGTCGCCACGGCCGCCGGGCAGGTTCGCCACGGCCACGGAATAGACCCGGCCCGTGCCCTTGTCGTCGCGCGTGCCGAAGATCAACAGCGCATCGGTGGTCCGGCATTCAAACGTGTCGTAGAGCGTGTCGCCTGCCTTGAAGGTGAATTGCGTGGCGTCGTGGCCATGGCCCTGGCGCGTACGCACCCAGCCCTTCTGCGAAACGATCACCGTGACGGGTTCATCAACGACCTTCACTTCGGCTGCGGCGCGGCGCTCTTCCTGGATGAAGGTGCGGCGGTCGTCACCGTATTGCTTCGCGTCGGTCTCGATCTCCTTGATGATGCGACGGCGCATCATGGTCTCGGACTTCAGCAGCACGTCCAGCTCGCCCTGCTCTTCGCGCAGGTTCTTCAGCTCCTGCTCGATCTTGATCGCTTCCAGGCGAGCAAGCTGACGCAGGCGGATTTCCAGAATGTCTTCGGCCTGGCGATCGCTCAGGTTGAAGACCTGGATCAGCGCGGCCTTCGGGTCTTCGCTCTCACGGATGATGCGGATCACGTCTTCGATGCGCAGCAGAACCAACTGCCGCCCTTCGAGGATGTGGATACGGTCTTCCACCTTGCCCAGACGATGGCGCGTGCGACGCGTGACCGTGGCGAAGCGGTAGACGATCCACTCTCGCAGGATCTCTGCCAGGCCCTTCTGGCGCGGACGGCCATCCGTGCCGATCATCACCAGGTTGATGGCCGCACCCGACTCCAGCGATGTGTGGGCCAGCAATGCATTGGCAAATTCCTGCTGGTCGATGTTCTTGCTCTTGGGCTCGAACACGAGGCGCACCGGAGCGTCCTTGCCGGATTCGTCGCGCACGGCATCAAGCAGGCCCAGCATGGTCTGCTTCATGGTGAGCTGATCCGGCGACAGCGACTTCTTGCCCGTGCGCACCTTCGGGTTCGTCAGCTCTTCAATCTCTTCCAGCACCTTCTGCGACGAGGTGTTCGGCGGCAATTCGTTCACCACGAGCTGCCACTGGCCGCGCGCGAGTTCTTCGATCTTCCAGCGCGCACGCACCTTCAGGCTGCCGCGACCGCTTTCATACACCTGCGCAATGTCGGCCGCCGACGAGATGATCTGCCCGCCGCCCGGAAAGTCCGGCCCCGGCATGTACTGCATCAGGTCGGTGCTGGTGAGCTTGTCGTCGCGGATGAGCGCCACGGTGGCGGCCGCCACTTCGCGCAGGTTGTGCGACGGGATCTCCGTGGCCATCCCGACCGCAATGCCCGATGCGCCGTTGAGCAGCACGAACGGCAAGCGCGCTGGCAGCAGCTTCGGCTCTTCCATCGAGCCGTCGTAGTTCGGGATGAAATCGACGGTGCCCTGGTCCAGCTCTTCGAGCAGCAGACGCGAAATGGGCGTGAGGCGCGCTTCGGTATAGCGCATCGCCGCCGCACCGTCGCCGTCGCGCGAGCCGAAGTTGCCCTGCCCGTCGATCAGCGGGTAACGCAGCGAGAAATCCTGCGCCAGGCGCACGAGTGCGTCGTAGGCGGATTGATCGCCATGCGGGTGGAATTTGCCCAGCACGTCGCCGACCACGCGCGCCGATTTGACAGGCTTGGCATCGGAGCGCAGGCCCATCTCGTGCATCGCGAACAGGATGCGGCGCTGCACCGGCTTCTGGCCATCGGCCACCTCGGGCAGTGCGCGGCCCTTGACCACGCTGATGGCGTAGTCGAGGTAAGCGCGCTCAGCATAGGCGCCAAGCGTGAGCGCTTCGGCCGGCTCGCTGGGGTCGAAGAGGATGTCTTGTTGTTCCATGGAGACTCAAGCGAAAGCGGCGCGCTTCAACGTTGCGGCGCCGCCAGGATCAATGTTGAGGTACGTTCGTGGCCACGCCGGTGGCCGGGTCCAATACGAGTTCGATGCGTGCGGGCCGGCCCGTGCGGCCCGGCTTGCGCGTGGCGATGACGCCGTTGGCGCTCACATTCATGAATCCGGGCACGGCGGCGACCGGGTTGTAGTAGCGATAGAACTGCAGCACCGTCTTCACGTAGTTCTGCGTCTCGGCGTAGGGCGGAATGTCGTTGCCGTGCTTCTGCACGGCGCCCTCGCCCGCGTTGTAGGCGGCCAGCACAAGCTCAAGGTTGCCTGAGAACATGCGCAGCAGATCGCTCAGGTAACGCACGCCGGTGGTGATGTTGGTCTTCGGGTCGGCCAGCTTCTGGGCGGCCGTGCGGCGGGCGTCGCCGGTCACGCCGTAGCGCGCGCCGGTGTCCGGAATCACCTGCATCAGCCCGATTGCACCCTTGGGCGACACGGCCTGCGGGTTGAAACCGGATTCGGCGGCAATAACGGCTTTCACCAACGCGGGGTCGATACCGTGCTTGCTCGCGGCCTGGCGGATCAGCGGTTCCACCGTCGGCACGTTCGGATGCTGCAACACCGCGCGCACCAGGCGCTGGCGCATGCCGGCAGCGTTGTCGAGTGCATCGCGCTTGCTGGCGTTGAGATAGGCGTCGGCGTCGGGCAGCTCGGTTGCCGGCAGGGCGATGGCGCTATCGTCCTTGGCCTTGTCGTCGCCCTTGCCCGCCACCGCCACGCCCTTCATGAACAGCACGTAGCGATCGTCTATCCGTTCGGCAGCGAAGTGCGCCAGACCGTTTTCATCGATGTAGCCGTAGACGTCCGCGCGCGCCGGCTGGCTGGCCAACAAGGCCAGCGCCGTCAATGCGAATGCGAAACGTACGAAAAGCTTCATCGTTGTCGGTTTGCGATCAGATATCGGCTTCGACTTCGTTGCCGCGCGCTTCCAGCCACGTGCGGCGCGCGCCGGCTTCGCCCTTGCCCATCAGCATGTTCATCATGTTGATGGTCTGGTCTTGGCCCAGTTCGCCCAGCGCCACGGGCAGCAGACGGCGCGTGTCGGGGTTCATGGTGGTTTCCCAGAGCTGCTCGGCGCTCATTTCGCCCAAGCCCTTGAAGCGGGAAATCTGCCAGGCGCCCTCTTTCACGCCATCCTTGCGCAGTTTGTCTTCAATGGCTTCCAACTCGCCGTCATCCAGCGCGTAGAGCTTTTGCGCGGGCTTCTTGCCACGCGCCGGGGCATCGACACGATACAGCGGCGGACGGGCCACGCATACGTTCCCGCGATCGATCAATTGCGGGAAGTGCTTGAAGAACAACGTGAGCAGCAGCACCTGGATGTGCGCCCCGTCCACGTCAGCATCGGACAGGATGCAGATCTTGCCGTAGCGCAGGCCGGAGAGGTCGACCGTATCGTTCGGCCCGTGCGGGTCCACGCCGATGGCGACCGCAATGTCATGCACCTCGTTATTGGCGAACAGGCGGTCGCGCTCGGTTTCCCAGGTGTTCAGCACCTTGCCGCGCAACGGCAGGATGGCCTGGAATTCCTTGTCGCGGCCCATCTTGGCCGAGCCGCCGGCGGAATCGCCTTCCACCAGGAAGAGTTCGTTGCGGGTGACGTCGTCGGATTCGCAGTCGGTCAGCTTGCCGGGCAGCACGGCCACACCGGAGCCCTTCTTCTTCTCGACCTTCTGCGCGGCACGTGTACGCGCCTGCGCCTGCTTGATGACGAGTTCGGCCAGCTTCTTGCCGTGCTCGACGTGCTGGTTCAGCCACAGTTCCAGCGCCGGGCGGCTGAAGGTGGACACCAGGCGCACCGCATCGCGGCTATTCAGGCGTTCCTTGATCTGACCCTGGAATTGCGGGTCGAGCACCTTGGCCGACAGCACGAACGAAGCGCGCGCAAACACGTCTTCGGACATCAGCTTGACGCCCTTGGGCAGGAGCGCGTGCATCTCGACAAAGCTCTTCACGGCCTGAAACAGGCCTTCGCGCAAACCGGATTCGTGCGTGCCGCCGGCGGGCGTCGGGATGAGGTTGACGTATGACTCACGCACCGGCGAGCCCTCTTCCGTCCAGGCCACCACCCACGATGCGCCTTCGCCGAAGGCAAAACCTTCTTCGCCGGGCTTGTCAGGGTCGGCAAAGTGTTCGCCTTCAAACAGCGGGATCACCGGCTCGGCACCGCTGCCCTGCGCAAGCGATTCGACCAGATAGCCGCGCAGGCCCTGGTCGTATTGCCATTCGAGCGTCTCGCCGGTTCTTTCCAGCGTGAGCGTGACCTTCACGCCCGGCAGCAGCACGGCCTTGCTGCGCAGCAAGCGCTGCAGCTCGGCCTGCGGGATGTTCTCGGAATCGAAATACTTGGCGTCCGGCCACGCACGCACGCGCGTGCCGCTCTTCTTCTCGCCGCGTTCGGCCTTGCGGGTGGTCAACGGTTCGATCACGTCGCCACCGGAGAATGCGAGCGTCGACACGTTGCCGTCACGCCAGACCGTCACTTCCAGCCGCGTCGACAGCGCGTTCGTGACCGACACCCCCACGCCGTGCAAGCCGCCGGAGAACGCGTATGCGCCGCCGCGGCCCTTGTCGAACTTGCCGCCAGCATGCAGGCGCGTGTAGACGATCTCGACCACCGGCACGCCCTCTTCGGGGTGGATGCCGACAGGGATGCCCCGCGCATCGTCTTCCACGCTCACGCTGCCGTCCTTGTGCAGCGTCACGGCAATCAGCTTGCCGTAGCCGCCCAACGCCTCGTCAGCGGAGTTGTCGATGACTTCCTGCACGATGTGCAGGGGATTGTCGGTGCGCGTGTACATGCCCGGCCGTTGCTTGACCGGTTCCAGGCCCTTGAGGACCTTGATCGACGATTCGCTGTATTGGGAGGTTTTGCTCATGGAAGGCGGAAAAACTGACCAGGCCTGGGTCTGTCCCCAAGCACCGGGAATGCAGCGCGCATTGTAAAGGAAGCCGTCCTCAACAATGCGGAGGGATCATCAGCGTTGGGATGCGACCCGAAACCCATATTCGGTCGACATCCCGCTGACATATTGCGTGGTTACTGCAGCGTCACACCGTGCCGGCGCGTTTGGCTTCGAGGGATTCCCAACGCTCCAGCGCCTCCAGCAACTCCAGTTCGATGGCTTCGTGGCGCTCGGCGAGCTTCTGCGCGCGCTCCGGGTCGCGGCCGTAGATCGTGCCGTCTTCCAGTTCGCCGCCGACCTGCTTCTGCTCCGCCTCCAGCGCCTCGATAGTGGCGGGCAGCGCGTCGAGTTCGCGCTGCTCTTTGTAGCTGAGCTTGACCGTGGCACGCTCGCGCGGCTTGGCCATCTCGGGCTTCTTCTCTTCGGCGGCCGGCTTGGCGGCTTGCGCCATCTGCGCCGAGCGTGCCGATTGCATCTGCCAATCCGAGAACCCGCCCACGTATTCGCGCCACCGGCCTTCGCCCTCCGCCGCAATCACCGAAGTGACGACGTTGTCGACGAACGCGCGGTCGTGCGAGACCAGGAATACGGTGCCACTGTATTCCTGCAGCAGTTCTTCCAGCAGTTCGAGCGTGTCGATGTCCAGATCGTTGGTCGGCTCGTCGAGCACCAGCACGTTGGCCGGACGGGCAAACAGGCGTGCCAGCAGCAGCCGGTTGCGCTCGCCGCCCGACAGCGAGGCCACCGGCGAGCGGGCACGCTCGGGCGGGAAGAGGAAGTCGCCCAGATAGCTCATCACGTGCTTGCGCTGACCGTTGACTTCAATCCAGTCGCTGCCCGGGCTGATAGTGTCGGCAAGCGAGCGGTTCAGGTCCAATTGCGCGCGCATCTGGTCGAAGTACGCCACCTGCAGGTTGGTGCCGTTGCGCACCGTGCCGGAATCCGGTGCCAGTTCGCCGAGGATCAGCTTCAGCAGCGTGGTCTTGCCGACACCGTTGGCGCCGAGAATCCCGACCTTGTCGCCGCGCATGATGGTGGCGGTGAAGTTGTCGACGACGGTCTTGTCGCCATAGCGCTTGGTCACGTCGATCAGCTCGGCGACAATCTTGCCGGAGCGATCGCCCTGCGAGACTTCCAGCTTGACGTTGCCCTGCACCTCGCGGCGCGCCTGGCGCTCCACACGCATCTGTTCCAGCCGCGCCACGCGGCCGACGCTGCGTGTGCGCCGCGCTTCCACACCCTTGCGGATCCACACTTCTTCCTGCGCGAGCAGCTTGTCGAAGCGGGCGTTTTCCAATGCTTCGGCGTCCAGCTCCTGCGCCTTGCGCGTCTGATACGCCGTGAAGTTGCCGGGGTACGATCGCAGCTTGCCGCGATCGAGTTCGATGATGCGTGTGGCCACGCGGTCGAGGAAGGCGCGATCGTGCGTGATGAACAACACGCTGCCGCGGAAGGCCAGCAGCAAGTCTTCGAGCCAGCGGATGGAGTTGTAGTCCAGGTGGTTGGTCGGCTCGTCCAACAGGAGGATGTCAGGCGCGCCCACCAGCGCCTGCGCAAGCGCCACACGCTTGGTCAGGCCGCCCGACAGCGAACCGATGCGCGCGCCGGGCAGCAGGCCCAGCTGGGCGATCGTCGTTTCCACGCGCGTGCGCAGTTGCCACGCGTCTGCCGCTTCCAACTGGGATTGCAGCGCCTGCAGCCTGTGCAGCGCGTCTTCATCGTGGGAGTCGCCCATCGACGTGATCAGCGCCTCGTATTCAGCCAGCAGGCCGGCAGCATGCGGCACGCCCATCGCCACGGCTTCGGCCACGGTCTGTTCGGGGTCGAATTCGGGCTCTTGCGGCACATACGCCGAGGTCACGCCGCTCTGGCGGGCGATCAGCCCGTCATCCGGCGAGGTCGTCCCCGCCACGATCTTGAGCAGCGACGACTTGCCGGTGCCGTTGCGGCCGATCAGGCCGACGCGCTCGCCGGCTTCCAGCGAGAAATCGGTGTGGTCGAGCAGCGCAACGTGGCCGAACGCCAGTTGCGCATCGGTAATGGAAAACAGGGCCATGCTGGAGAGAAAAAGGGTGCTGGCCGCGTACGGCCGGAAGGCGCGTATTGTAGTCGCCCCGCGCGTCGCCCATCGGCGACATTGCGCTTGCAGATGCCGGTGCTATAACGCTTGTGCCGCCGGACTCGCTTTTTCCGGCCGCGCCATCCATACCGTTACGAAAGGGGAATGACGATGCGCGGACTCTTCGGGCTGTTGATCATCTTGGTCGTGGCAGGCATTCCGGTGCGGCAGATCTTGCTGCGGACCGGCTTTTCACCGTGGTGGACCCTGCTTGTGCTGGTGCCGGTGGCGAACCTGGTGGCGCTGTGGATTTTCGCGTTCTCGAACTGGCCGCGGCAGTCGTCTCAGCCGGGCAACGTGCTTCCGAGTCAGAACTGACCTGGCCTCGAACGCGCAGGCGCCAAAGAAAACGGCCCGCTTTCGGCGGGCCGGAAGAGTCTCTCCTCGATGCCTTGCGAACAAGACATGGTCGGAGCATAGCGCCCCTTGTCCGTCTCGGGCAGTCGGGACAAACCCGGTAGGGAAAAACGCCTAACGCTAGGCCCGGTGCGGCTTCGCACCGCAGCAACGCATGCTGGGCCAGGTATGCACCGCGGGCGAGTCCGCTGCACCGGCTGGACGGCTGAGACGGTGCGTTGCGCACGCTGCATGTGCGTAACGCACCACTGCAAACCACGCGTCACGCATCGACTTTTAGAGGGCGAAATCCACTCTTGCAGCCTGCTTACAACACCAAAAAAGCACAGGCCTGCAGCTTGCTGCGGCGGGCCGTATCATGCGGCAGGCCCTCCGGCCACGAGCCGGGCATAACGATAAAGAGGGCCGCCGATTCTTTCCGGGGGATACAACCATGCCGTTCTTCACGCGCGCGCTGCCGGCTGCAGCGCTGCTCTTCGCTTCGCTGTCCAGTTTGCCGGGCCCTGTCCTGGCCTCCTCCACGCCGGTGCTCGACCGCATCCGCGACACCGGCACCGTCCGCGTCGCCTACCGCGAAAGCTCCGTGCCCTTCTCGTTCTACGACGCCGATAAAAAGCCCGTCGGCTATGCTGTCGATCTGTGCCTGCGCGTGGTCGACAAGCTGCGCACGGACCTCAAGCGGCCCGATCTGAAAGTGCAATATGTGCTGGTCACGCCCTCGACGCGGATGCCGGCCATCGCCGATGGCAAAGCCGACCTCGAATGCGGCTCGACCACCAACAACCGCGAACGCCGCGAGAAAGTGGCCTTCACGATTCCGCACTACATCGCGGGCATCCGCATGATCGTCAAGACGTCGTCGGGCATCCGCAGGTGGGATGACCTGCGCGGCAAGACCGTCGTCACCACCAAAGGCACCACCAGCGTGGCGGAGCTGCGCAAGATGAACGACGTGCGCGTGCTGAACATGAACTTCCTCGAAGCCAAGGACCACGCTGAATCCTTCGCGATGGTCGAAACCGGCAAGGCCGACGCTTTTGCAATGGACGACGTGCTGCTCTACGGCTTCCGCGCCAACACCAAGACCCCGGGCGACTACGCCGTCGTCGGTGACATGCTGACGGTCGAGCCCTACGCGATCATGCTGAGCAAGGACGACACCGAGTTCAAGCGCTTGGTTGATCGCGCGATGACCAACATCATCCTCGACTACGACGCCGAGAAGCTCTACAAGAAGTGGTTCCAGCAACCGATTCCGCCGCACAGCGCAAAGCTCGATATCCCGATGAGCTTCCTGCTGCGCGACTCGTTCAAGTACCCGAGCGACAAAGTCGCCGATTGAACAAAGCCGCACGCAGCATGAGCGCCGCCGTCACGCACGGCGGTGTTTTTGTTTGTGCATGACACAAACGGAAATAGGCTTTAAAGGAAGTGTTAGACGACCTGTTCTTCCAGGCCAACAAAGCGCACGAGCTGGCGTGAGCCGTCAGGGAACTGTTTGATGACGTGGCCGTCTGGCGTATCGGTGTGACGGAAATAGATCGGCCGATCAATCGACCCGGGCCGATGCTTGGGGAACAGGCTTTCCAGCGACGGCTCCACCGTCCACGGATCGTCCCGTTCTTCGGATGTCAGCATGTTGGTCGCCTAGGGGTTTCTGAAAGGGGGATGGTGAAGGATAACTTCCGTGAACAAACGTGGAAAGTTCGTAATACTTAAATCTGATTCTCCGACCGATCGTTCGTTCGCTTTAGCGTTTGCTTCATCACAAGAACGCCTGAACTGTGGGCGGCAACCCACAGAACACGTGGCGTCATCATCATTTCATATGTCGTCGGTACCGGGCGCCCGCGCGGCCCGCTGCTCCGGTGCCTCACTGGTCTTGGCCCTGCAAATTGCGTAGAATCGCGGCTCGCTCGGGCGGCCGTTTGCGTCACCCGGGGTCGGTCTCTCGCCGTAGCACAATGGATAGTGCACGCGCCTCCTAAGCGTGAGATACAGGTTCGATTCCTGTCGGCGGGACCAGCAGATACGACAAAGCCAGGCTGCACGCCTGGCTTTTTGTTCTCTTGCCCGCACAAAACAACGAGGCCCGCCACACGCGGGCGGGCCTATGGCTGCGGATGGCCCCGGGCCATCTAGGTCAGCACCGGCAGCGCTTCGAGCACGAGCAGCCCGATCAACACCCCAATGATCGTCAGAAGCACACGGATCCCTACTCGCGCACCTCGAATCACCAGTGGCGCAGACGCCAGTCCGATCACGCCCGCAACGCAAACGGCGAGCAACAGGTACAGGTTGGAGAAGGCCATCGGGAATTCCATCATCCGCCCCTTTCCGGCCGTCAGCGTGGCCGGTCCTTCGAGTATAGGCCGCGAGGCCAATCCGGCAAGCGGCGGCGGCGCGTACATCAGCGCCACCGGCAATTTTTTGCGCACTGCAAAAATTCATGCTATAGTCCGCGACTTGGCTGCTTACTGCCGTATTTTTCGGTCCGCGATTGGCCGATGTGCTGGTTCCAAACCGGCGCGCATCGTCCGAACCACCGCCCGTTGCAAGCATGCGCAGCCGATTGCCATTGTGCTTGGCATCGTCTCCGATCTCCCGCGTGGATTCACATCACGCCGAAGGGACCGCCGCCCCACCTCGCTGACCTGTTCAGCTTGAGGCCGGCCCACTCCCCCGCCTTGTCCGTTCTGCAGCCCGTCTGTCGAACCGGCCTTATCCGATTGGCGCCGACGCCCGTGATTAACCGGTCGCCGTATCCCATTTCCGTCGCCTGCATCCGTTGATGTAGCGACGCGGCAGCCTTACTACCTATTCGACATGACGCAGCCTCAAGACGGCAGCGGCGCCATTGCGCACGCTGAAACCATCAACACCAATACCGAAAACCTCATCGCCGAAACCGCGACCCGTGCAAGCGCCTTTGCTGCACTGGGCCTGGACGACCGCATCGTCCGCGCGCTTGGCGAAGTGAACTACACCACGCCCACGCCGGTGCAGGCGCAAGCCATTCCGGCCTGCCTGTCCGGCCGCGACCTGCTGGTCACGAGCCAGACTGGTTCGGGCAAGACCGCCGCTTTCATCCTGCCGGCCATCCAGCGCATCAGCGAACAGCCTGAGCCGCAGCGTCCGCGCATGGACGGCCCGCCGCAACGCATGAAAGGCCGCCGCCCACGCCCGGCACCGGCCAAGCCGTCGCTGCTGGTGCTCACGCCCACGCGTGAACTGGCCCTGCAAGTGACCACCGCCACCGCACAATACGGCCGCCATCTGCGCCGTATCGTCTGCGCGAGCATCCTGGGCGGGATGCCCTACCCGAAGCAGCTCGACATGCTGGCCCGCATGCCGGACATCATCATCGCCACGCCGGGCCGCCTGCTCGACCACATCGACTCGGGCCGCATCGACCTGTCGGCACTCGACATGCTCGTCTTTGACGAAGCCGACCGCATGCTGGACATGGGCTTCTCGGATGACATCGAAGCCATCGTCGGCGCTACGCCGGCGACGCGTCAGATGCTGATGTTCTCGGCCACCATGGACCGCCGCATCGAGCAACTGGCCGAGCGCATGATGCGCGAGCCGCAGCGCATCGAAATCGCCGCCGCCAAGGTCGACCAAAGCAACATCGAAGAGCGCCTGCACTTCACCGACGACATGTCGCACAAGCAGCAACTGCTGGATCACCTGCTGCGCGATGCATCGCTCAAGCAAGCCATCGTCTTCACGGCGACCAAGCGTGATGCCGATTCGCTGGCCGAACGCCTGACCGAGCACGGCTTCTCCGCCGGCGCCTTGCATGGCGACATGCACCAGGGCGCGCGCAACCGCACGCTGACGGCGCTGCGCCGCGGCCAGTTGCGCGTGCTGGTGGCCACCGACGTGGCAGCGCGCGGCATCGACGTGCCGGACATCACGCACGTGGTCAACTTCGACCTGCCCAAGCAAGCTGAAGACTATGTGCATCGCATCGGCCGTACGGGCCGCGCGGGCCGCAGCGGCATCGCCATCAACCTGGTGAACCACAACGACACGTTCCAATGGCGCCGTATCGAGCGCTTCGTTGATCGCCGCATCGATGCATCGGTGGTTGAGGGCCTGGAGCCGAAGCGCTCGGCCAAGCCCCGCACAGGTGGCCCGCGTGCCGGCGGCGACCGTGGCGGCTACCGCGGAAACGGTGGCAATGGCGGCGGTTATCGCGGCCAGCGTGAAGGCTACGGCGCACGCCAAGGCGGCAACGGTGGCAATAGCGGCAACAACGAAGGCCGCTTCCAACGCAGCTTCGCCGGCGACCGCGACGGCTTTGCTCCGCGCCGCGACGACCGCAACGGCAACAGCAATAGCAACAGCGGCGGCTACCAAGGCGCCCAACGCGAATGGAACCGCGACGACCGCGCCCCGCGTCCGTCGTATGGCCAAGGCCAGCAAAACCGTGGCGACTGGCAACAACGCCCCGCGCGCACGCAAGGCACGCAAGACGGCAACCGTGGCTACGGCAACAGCGCCGGCACCGGCAACGGTGGCGGTTATGGCAATCGCGATGGCAACCGCGAAGGCGCTGCCCCGCGTCGCTTCGGCGACAACAACGGCGGCAACCGCTTCGGCGACGCTGGCAACGGCGCGCAGCGTCGCAGCTATGGCAATCGCGACGGCAACCGCGACAGCTACGGCAGCAAGGGCCGTTCGCGCGACTTCGATCGTTGATCGATGAAGGGCCATTTCCTCCGGATGGCCTTAGCGGCAGCCTACAAAAAACCCCACGTCTAACAGCGTGGGGTTTTTTGTTTGGGCGGCAACCTTGATGAATTGCGTTCGACTTGCCAGTCCTGTCTACAAGCTTCCGTCAAAGCGCACAGGTTCGGAAGCCGACAAAGATGTCGTCGCGCTCCGGCAGCAGGAAGCCCCGGAAACGCGGATGACGCGCGCGCTGTGGAGTATGAGCGGCAGCACCGCGCACCGTCTGCATCGTTTGGAAGTGCGGCGCCGACAGGCTCGCCGCACGACCACGCGGCACGCCGGGCACGAAATCCGGATACGGCTCGAACGGCGATGACGTCCACTCCCACACCTGCCCCCAATGGAAGCCTGCGCGGCCTTGCACCGCGGCCATCTCCCATTCGTCTTCCGTCGGTAAGCGACGGCCGGCCCAGCGGCACCACGCCTGGGCTTCGTACAGGCTCACATGGCGCACGGGTTCGTCACGGTTGATCGTACGCGCCTGACCGTAGCGCAGTGCCTGCCAGCTGCGCGTGGTGGGATCGCGCTGCCAACCGAGCGGCGCCGAGCGCTCCTGCATCATCAGCCACTCCATGCCGGCCGGCGACCACCATTGCGGATGGTCGTAACCACGGTCCTCGATGAACTCCAGGTATTGGCCATTCGTGACGGGCTGTGCATCAATCTCGAACGCCGGCACGTATGTGCGATACGGCGGACATTCGTTGTCGAAGAAGAACCCATCGGCGTCGGGCCAGCCCATTTGGAAGCGGCCACCGGGCAACGACAATGTCTGCGCAGCCGGTACAGCCACGGCGGCCAGCGGCGGTTGCCCAGCGGGTTGCAGGCCCAATACCTGCAGCAGGCCGTGCAGATGTTCGGCGCGCAGGTCTTCGTGAAAGACCGCCCAGCGGAACGGCTCCAACGCCGCATCGTCATCGGTGCCAAGTGTGGCGAGCTTACGGAGCACACGGTCGAGCACGTCATGCGCGTACTGCTTGATCGTCGCGATGCCGGGCAGCGTCAGCTCCCAGCATGCCTCTGGTGGCATCCGGTCCATGTCGAAGAACGTGTCGGCGCCGTCGAGCGCGGCCGGCAGCGTGGCTTGCCAGCGCGCCAGTTCCCATTCGGTGCCGGCGCCGTCTTCGACGGTGTCGCTGCCGTTGCGGCGGGGCTCGCGCAGGCACCAGAACTCGGCAAACCAGGCCAGCTGGCCCAGCGTCCAAAGCGGCGGGGCGTGATGCTCGACGCGTTCAATCTGCCAGCCGCGCTGCGTGTCGCCAAACGCGGACAACAAGGCCAGCGTGCGATTGCGCGCGTCGACCAGGCTGTGCGCGATGCCCTGGCGCGGCAAGCGCCGGCCGTCGGTCCAGTCGGGAAGCGATCCGATGAAGGTCGGATCGGGGAGCATGAAGAATTCAGCCATCGCGGCACACCTCGGGCGGGAATCGATCCATTATCGCACCGGGCCGCCTGGTGTTCTGCCGCCCGGCCTAGCGGCCTACGCTCGCGTGGCAGACGGCAAAGTCGCCGCTGACATCAGTCCAGGCATGCAGGTCTTCGAAGCCGGCTTCGGCAAACATCATATGCAGGCTCGGCAGGTCGTATTTGACGGAGTTCTCGGTGTGCATGCGCTCGCCGGCAGCGAAGGCGCGCGCGTGCTTACCCCACCGAACCGTGACATCGCGACGCGCTTCCAGATGCATCTCAACGCGGTGCGCCTCTGCTCGGTACAGCGCGACATGACGCCAATCCCGCACGTCGAAATTCGCACCCAGGAGGCGATTCAGGTTGCGCAGCACGTTCAGATTGAAGGCCGCCGTCACCCCGAGCGGATCGTCGTAAGCGGCTTCGAGCCGTTGTGCGTCTTTGATGAGGTCGATGCCGATCAGCACGCTGTCGCCGGGGGCCGAAGCTTCGTGCAGGCGCGAGAGAAACGCCGCTGCCTCTTCCGGCGTGAAGTTGCCCAGGCTCGAACCGGGGTAAAACCACACGCGGCGCCCATCGCCGACGGCATCGGGCAACACCAGAGGCGCACACAGATCGGCGCCAATGCCGACCATCGGCAATTGCGGATGCTGACGCGCAAGCCCACGCAGCGTATCGCGGAGGAAATCCGCCGAAATATCGATCGCCACATATCGCGACGGTGCCAGCGTGCGGAACAGGCGCGCGGCCTTTTCACAGTTGCCGGCACCCAGGTCGATCAACGTGGCGCCGCGGCCCACGCGCATCGCGATCTCGGCCGCATGCAGGCTGAAGATGGCGGCTTCGGTGCGCGTCGGGTAGTACTCAGGCAGGTCGGTAATCGCTTCGAACAGACGCGAGCCGAGGGCATCGTAGAAAAACTTCGGGCTGATACTGGCCGCGGGTGCGAGCAGGCCTGCCTCCGCCTCGGCACGCAGCGCGGCGTCGTCTTCCGTAAAGAGCTGGTAGAAGGTCAAGCCCGCCCCAACGGCGTCGACCGTTGGCTGCGGCTGAATCAGACGGGCCAGCGCGCGGCGGGCATAGGCATCGGCGGACGGCTTGGTGGCCTGCATGGTGTCTCCCGTTGTGGGTGGAACGGCACGGTGCTGCATGGTCATGAAGGCCATCGACAGCGAGAAACGTGCCATCGCGCCTATGCCATCACCGCTCGCCGGTGGCGCGCGGATGAAATTGCAGCGTAGACGCCGCTTTGTGACAGCGCCACCGTTCTTTCGCCGGAGGGCGCCACAACGCGGCATCGCGCCAATCGTAAAAATCACCCACGCCGCTGAAAAAACCGCGCACAGCGCGTCATCGTGCCGATGTTGCGTTTTTGCAGCGCACAATCGGCCTGCTGCGATACAATGCGGACTTCCTCAAAGGGGAGTAGCTCGGGGGTTCTTCAGCCCCAGGCACGATCGTCATGACGAAGCGCAAGCTTCCGGTCGTGCCGGCACCAGCAGGTTCACAACCTGCGCGTGTCGAGCAAGACCTTTGCAACCGGATTTCATGGTCTGCAAAGCGTCCCGCCCCAGCACTCCATGCAGTCCGGTCAACCAATTTTTATTGTTGTTTGACTTGGAGCCGCCATGGAATGGTTGTCTGACATCTTCACCATGCAGTTTGCTGCCGCGCTGGCATCGATCATCGTCATCGACCTCGTGCTTGCGGGCGATAACGCCATCCTCATCGCGCTGGCGGCGCGCAACCTGCCGCCCGAGTTGCAGAAGAAGGCCATCATGTGGGGCGCCGCGGGCGCCATCATCGTGCGGGCGCTGATGACGCTGGCAGTGGTGTGGCTGCTGAAGATTCCCGGCCTGATGTTGGTAGGTGGATTGGCACTGGTGTGGATTGCGTGGAAGCTTCTGGCTGACGACGGCCCGGGCGGCGATGAACACGGCGCGGGCAGCTCCACCCTGTTGGGCGCCATGAAGACGATCGTCATCGCCGATGCGGTGATGGGCATCGACAACGTGCTCGCCATCGCCGGCGCATCGCACGGCAGCTTCCTGCTGGTGGTGCTGGGTCTGTTGATCAGCGTGCCGGTGGTGGTGTGGGGCAGCGGCGTGGTACTTCGCCTGATCGAGCGGTTCCCGATCATCATCTACGGCGGCGCGGCGGTGCTGGCTTATACGGCGGCGCACATGATCGTGGCTGAACCGGTCCTCAAGCCGTTCTTTGCTGCACATCCGCCGTTCAAGTGGGCGGTGTATGTGCTGGTGCTCCTGATCGTGCTGGGTGGCGGCTGGCTGGTGCAGCGTCGCCGCCAACAACCCGCCTAAGCCAGGATTGGCTGACCGGCGAGCACGCGCGCCAGCTTGGCGCGATCAATGTTGCCACCGGTCAGCGGCAGGCCGATACGCTGGCCGGCAATCCGCTCGCGCTGCTGCCATGCCCCCGCCAGGGCTGCGGCGGCAGCGCCTTCGGCCACGTTGTGGGTGGTGGAGAAATACAGGCGAATAGCCTCTGCCACCTCGTCATCCGTCACCGCAATGATGTGGTCGACGCCAGCGCGGATCACCTCCAGCGCCTTCGCATCCGGTGTGCGACATGCAAGCCCGTCGGCCAGCAGCGTCGATACCGGCGCCGACACCACGGTCCCGCTTGCGAAAGATTGCTCATAGCATCGCGCATGTGCTGACACGACGCCGACAATGCGCGTCGACAGCCCCAGCGCATCGCGCGCCCGCACCGCCGCGCAAATTCCCGAACCCATGCCGATCGGCACATAGACAACATCCAGCGGCGTGGCCTCGAGGAACTCCAGCCAGTAGCTTGCTACGCCGACGACCAGGTCATCGTGATACGAGGGCACGAAGTGCAAGCGACGTTCAGCGGCCAGTTGATCGGCCGCCTCGCGGCTGGCCTGGAAGTCATCGCCCGCTTCGATGAGCTCTGCGCCGAGCGCGCGTATGGCGGCGTTCTTCTCCACGCTGTTGCCATGCGGCACGACGATGTTGACAGCGATACCGTTACGACGCGCCGCCCATGCAATCGACTGGCCATGATTGCCGCGCGTCGCCGCTATCACACCACGCACCTGCGGCTCACGTTGGCGCAAGGCATGCAGATAAGTCAGCCCGCCGCGCACCTTGAACGCGCCCACTTCCGTGTGGTTCTCATGCTTCACGCACACCGCCGTGCCCATGGCTTGCGAGAGCAACGGCCAGCAGTACTGCGGGGTCGGTGGAATCACCGCATGAACGACGCTGGCCGCAGCGCGCAGATGGCGCAATTCAGCGGCACGGTCCAGCGATGCGGAGGTAGCTATGGGCGACATGATCATTCTCCGGCAGACAATTTGAAGCGATGAGGCCATCCTGCCCGCCCTGCCGCCCCTGGCACATCGACAATTCTGCGCTTTGTCAGTCCAGCCGTTCTGGCGATCCGACCGGGCCAGTTTCCAGACACTGCCGGTACAGTCGACACCGCACCGCTCAAGTTACAATGCGCCTCACCCGATTTCCGACGCCCCGCCTCTTCGCCCGCGCTCGCATGAAGCCTTATCTCGACCTGATGCGCCATGTCTACGAACATGGCACCGACAAAGCCGACCGCACCGGCACCGGCACGCGTTCCGTGTTCGGCCACCAGATGCGCTTCAACCTGCAGGACGGCTTCCCGCTGGTGACCACCAAGAAGGTGCACATCAAGTCCATCGTCTATGAACTGCTGTGGTTCCTCCAGGGCTCGACCAACGTGCGCTGGCTGCAAGACAACGGCGTGACGATCTGGGACGAATGGGCCGACGCCGACGGCGAACTTGGCCCCGTCTACGGCTCCCAATGGCGCTCGTGGCCGACGCCCAACGGCGAACATATCGACCAGATCGCCGAGCTGATTGCCCAGATCAAGCGCAACCCCGATTCGCGCCGGCTGATCGTGTCTGCCTGGAATGTGGCCGACATCCCGCGCATGAAGCTGCCGCCCTGCCATGCGTTCTTCCAGTTCTATGTGGCCGACGGCAAGCTGTCGTGCCAGCTTTACCAGCGCAGCGCCGATATCTTCCTCGGCGTGCCGTTCAACATTGCGAGCTACGCGCTGCTCGTGCATATGGTTGCGCAACAGACCGGCCTCGATGTGGGCGATTTCGTCTGGACCGGCGGCGATTGCCACCTCTACAACAACCACTTCGAACAGGTCGAGACGCAACTCGCGCGCGAACCGCTGCCGCTGCCGAAACTGCACATCAAGCGCAAGCCCGAGAGTATCTTCGACTACCAGTACGAAGACTTCGAGATCGTGGGCTACCAGAGCCACCCTGCGATCAAAGCGCCGGTGGCCGTGTAACCGTATGACCATTCTGACGCTCATCGTCGCCCGCGCCCGCAATGGCGTGATCGGCCGCAACAACACGCTGCCCTGGCGCCTGCCAGAAGACCTCGCGCACTTCAAGCGCACCACAATGGGCGCGCCCATCGTAATGGGCCGCAAGACGTACGACTCGATCGGCAGGCCGCTGCCGGGCCGTCGCAACATTGTCGTTACGCGCAATGCCAAGCTTGAACTGCCGGGCTGCGAAATCGCGTATTCGATGGAAGACGCGCAACGCCTGTGTGTGGGCGCCGAGCAGATTTTCCTGATCGGCGGCGCGCAACTGTATGCGGATGCCCTGCCAAGCGCGGATCGCCTGATCGTGACCGAGATCGACGCCGATTTCGAAGGCGATGCGCACTTTCCCGCGCCGGACCCCAAGGTCTGGCGCGAAGTCTCCCGCGAGACGCACCACGCGGCAGCGCCCAACGATTTCGACTACGCGTTCGTTACCTATGAACGCCCCCCATCGGACGAGCAGTAACCGCAGCAGGCAATAAAAAACGCGCTCAGTTTCGAGCGCGTTTTTTATTTCGGCTGGAGCGATTTATTCGCCGGCAATCGTCATCTGTTCGATCAGGATCGAGCCCGTTTCCTTCGTACCGCGCACCAGCGCATCCGCGCCGATGGCGACAATCTGGCGGAACATCTCGCCCAGATTGCCCGCGATCGTGATCTCTTCCACCGGATATTGGATCACGCCGTTCTCCACCCAATAGCCCGACGCGCCGCGCGAATAGTCGCCCGTCACATAGTTCACGCCCTGGCCCATCAGTTCGGTCACGAGCAGACCCGTGCCCATGCGGCGCAGCATGCCGGCAAAGTCATCTTCGGCGGTCGTTTTGTCGGAGAACAGCGTCAGATTGTGCGAGCCGCCCGCGTTGCCGGTGGTCTGCATACCGAGCTTGCGCGCGGAATACGTCGACAGGAAGTAGCCCTCCACGACGCCGTTCTTCACCACATCGCGACGCTGCGTGCGTACGCCTTCCTCGTCGAAGGGCGCGCTGCCCATCCCGTTGAGAACATGCGGGTCTTCCTTGATCTGCACATGCGGCGCGAACACTTCCTTGCCCAGCGTATCGAGCAGGAACGTCGACTTGCGGTACAAGGCGCCTCCCGACACGGCCTGCACGAACGCGCCCAGCAAACCCGCAGCCAGCGGCGCCTCAAACAACACCGGGCACTTGCGGGTCGTCAACCGGCGCGCGGACAAACGCGCCAGCGCGCGTTCCGCCGCGTACTTGCCGATCGCTTCCGGCGCGGCCAGATCGTCCGGCGAGCGCTTGGACGAGTACCAATCATCGCGCTGCATATGCGCGCCCGAACCGGCGATCGGCGCGGCGGAAATGAAGTGACGCGAATACGGGTAGCCCGCCATGAAACCGCGCGACGTGGCCAACACGAAGTGCGAATGCTGGGCAGAGATGCTGGAGCCATCGCTGTTGCGGATCTTTGGGCTCACGGCAAAGGCAGCGGCTTCAGCGGCGCGCGCGATCTCCACGGCGGCTTCGGCGTCGATCATCCATGGGTGATAGAGCTGCAAGTCTCGCGGGTGCTTCTCCAGCAGTTCTTCTTCTGCCAAGCCGGCGCAATCATCGTCGGCTGTGAAGCGCGCGATGTTGTAGGCGGCCTCGACGGTGGACCGCAGTGCTGCCGGCGAAAAGTCCGACGTGCTGGCGTTGCCGCGCTTCTTGCCCAGCATGACGGTCACGCCAACAATCTTGTCGCGGTTCTGCTCGATGGTCTCGATCTCGCCCTTGCGCACCGTGACCGACAGGCCCTGGCCTTCGGAGATTTCCGTTGCGGCATCAGAGGCGCCGAGTTCGCGTGCAATGCGCAGCACATCGGAGGCCATCTCCTCGAGCTGTTCGCGGCGGTAGGCAAACACAGGGGCGGTCTTGGAATCGAGCGTTTGAGACATAGGCAATAAAGGGAGAAACGGGTGCCGCGATTTTGCCAAAAGCGGGCTGAAGCGCCCATCATAGCAAGATACAATGCGCGCCATGAGCCGAGCATCCCGACACAACCCTACGTATCTGCAACCTGTCGTGCGCACCGACATCGGTGACGAGGACGATCCGGATACGCCCAAGAGCAAATCGCAGCGCAAGCGCGAAGTGAACGCCTTGCAAGACCTGGGCACTGCCCTGGAAGCGCTGCCCAAGGACAAACTCGCGAAGGTGCCGCTGCCCGAAAAGCTGGTCGACGCCCTGCGCGAAGCCAAGCGCACCACCGCCCATGAAGGCAAGCGCCGCCAGATGCAGTACATCGGCAAGCTGATGCGCGCCCTGACCGACGACGAGGTCGAAGCCATCCGTCGCGTGCTGGCCACCTTCGTTGGCGCCTCCAAGGCGGAAACCGCGCGCCTGCATGCCATCGAGCGTTGGCGCGACCGCCTGATCGCCAGCGACGACGCCATCACCGAGTTCATTGCAGCGCACCCGGACGCCGACGTGCAGGCGCTGCGTACGCTGGTGCGCAATGCGCGCAAGGAAGCGCAGTTGGCCAAGCCGCCTAAGTCGTCGCGCGAACTGTTCCAGATGGTCAAGCAAGCCCTGTCTGCCAACGACCGCGACGAAGACGATGCCGATCAACCCGAAGCCGAAGACGACGAAGCATGACCGCCCCTGCCCCCTCCGCGCCGATCACCCGCCGCCACCCCGACGAACTGATCGTTGGCTTTGTGTCGATTTCGGACCGCGCCTCGGCCGGCACCTATCAGGATGAAGGGATTCCGGCGCTGCGCGACTGGTTTGGCGCCGCGCTATCGTCGCCATGGCAATGCGTGGAGCGACTGATTCCGGACGAACAGGCGGCGATTGCCGAAACCCTGATCGACCTCGTCGACCATGCCGGCTGCGATCTGGTGCTCACCACGGGCGGCACCGGCCCCACGCGCCGCGATGTGACGCCCGAGGCCACGCTGGCTGTCGCCACCAAGGAGATGCCGGGTTTTGGCGAGCAGATGCGCCAGATCAGCCTGAACTTCGTGCCGACGGCGATTTTGTCGCGTCAGGTGGCGGTGATCCGTGAAACGCCGTCACGCGCCACCCTGATCATCAACCTGCCCGGTCAGCCGCGCGCCATCAAGGAAACGCTGGAGGGCTTGAGGGATGTGGAGGGCCTCGCCACGGTGCCAGGCATCTTTGCAGCCGTGCCCTACTGCATCGACCTGATCGGCGGCCCGTACGTCGAGACGCACGACAGCGTGGTCAAGGCCTGGCGGCCCAAGCACGCTGTGCGCGCAAAACCGCAGCAGGTTTAATGCTTACTTACGGGGCGACCGACGATGCCAGTGCTTCAGCGTCGGGCGTTTGCGGCACATCGCGGATGAAGTGCTCGCGGTAATAGCGCAGTTCTTCGATCGATTCGATGATGTCTGCAAACGCCGTGTGCCGCTGGTGCTTCGTAAAACCCTTGGCAATAGCCGGTTGCCAGCGCTTGCAAAGTTCCTTGAGCGTGGAGACATCCAGGTTGCGGTAATGGAAGTACGCCTCCAGCTTGGGCATGTAGCGCGCCATGAAGCGGCGGTCCTGGCAGATGGAGTTGCCGCACATCGGCGACTTGCTCTTCGGCACCCACTTCCTGAGGAATGCCAGGAGCTCCGCTTCCGCTTCCGCTTCGGTCGTGGTCGACGCCTTGACCTTGTCGATCAGGCCCGAACGGCCATGCGTGCCCTTGTTCCACGCGTCCATGCCGTCAAGCAGCTCGTCGGATTGATGGATCACCAGCACCGGGCCTTCAGCCAGGATGTTCAGCTCTGAATCCGTCACCACCACGGCCACTTCGATAATGCGGTCGTTCTCGGGGCTCAGGCCGGTCATCTCCATGTCGAGCCAGATCAGGTTGTTGTCGCTCTTGGCTGCAACGCGGTTCGGGGTCGACGGGGAAGCGGCGGACGGGGAAACAGGGGTACTCACTGGGGTGCTCACTCAAGGGCCTTGAGAAAATGACTGAAGGCTATAATTTTCGCATATCTGATAGGTGTTTCCCCACATGCCCGCCCCGACCGTCTTTAGCGTTGTCTTCCTGATCGCCCTTGTATTGATGTCCGCCACGCGCCTGTGGCTGGCCGCGCGGCAAGTCCGTCACGTGGCGCGTCACCGCGATGCCGTGCCTGCGCAGTTCGCCGAGTCGATCACACTGGACATGCACCGCAAGGCCGCCGACTACACCATCGCCCGCACCCGTCTGGCGATGCTCGAAGTACCGGTTCAAGCCGCCCTACTGATCGCGCTGACGCTGCTCGGGGGGCTGAACTGGATCAACCAGGCTTGGCTGGGCGTGTTCGGCCCCGGTTACGCGTATGGCGTGGCGCTGATCGCGTCGGTCATCGCGATCAGCAGCGTGGTCGAATTGCCGTTTTCGCTGTACGCCCAGTTCGTCGTCGAAGAGCGTTTTGGGTTCAACCGCATGACGTTCAAGCTGTGGCTGGCCGACAACCTCAAGGGCCTGGCCATCGGAACCGTGCTGGGTCTGCCGCTGCTGCTGGCAGTGCTCTGGCTGATGGACAAGATGGGCGCGTACTGGTGGCTGTACACCTGGATCGTGTGGATGGCGTTCATGCTGTTTGTTCAGGCCATCTACCCCAACGTCATCGCACCGCTCTACAACAAGTTCACCCCGCTGCAGGACGAGGAAATGCGCTCGCGTATCGAAAGCCTGCTCAAGCGCTGCGGCTTCGCCAGCAAGGGCCTGTTCGTGATGGACGGCAGCCGCCGCAGCGCCCACGGCAACGCCTACTTCAGCGGCTTTGGCGCGACCAAGCGCATCGTCTTCTTCGACACGCTGCTCGCCCGCCTGAATCCGTCCGAAATGGAAGCCGTGCTCGCGCATGAGCTGGGCCATTTCAAGCGCCATCACATCACCAAGCGCATCGCCGTGACGTTCGTGCTGAGCCTGGGTGCTCTGGCGCTGCTCGGCTGGCTTATGACGCGTACCTGGTTCTACCTGGGCCTGGGCGTCGCTCCGAACCTGTTCTCCGACAACCACGCGCTGGCGCTGATGCTGTTTTTCCTGGTACTGCCGGTGTTCACGTTCTTCGTCTCGCCGCTGGCGAGCCTGTCGTCGCGCAAGGACGAGTACGAAGCGGACGCCTTTGCCGCCGAGCACGCCGACGCCAATCAACTTGTCTCGGCGCTGGTCAAGCTGTTCCAGGACAACGCATCGACGCTTACGCCGGACCCGGTCTACTCAACGTTCTACTATTCGCACCCGACGGCATCGCAGCGCGTGGCGCGCCTCGTGCAGGCCCGCACAGCATGACGCGCGGCAAGCTGGGCCGCGCCCATAAGCAGGCTGCCGCCGGCGAACACGGGCTTGTCATTGCCGCGCACGGGCGCCATTACCTGGTAGAGCGCGAGGGCGGCGGTTTCCTGCAATGCTTCCCACGCGGCAAGCGCAGCGAATGCGCCGTCGGCGATCGCGTGGTCTATGAAGCCGCCGCCGTTGACCAAGGCGTTGTCGTGCGCGTAGACGAGCGCCGCAACCTGCTCCACCGCTCCGACCAGTTCAAATCGAAGGTGCTGGCCGCGAACCTGGATCAGGTCATCATCATGCTTGGCACCGAGCCGAGTTTTTCGGAAGACCTGCTCGGCCGCGCGCTCGTCGCGGCAGAATCCCTGGGCATCACCCCGCTGATCCTGCTCAACAAGATCGACCTGACCGCACGGCTGGAGACTGCTCGCTCACGCCTGGCGCTCTATCGAGAGCTGGGTTACACCATCGTTGAACTGACCGTGCACGGCGCGCCAGAAGCCGCGCATGCCGCGCTCGAACCGCACGTGGCGGGGCGCGCATCGATCCTGATCGGGCAGTCGGGTATGGGCAAGTCGTCGCTGCTGAATTTGCTGATTCCGGGTGTGGATGCGCAAACGCGCGAGATCTCCGAGAAACTCGACTCCGGCAAGCACACGACCACGTTCACGCGGCTCTATCACCTCCCCGCCGAATGGGGCAAGGGCGGCGTGCTGATCGACTCGCCGGGCTTCCAGGAATTCGGCCTGCATCACTTGAGCGAAGGCATGCTGGAACGCGCCTTCCCCGAATTCCGCCCACGTCTGACCGAGTGCCGCTTTTATAACTGCCGTCACCTGCAGGAACCCGGCTGTGGCATTCTGGGCGCGATGGCCGAAGGCAAGATCGATCCGCGCCGACACCAGCTTTACGCGCAACTGCTGCACGAATCGGAGCAGCAGAAGCCTTGGTAACGGCTTCGTCATACGCTCAGGGAGGGTGGGATGAAGTTGCTGATCAGCAGTCCATCGCTCGGCATGGCGGCGCACTGGCAGAACGTGCTGTCTGCCGCCGGCATCCGCACTGAGCTGCGCAACATCTACCTGAGCAGCGTCGCGGGTGACGTTCCGCCGCAGGATTGCGCTGCGCAGGTCTGGCTGGTGAACCCGGCACAGGAAGCGCAGGCCCGCGCACTGGTCGATCAGGCGCAGCACCCGCCGACCGGGCCGGCATGGCGTTGCGCACATTGCGGAGAGAGTCACGAGCCGCAGTTCGCCCAGTGCTGGCGCTGCGGCAACAACCGCGAGGATGCGGCGTGATTGATCGTTCGGCGACTAAGCGTCGTGCCGCATCAGCCGAGCCACACGGCAATCGACAGCATCGCCAGCAGCAGCATCCACAACACCACGGCGCGCCACACCAGCCCCACAGCTGACTGCAAGGTACGCACGTTCGGCTCCTGCCCCACTTCCATGGGATAGGCGCCATCCTCGTCGGCAATGCTATCGGCCGAATCGCGTTGCGGAATGGGCGTGCCAAGACGCACGCCGAGCGCGCCACCGCCGGCCGCCAATAGGATTCCATTCACTTCGTCATTCCACTTGGCAGCGCGGTTGCGCCAGGCGTACACGGCATCTTCGAAGTTGCCGACGATGGAAAAGCCGATCGCAGTGAGACGCGCAGGGACGTAGTCGATGATGAAAAACGCCTGACGGGCAAAGAGACCTAGCGCGGGGCTACGCTCCGTCGACGTATCGCTCCAGTGGCGAGCGAGGTATTCAGCGCCACGGTATAGCACCACACCCGCCGGCCCGATCGGCACCAGGAACCAGAAGAACACACCGAACACATGACGATGCGCCGCAACAATCGCGCACTCCAGCGTATGGCGGACGATCTCATTGACCGGCATGTCGGTCGTGTCCTGCCCCGACCATTCGTTGAGCAGCAGGCGCGCAGTGACAACGTCATCACTGCGCAGTGCCTCATGGATATCGGTGAAGTAGTGACTGAACTGGCGGAAGCCGAGCGTCAGGTAAACCATCAGGACGTTCCACAGGAACGCCAGCCCAAGACTGATCGACGACAGCAGGTAGTGCACCAGTGCCACGACCACCACGGCCGGCAGCGTGACCACGCACCAAGCGAGGACGGCATCGCGACGAAGGCCGGTGTCGAACCATTCTTCTGCCCGCGCAGCCAGTGCGCGCACGACGTCGTAGATCGGGTTGTCCCGGCTGAGCGCACGGAACTGTTCGAGAATCAGCGCGCAGAGTACGGAGAAGAAAGTCATTGGAAGGGCGTTGCGAAGGCGTGGATCACACCGTGAATGCGATGTGCAAGACGATAGCACACAGCGTGCGCGCAACAGCGCACAGGGTGCCCATATTCGCGTCGGCGCTACGCTGCCAGCAGGTGATACAGGTTGCGCAGCATGCCCGCCGTCGCGCCCCAGATGAAGTGGTGGCCAGAGTCAGGCGCTTGGTCAGATCGCCCAGATCGCCGGTAAGGCATCGCATAGAAACGACGCACGCGGTCTTCCCACCGCAGCTCGCGCACTTCGTGGTTGGCCGGATCCATCAAAAAGGCCAGCGGCACTTCAAACACCTCGGCCACTTCACTTGGGTCGGGTTGCAGCGTGAAATCAGGCGCGAGCAATCCGACAATTGGGCTCACATGGAAACCGGTCCCGGTGATGTAGTCGGGCAAGCGACCGATCACTTCGATGTGTTCGGCACTAATGCCGACCTCTTCCATCGTCTCGCGCAGCGCCGTGTCGACCATGTCACGGTCAAATTCTTCGCGTCCACCGCCCGGAAAGCTGACCTGGCCGGCATGTTGGCTAAGCGATGCATTGCGTTGCGTCAGCAGCACCGTCAAACCCGCCTCGCGCTGCACCAGCGGCACCAGCACCGCCGCCTCGCGCAACTTGAGCGAAGCGTCGATCAGGCGGGATTCGTCCGTCTGTTCCGGTTGCCAGTCGGGCTGCGTCTGCAGCCGCTCGCGCACGAACTCGGCGGTCAGCCGCGGGAGCCCAAGCGCCGGCAATGATGCCTCGGTCGGCACCACCGGTAACTGCTCAGGGTCGAACACGGGACGGCGCATACGATGGGAATGAATGAGTCGAGGGCGGAAGACATAGATGGGGTCAATCTTCCGCCGCAGAAGAGAAAAAAGGCACCCGAAGGTGCCTTTTCGCAACGCGCGCAGATTACTCCGCAGCGGCTTCCTTGCGCTTGAAGGTCAGCTTCTCCTTGATGCGTGCCGACTTGCCCGAGCGTTGGCGCAGGTAGTACAGCTTCGCACGGCGCACATCACCGCGACGCTTCACTTCGATGCTGGCAAGCAGCGGCGAGTACAGCTGGAACGTACGCTCCACGCCTTCGCCAGAAGAGATCTTGCGAACGATGAACGACGAGTTCAGGCCACGATTGCGCTTGGCAATCACGACGCCTTCATACGCCTGCACACGCTTGCGGGTGCCTTCAACGACGTTCACGTTGACGATCACGGTGTCGCCAGGGGCGAACGGGGGGATCGTCTTGTTGGCCGTCAGGCGCTTGATTTCTTCCTGCTCGATTTGCTCGATGAGATTCATCTTTTTCTCCTTGACCATCATGCCGGCGTTTTGCCCAGTCGGTTGACCGTGGCCCCGGTAGAGGATGGGAACTTCACTTGGCCGAGCCTTCCGGACTGGAAGGCTCTGACCCCTTTGCCGTTATCGCCGCGGCAGCGAGGAAGACCTCATCGCTGCGGGACAACAAACCCTGCTTGCGCGCCGCCTCGATCAGATCGGGCCGCTTGCGCATCGTGTTCACCAGCGCCTGCTGGCGGCGCCATTTCTCGATCTCGGCATGGTGGCCACCCAGCAGCACATCGGGCACACGCACACCTTCATACTCTTCCGGCCGCGTGTAGTGCGGGCAGTCGAGCAAGCCATTGACGAAACTGTCTTGCACCGCCGACTGCGCATCGCCCAGCACGCCGGGCAACTGCCGCACCACGGCGTCGATGATCGCCATTGCTGCAATCTCACCGCCGGAGAGGACGAAATCGCCAAGGCTGATTTCCTCATCCACGCGGCGGTCGACCAGACGTTGATCAATCGCTTCGTAGCGTCCGCACAGCAACGTGAGCGCCGGCAACTGCGCCAGTTCCATCACCCGCTTGTGCGTGAGCGGCTTGCCTTGCGGCGACAGCAACACCACATGCGAAGCCGCCGGCGCTTGCGCCGCTTGAATCGCATCCAGCGCGGCCTCTAGCGGCTTCGCCAACATCACCATGCCCGGGCCACCGCCGTACGGGCGGTCGTCTACGGTGCGGTAGTTGTCCGTCGTGAAATCGCGCGGGTTCCAGGTGCGCAACGTGTACACCTGCTGTTTGGCTGCGCGGCTGGTGATACCCCAGTCCGTCAGCGCCCGGAACATGTCCGGAAACAGCGAGACGACGTCGAACTGCATCGCCGAATTCTCCGGCCGCATGTTCAGTAATCCAGACCCCAGTCGACGACGATGCGCTTGCCTGCCACATCCACCGACTTCACGTAAACCTCGACAAACGGCACGAGCCGCTCGACCTCACCTTCACCGACGATACGCAGGATTTGATGCGCACCGTTGTCGATCAGGCCTCCCACCGTGCCAAGCGTTTCCTGTTGCTCGTTGACGACCGTAGCGCCGATCAGATCGACCCAGTAAAACTCGTCATCATCCGGCTCGGGAAAATCGGCCCGGCTGACCCACACGGCATAGCCGCGCAGCGCCTCGGCGACATTGCGATCGGGTGCGGCAGGCGAACCTGCCACCACCGTGCCGCTATGCTCACGCGACGTGCCAACGGGAAACACCCGCCAGTCCGCTGACGTTGCCAGTGCGCCAGCAGCCGGCTTGAGCCACCAGGTACGGGCATTCAGCAGCGCGTCGGCGTCGCCGTGCAACTGGACCTTGATCCAGCCGCGAATACCGTAGGCCCCACCCACATAACCCACCTCGACGAGATCGTCGGGGAGCGTCGGGTTGGTGCCCGTGCCCGGGCGCATGGCTTGCAGCCGTTCGGCAACCTTTTGCGAGGTTGCCTGCGTTGCAGCAGCCACAGGACCGGGCCGTGTCGATGCGGCGCGCGTCACAGCAGGAAGTACTCGGACGGCACCGTCGATCGACGCATGCTAAAACTTAGGCAGCCGCCTTCTTGGCGCCTTGCTTCACCAGACGGGCAACCGTCGGCGACAGCTGTGCGCCCACGCCTTCCCAGTAGGTCAGGCGGTCTTGCACGATGCGCAGACCTTCTTCGCCTTCACCGGCGAGCGGGTTGTAGAAACCGACGCGCTCGATGAAACGGCCATCACGGCGGTTACGCGAGTCGGTCGCAACGATATTGAAGAACGGGCGCTTCTTGGAGCCACCGCGGGCCAGACGGATCACGACCATGGATCTTTTCCTTGAAAAACTGGGTATGCGTACAGAGAAACACGCAAGTATAGCGCAGTTTCTCCGACCAAACAAACACTTAGGCTAGGCGAGAGTGTGCGCCCGATGGCACGCGTGGCGCGCAGCGTACTTGATTCCAGCCGTTGTGCTTGCCGCTTGGCTTGATGCGGTGCCCGCAGCACTCGCCGCTCTACCGATCGAGTCACTCCGTGTACCGCCCGGATTCCATGTCGAAGTGCTCACCGACGCGATGCCCGCTGCACGTGAAATGGCGCTTTCTCCGGCCGGCATTCTCTATGTGGGCAGCCGCGCGGGCAAGGTCTACGCGATGTCGTTGCTGACGCCAAACGCACCGATCCATGTGGTGGCGTCCGGACTGCAACTCCCGGTTGGCGTGGCATGGCGTGACGGCAACCTTTATGTGTCGGCAGTTTCGCGCGTGGTACGGCTCGATGGCATCGACGAGCGGCTCGCCAATCCGCCCCGACCGGTGGTCATCAATGACACCTTACCGACGGAGACGCATCACGGCTGGAAGTTCATCGCGTTCGGCCCCGACGGCAAGCTGTATGTGCCGGTGGGCGCACCCTGCAATATCTGCCGCCCCGATGAAAACCGGTACGCCAACATCATGCGCATGAACGCCGATGGCAGCAGCCTGGAACTCGTGGCGCGCGGCATCCGCAACACTGTCGGCTTCGACTGGCACCCGACCACGCGCGAATTGTGGTTCACCGACAACGGCCGAGACCTGATGGGCGACGACGTGCCCGATGACGAGCTAAACAGCGTCACCAAACCCAATGCGCACTTCGGGTACCCGTTCTGCCACGCGGGCAACATTGCGGACCCGGAATTTGGCGCCGGTCATCCGTGCAGCAACTACGTGCCGCCCGTCGCCAAGCTCGGGGCACACGTAGCGGCGTTGGGCATGCGGTTCTATACAGGCGGCAGTTTTCCGACGGAGTACCGGAACAACATCTTCATTGCCGAGCACGGCTCGTGGAACCGATCATCGAAAGTCGGCTACCGCGTCATGCGCGTCGTATTGGACGCTGCCAGCAATGTAACGAAGCAGGAACCGTTTGCTTACGGCTGGCTGCAAGGCGAACAGGCGTGGGGCCGCCCCGCGGATGTACTCGTGGCGCCCGATGGCAGCCTGCTGGTGTCCGACGACTTGGCCGGCGCTGTGTATCGCATCCGCTACACCGGAAAATGACCTCTACGTCGCCCAACGCCCAAGCAAAGCGTGCACGAAACATCTCGTTACATGGGTAACGTTCGGACAGTGGATGCCCGCTGAGTGAAGCCTTACATTGACAGGCATGAACACGCGCTGTCGATCTCTCTTGCAACTGCCAGAAGCACGCGGCGCGTGGCGCTTTCAAATCCTTGCCCGACAGGAGATAGCCATGCCGATCCGCGCATTGCTTCGCCCCTTGGCGGCAGGCGTTCTGATCGTCGCCTCTGCGGGCGCTGTGGCTGCCAACGCATCGGCGCGTCAAACCGCCGTCGCCTTCGCAGAATCCACCATGCCCGCATGGACGCAAGCGGCACAGACCATGCCGCAAGAGCGTCCGCTGGTGGCGCAATTCTTCGCTGACAGCCGGGGCGAGCAGGCCGCCCGCATCCGCGCGCAGATGGAACGCATGGAAGCACGCGCCCGGGCCGACGATCGCCTCAACGGTCGGATTCAGCCCCGCGACGGCGGCGGCCGCGGAGACTGGCAGCAGCAGGAACGCATGCGTCAGGAACGAGGAAACGGCGACCAAGGCAACTGGCACGGCTCGCGCCGGGGCTGACGCGCCGCTCCCATATTTCACATCCCGGAACCTGGCGGGAACGCCTGAGTCGGATTGGATGGCACGTGTACGCGGTTGATGCGACCGTGCCATCACACCAATCACAACGACAACAGGTGCTTCAATGTCATTCCCTCGCCGCCGCCATGTGCGGCTTATCCTCGGTCTGGTTTGGACCACGGCATTCATGCTGATGCTGGCTCACCTGCTTTACGGCGTGCGCGACCAAACGCCTCGACTGCAGCAGGATTCGACGGTTTCGATGAGCGTGCCGTCGCTGCGTCCGGTTCCGATTTAGTGACCCTGCCTCTCCCGCCGCAAACGCTACGCCGCGTTGCGCGCCTCCGGCCAAACTGACGGCCAATTCCCCAAGTTGCTGATGCGTCTTTAAGACGCGCTCCCGGCGCCGCCGTTTGGCTGCGCCGCGGTTGACGTTGGGCGTAGAATGCGCGGCGCTGTGTTGTCTTGCCGTGTGTTCACCGCCCGCTATGCCTACGACCACTCTTCAAAAAAAATCCAAGCTGCTGACCGTGCTGCTCGCCTTCCTGTTCGGAAGCGTGGGCGCGCATCGTTTCTATCTCAAGGGCGGACGCGATTTCTGGGCATGGTCGCAGGTCTTTGCCATGGTGCTCGGTGTGGTCGGCGTGGCGTTGCTGTGGTCGACGCAGCGCGCGAGCGTCCCGGGCTGGGTCTGCGCGATGATCGGCGGATCTTCAGTGTTGGCCGGTTACCTGTCAGCCCTCGTCTACGGCCTGCGCCCCGACGACAAATGGGACGCACAATTCAATGCCGACGGCACGCCTACACATTCGGGCTGGCCTGTCGTACTGCTCAGCGTTCTCACGCTGATGATCGGCACGGGCCTGCTGATGGCCGGCTTGGCCATCACCTTCCAGACCTATTTCGAAACGCAGGTGCAGGCAGCGAAAGAGCTGTCGCAGTAGTCAAAACAAACTGCCCTGGCGCTCGTCGACCGGCTTTCGCGGTTTGAGGGCACGCGTGGGCGGCTTGAACTGCGAGGTGTCGAGCACCCGTTCGTTGTAGCGGTGGTAGCTGAAGCCGAGCCTGTCGGCGGCCTTGTAGAAACGCTGCCGCAACAAGTCGGCCCAGATGCCGGTGCCGCGCATGCGCGTGGCGAAATCCGCTTTGTAATCCTGCCCGCCGTGCAGATCACGGATGCGATTCATCACGCGTTGCGCGCGGTCGGGGAAATGCGCCATCAGCCAGTCCTGAAACACCGCGTTCAGCTCGTTTGGCAAGCGCAGCACGATATAGCTCGCGTACGTGGCGCCTGCCTCGTGCGCGGCTTCCAGAATCTGCTCCATGTGGTCGTCGGTGATGAAGGGGACCATCGGGGCGACGCTGACACCCACCGGAATACCCGCCTCTGCCAGCGTGCGAATCGTGCGCAGGCGGCGCGATGGCGTGGCAGCGCGGGGCTCCAGCTTGCGCGCCAGATCAGCGTCGAGCGTGGTGATTGTGACGGCGGCTACGACGAGATTCTTCGCCGCCATCGGGGCGAGCAGATCGATGTCGCGCTCGATCAGTGTCGACTTGGTGATCAGCCCGACAGGGTGATCGCAATCGTGCAGCACCTGCAGCACGTCGCGCGTGATGTGCAACTCGCGCTCGATTGGCTGATACGCATCGGTGTTCACGCCCAGCGCAATCGCTTCGCAGCGGTAGCCGGGCTTGGCCAGCGTTTCGCGCAGCACCTCCGCGGCATTGGTCTTGGCGAACAGCTTGGTCTCGAAGTCCAGCCCGGGCGACAGCTCCAGATACGCATGCGTCGGCCGCGCAAAGCAATACACGCAACCATGCTCGCAGCCACGATACGGATTGAGCGAGACCCCAAACGGAATATCCGGCGACTGGTTATGGCTGAGGATGGAGCGCGCACGCTCGATGGAGACGCTGGTCTCGATGCGAGGCGGCGCGTCATCCGGATCGAGGTGCCCGACAAGCGGTTGCCAGCCGTCATCGACGCGCGTACGCTCGTCGCGCTCGAAGCGGCCTTGCAGATTGGACGTGGCGCCGCGTCCCTTGCGGGGGACGTGGCGATTGGACATGTCGGACACAGCGGAAAAGATTGGATGCGGGGGCTTGCTGATCGTATCGCATCCGCTCCCGCTCCGCTGTGGGTGACGCCGGCTACGCCTCGGGATCGAGTCTCACTTCCCAGAGCGATTTGCCGTCGAGATCGTGCAGCGATACGTGCATCGTGCGCGTGATCGGGTCGATCTTGGCGCGACCGTAATACTGCTGCAGCGCCGCGGGCGACTGGTTCTGCGGATTGTCCTTTGGAATGCTGACGTAGCGCAGGTCCGGCCCAAAGGTCTGGTCCACTTCGTTCGGCCCGAACGTGCCCGCGTTGATCGGCCCACCGACGAACTCCCAGAACGGTTTGAAATCCGTGAACTTGGCACGCGACGGGTGGTAGTACGTAGCCTGCGCGTAGTGCACGTCAGCCGTCACCCAGACCACGTTCTGGATGTTTTCCTGCTTGATGAAGCGCAGGATCTCGGCCAACTCCAGTTCGCGGCCCGACGGCATGCCGTCATCCGCATTGGCCCACGCTTCATAGGTGCCCTTGGGCACATCGGGGTTCAGATCAGGCACCACCAGCGAGATCGGCATGTCGCTGGCAATCACCTTCCACGTCGCCTTTGACTGCTTGAGCGATTGCTTGAGCCACGCCGCCTGTGCCGGGCCGAGGAAGGCCGAATCGGCATCCAGCCGGGTCTGGCGGTTCGGCGAATTGCGCCCGCGATAGCTGCGCTCGTCCAGCATGAACACGTCGAGCAGCGGGCCGTACTGGAACGCGCGGTAGATCTGCTCTGGGTCGATCGGATTGAAGCGGAACGGGTTGTACTCGAACATCGCCTGCTTCGCGCGGGCCGCCAGCAGCGATGCGCTGCGCTCCTGATAGCGCTTCTCTTCCGGGCCGATCTGCTGGCCGGGGTACCAGTTGTTGCGCACCTCGTGGTCGTCCCACTGCACAAGGAACGGCACTTCGGCGGAAAACGCGCGCTTGTTCTTGTCGAGCTGGTTGTAGGCGAAGGCGCCGCGGTAGTCGTCGAGCGTCTGTGCAACGTGCGATTTGGCCTCGGTAACGAGGTTGGTCCACAGCGCGCCGTCGGGCAGTTTCACCTCGGCCTGGATCGGGCCGTCGGCATAGATCTGATCGCCGGAGTGGATGAAGAAGTCGGGCGATTCGCGGCGCATTGCCTCATACAGACGATAGCCACCGAAGCGCTCGTTGATGCCCCAGCCTTGGCCGGCTTCATCGCCAGAGAAGACGAAGCAGATCGGGCGATAGGCCGACACGGGTGCCGTGCGGAAACGGCCGGTAACGGGCTCGCTGAAAGCCTTGTCCTGCACAAGGTCCTGGAAGCGCACGCGGTAGAACAGGTCTGCGCCGGCTGGCAGGCCGGTCAGGTCGACCCGAGCTGTCAGGCCGTTGCTTTCAAGGGCTGCGGGGCCGATGCGACGCGCGACGTTCTTGAAGGCGGCGTCCGTCGAGTATTCGACGATCATGCGTGCCGGACGATCGGATCGGCTCCAGACAATGGCGCTGTCGGCCGTGATGTCACCACTCATCACACCGCCGGGCACTTGCGGGCGCAGGCGCTCGGAGGTCACTGTGGCCGGTGCGGCGCCCTGGGCCAGCACGTCGCCGATACGCGAGCTGAGGAGCGCGGTGCCGCTGGCGGAAACGAGGCCTTTGATCAGCGTGCGGCGGGTCGGCTTGAAGATCGGCTGGTCGGACATGGGGGCTCAGGTGTCGGTGATGAACGTGCCGGCCAGCGTAAGGTGTTTCCGTGACAACGCTACGTCACCCGCCCGCTTCCGTCACATCGATGGCGAGCGTCTCCTTGATCTCCTCCATCACGATGTAGCTCTTGGACTGCACCGCGCCCGGCAACTGCAGCAGGATGTCGCCCAGCAAGCGTCGGTATTCGCCCATCTCGCGAATGCGGGCTTTGATGAGGTAATCGAAATCGCCGGACACGAGGTGGCACTCCAGCACCTCCGGAATACGCAGCACCTCGCGCCGGAACTGCTCGAACATGTTGCCGGACTTACTGCCCAGACTGATCTCCACGAACACCAGCAGCGAAGCGCCCAGCATGGCGGGGTTGAGCCGCGCGTAGTAGCCGAGGATGAAGCCCTCGCGCTCCAGGCGCTTGACGCGCTCGATGCACGGCGTAATGGTCAGGCCGACCGCCTCGGAGAGTTCCTTCATCGACAGGCGCCCGTCCTTTTGCAGCAGGTCGAGAATCCGCCGATCGAGCTTGTCGAGTGCCCGGACGGGCTTACGCTGGGTTCGCATGGCCTAAAACACCCCAAAAATCAAAATTGTTTCTGTTTCCGATAAATATACAGAAACAATTACTGGAATTGTGCGAATACGATAGCGACATCTATCGTAAATGCATCTCCGGGGAGTATCACCATGCGCGTGCTCGTTCTTGGTAGCGGCGTGATCGGCGTGACGAGCGCCTATTACCTGGCCCGTGCGGGCCATGAAGTCACTGTCGTCGACCGCGAAGCGGGTCCGGCGCTGGAGACGAGCTTCGCCAATGCTGGCCAGATCTCGCCGGGCTATGCGTCGCCGTGGGCCGCGCCTGGCGTACCGCTCAAAGCCATCAAGTGGATGTTCCAGCAGCACGCACCGCTGACGATCCGCCCCGACGGCACCCTCTTCCAGCTCAAGTGGATGTGGCAGATGCTGCGCAACTGCGACGCCGCCAGTTATGCGCAGAACAAGGAGCGCATGGTCCGCCTGGCTGAATACAGCCGCGACTGCATCCGCGACCTGCGCGCCGATACCGGCATCGCCTACGAAGGCCGCCAGCAAGGCACGCTGCAAATTTTCCGCACCCAGCAACAGCTCGACGGCGCCGCGAACGACATCGCCGTGCTCGAGCGCGCCGGCGTGCCGTACGAACTGCTTTCGCGCGAAGACCTCGTGCGCAGTGAACCGGGCCTGGCCTCGACCCGCCACAAGCTGGCCGGTGGCTTGCGCCTTCCCAATGACGAAACGGGCGATTGCCAGCTCTTCACCACGCGCCTGGCCGCGATGGCGGAAAAGCTCGGCGTGCGCTTCCGTTTCAACAGCACGATCAACAGCCTCATCTTCAAGAACGACGCCGTCCGCGGGGCGCTGGTCGACGGCCAGCCGATCGACGCCGATCTCGTGGTCGTGGCGCTGGGCAGCTACAGCACACCGTTCCTGAAGAACCTGGTGAACGTGCCGGTCTACCCGCTCAAGGGTTTCTCGATCACCGTACCGATGACAGATGCGGGGAAGAGCCCCGTATCCACCATCCTGGACGAGACCTACAAAGTGGCCGTGACGCGCTTTGACGACCGCATCCGCGTGGGCGGCATGGCGCAGATTGTCGGCTACGACAAGCGCCTCGACCCAGGCAAGCGCAAGACGCTGGAGTTCGTGGTCAACGATCTGTTCCCGGGTGCCGGGGATGTCTCGCGCGCGACGTTCTGGACCGGCCTGCGCCCGATGACGCCGGACGGCACGCCCATCGTGGGCCAGACGCCCGTGCGTGGCCTGTGGCTCAACACTGGCCACGGCACGCTGGGTTGGACCATGGCCTGCGGCTCGGGCAAGCTGCTGTCCGATCTGGTGTCGGGCCGCTCGCCTGCCATCCGCTCGGATGACCTTTCTGTGTATCGCTACCTGGGCGGCACCCAGATGCCGGCAACCAAGCCTGCGCTGGCCTGATCGCCTACGCTGCATGCGATAAAAAAGGGAGGCAGGAGCCTCCCTTTTTTTGTCCGGCTGATGCCGCTCAGAACAGGACTTCCGGCACCGCACCGATCGTCTCGCCGCCCGTCAGCACACTCTGCGCAATACCCGGTGCCTGCGTGAGCAGCACATCGGCAAACACGCGTGCCGTGGCGATCTTCGCGCCGTAGAAGTTCGGGTCTTCGCTCTCGCGGTCGATCGCCACCAGCAGCGCACGCGCCATCTGCCAGCCCGACAGCACGATGCCGCACAGGCGCAGATACGGTACGCTGCCTGCGAAGACGGCGTTCGGCTGCGCCTTGGTCTGGGCGACCACAAAGCGCACCACCGATTCCAGCGCCTCGCGACCGGCTGCCAGACGCGCACGCATCGCATCGCAATGCGCACCGCCCTTCGCAGCCAGGGCCGCTTCCACCTTGGCGATTTCCGCGCAGATGCCCAAGGCCACCGCGCCCCCATCACGCACCGTCTTGCGGCCGATCAGGTCGTTGGCCTGGATGGCCGTGGTGCCTTCGTAGATCGGCAGGATGCGCGCATCACGATAGAACTGCGCGGCGCCCGTCTCTTCGATAAAGCCCATGCCGCCGTGCACCTGCACGCCCAGGCTCGTCACGTCGATCGACATCTCGGTGCTCCAGCCCTTCACGATCGGCACCAGGAATTCGTACAGCGCCGCGTTCTGCTTGCGTGCTGCGTCATCGGCAGCGTGATGGCCGGCATCGCACGCTGCGGCAGCCACATAGGCCAGCGCACGCGCGCCTTCGGTCATGGCGCGCATCGTCAGCAGCATGCGCTTCACATCCGGGTGGTGAATGATGGGCACAGCTTTGGCAGCAGAGCCATCCACCGGGCGGCTCTGCACGCGGTCACGCGCATAGGCCACGGCCTTTTGGTAAGCGCGCTCCGACACGCCAATGCCCTGCATGCCGACCGCATAACGCGCCGCGTTCATCATGATGAACATGTATTCCAGGCCGCGATTTTCTTCGCCGACCAACGTGCCGATCGCGCCTCCATTGTCGCCAAACTGCAGCACGGCCGTCGGGCTCGCCTTGATGCCGAGCTTGTGTTCGATCGACACGCAGTGCGCATCGTTGCGCGCGCCCAGCGAGCCATCTTCATTGACCATGAACTTCGGCACCACAAACAGCGATATGCCCTTGACGCCTTCCGGCGCGCCCGGCGTACGCGCCAGCACGAGGTGGACGATGTTCTCGGCCATATCGTGCTCGCCCCAGGTGATGAAGATCTTTGTACCGAAGATCTTGAACGTGCCGTCGCCCACCGGCTCGGCGCGCGTGCGCACGAGTGCCAGGTCGGAGCCGGCCTGCGGCTCGGTCAGGTTCATCGTGCCCGTCCATTCGCCCGAGATGAGCTTGGGGACGAAAAGCTGCTTCTGTTCTTCGGTGCCGGCCGTCAGCAATGCCTCAATGGCGCCATCCGTCAGCAACGGGCACAGTGCGAACGACAGGTTGGCCGCGTTCAGCATTTCGATACACGCCGTGGCGATCAGCTTGGGCAGGCCCTGGCCGCCGTATTCCAGCGGATGCTGCACGCCCTGCCAGCCGCCTTGGCCGAACTGCGCGAACGCCTCCTTGAAACCTGCAGTGGCCGTGACGACGCCGTCCTTCCAGCTGCTCGGGTTACGGTCGCCCTCCACATTCAGCGGCGCAACGACTTCGCCAGTAAAGCGCGCGCTTTCTTCCAGCACGGCCTGCGCCGTGTCGGCGGTAGCGTCTTCAAAGCCAGGCAGCTTCGCGACGTTGTCCAGGCCGGCCAACTCGTTCATCACGAACAGCATGTCCTTGACTGGGGCTTGATAGGTCATGTCTCTCTCCAACTCTGGTTAAGCGCGATCAGGACAGTGCCGCATCGAGTGCGTGACGCGCTCTCCTGATGGCGCTCGCGTATAAAAAAGCCGTTTCCAAACAGGTCGGAAACGGCTTTGCGTCGGGCATTGCAGCGCACGTCAAACCAAGCGCGCTGCGCGGTGCGATCAGCCCAGTGCGGCCACCAGCTCCGGCACGACGGCATTCAGGTCGCCCACGAGGCCGTAGTCCGCCACCTGGAAGATCGGCGCTTCCGGATCCTTGTTGATCGCGACGATCACCTTGGAATCCTTCATGCCGGCCAAGTGCTGGATCGCGCCCGAAATACCGACGGCGATGTACAGCTGCGGCGCGACGATCTTGCCGGTCTGGCCGACCTGGTAGTCGTTCGGCACGAAGCCGGCGTCCACTGCCGCGCGCGAAGCACCTAGCGCAGCGCCCAGCTTGTCGGCCAGCGGCGTCAGCACCTTGGTGTAGTTCTCGCCCGAGCCCACGCCACGGCCGCCCGACACGATGATCTTCGCGGCGGTCAGTTCCGGGCGGTCGCTCTTCGTCACTTCGCGCGAAACGAATTGCGAGATGCCGGTGTCAGCCACGGCGGTCAGGTTTTCGGTAGCAGCCGAACCACCTGTCGCGGCAGCCGGGTCGAATGACGTGCCGCGCACGGTGATCACCTTCACCTTGTCGGCCGATTGCACGGTGGCAATTGCGTTGCCGGCGTAGATCGGGCGCTCGAAGGTGTCCGGGCCGTCGACCTTGGTGATGTCGGACAGCTGGGCCACGTCCAGCTTGGCGGCCACACGCGGCAGGATGTTCTTGCCGTAGGCGGTGGCGGGCGCCAGGATGTGGCTGTAGTTGCCGGCAATGGCCAGGGCCTGTTCGGCGACGTTCTCGGCCAGGCCATCGGCAAATTGGGGCGCGTCGGCCACCAGAACCTTGGCCACGCCGGCTATTTGCGCAGCGGCCTGTGCAGCGGCGCCGCAGCCAGCACCGGCCACCAACACGTGGACGTCACCGCCGCATTGGGCGGCTGCCGTCACGGTGTTCAGCGTCGCGGCCTTGATGGTTTGATTGTCGTGTTCAGCAATAACGAGTGAGGTCATCTTGATCTGCCTGTTCGGTGTGCTTGAAGTTGCTTGCAGTCAGGAGACCGCTTACAGCACCTTCGCTTCGGTCTTGAGCTTGGCGACCAGCGTGGCCACATCGGGCACCATCACGCCAGCGCTGCGCTTGGCGGGCTCGACCACCTTCAGCGTCTTCAGGCGCGGTGCAACATCCACGCCCAGGTCTTCCGGCTTGACCGTGTCGAGTTGCTTCTTTTTCGCCTTCATGATGTTGGGCAGCGTCACGTAGCGCGGCTCGTTCAGGCGCAGGTCGGTGGTGACCACGGCCGGCAGCTTGACCGACAGGGTTTCCAGGCCACCGTCCACTTCACGCGTGACCGAAGCCTTACCGTCGGCAATCTGCACCTTCGAGGCAAACGTCGCTTGCGGCAGCCCCGCCAGCGCAGCCAGCATTTGGCCGGTCTGATTGGCGTCGTCGTCAATCGCCTGCTTGCCGAGGATGATCAGCTGAGGCTGCTCCTTGTCGACCAGCGCCTTGAGCAGCTTGGCGACAGCCAGCGGCTGCAGCTCTTCCGCAGTCTCGACCAGGATGCCGCGATCGGCGCCGATGGCCATGGCGGTGCGCAGAGTTTCCTGGCACTGCGTCACGCCGCACGACACGGCAATCACTTCGGTAGCGACGCCCGCTTCCTTCAGGCGAACCGCCTCTTCCACGGCGATCTCGTCGAACGGGTTCATGCTCATCTTGACGTTGGCCAGATCGACACCGCTGCCGTCCGTCTTCACGCGAACCTTCACGTTGTAATCGATCACGCGCTTGACTGCGACCAGGACTTTCATGCGCTCACTCCACTAATTGATAAGACGATTTTGCAAAACGCCGGCCATTATAAGGGGGGCCGGTCGCTCGCGTAATTTTTCCGAACGGTCGTGCTATTTTAACCGCGAAAATTTGCCGGACGCCAGTCAAACGTCCGGCAATCTGTTTGGTAGAACCCTCTACCGGATCACCTACGGATCACAAAAGTGGTTACCAAGCCACAATCACCGCATCTTTGTACTTCGCCTTGACGAAGGACTTCACGGCGTCGGAATGATACGCCTTCACGAGCTTGGCGACCCAGGGTTGATCCTTGTCGGCGGCGCGGATGGCAATCACGTTGGCGTAAGGACCCTTCGGGCTTTCGATGGCGATGCCGTCCTTGGTCGGGTCCAGGTTGGCCTTTTCAGCGTAATTGCCGTTGATGGCGGCGGCATCCAGATCATCGAGCGAGCGCGGCAGTTGCGCGGCGTCCAGCTCGACGAACTTCAGTTTCTTCGGGTTATCAGCCACATCGCGCGGCGAGGCCTTGAAACCGGCGTTCGGCTTGAGCTTGATCACGCCTTGCGATTGCAGCAGCAGCAGCGCGCGGCCTCCGTTGGTGGGGTCGTTCGGCAGGCCGAAGCGCGCACCTTCCTTCAGTTCCTTCAGCGACTTGATCTTCTTGGAGTAGATGCCCATCGGGAAGGTGATGGTCTGACCGACGCTCACGAACTTGTAGCCGCGCGTGGCGATCTGGTCATCCAGATACGGCTGGTGCTGATAGCTGTTGGCGTCCAGGTCACCGGCAGCCAGGGCAGCGTTTGGCTGGATGTAATCGTTGAACTCGACGATCTGGAGTTTCAGGCCGTCCTTTTCGGCGACCTTCTTCACTTCTTCCATGATCTCGGCGTGCGGGCCGGCGGTCACGCCGATCTTGATCGGCTTGCTCTGCGCCAGGGCGCTGCCTGCGACCAGTGCCAATGCGGCACCAAGACTCGCGGACCATTGCAGCAGTTGACGGCGGTTCATTGTGTTTCCTCGCTTTGTCTGTCGATTGAGTAATTAACGGTGGCTCAGGCGGCGCACGAGCCAATCGCCCGTCGATTGCACCGCCTGCACGAAGACGATCAGGATGACGACAACCGCCAGCATGATGTCCGATTCATAGCGCTGATAGCCGTAGCGGATGCCCAAGTCGCCCAGGCCGCCGCCGCCGATGGTACCGGCCATGGCCGAGTAGCCGACCAGGCTGACAAAGGTGATCGTCAGGCCGGCGAGGATGCCGGGCATCGCCTCGGGCAGCAACACCTTGTAGACGAGTTGGCCCGTCGTCGCCCCCATCGATTGCGCGGCTTCGATCAGGCCGCGGTCCACTTCGCGCAGCGCAGTCTCGACCAGGCGCGCAACAAAGGGAATCGCAGCAATCGTCAGCGGCACGATGGCCGCGGCAGTGCCAATGGAAGAGCCGGCCAGCAAGCGCGTGAATGGAATTACCGCGACCAGCAGGATGATGAACGGCACCGAACGCACGGCATTGACGACGAGGCCGGCCACGCGGTTGAACACCGGTGCCGACAGCACGCCACCCGTGGTCGTCAGATACAGCAGCACGCCCAGCGGCACGCCAAACAGCGCGCCAATGCCGCCTGACACGCCCACCATGGCCAGCGTTTCCCAGAAAGCCGGCAGGAACAGATCGGTCAGGTCAGACCACATGATTGATCTCCTCGACCACCACGCCTTGCTCGCGCAGGAAGTTCATCGCGTTGTTGATGTCAGCGGTTTCGCCCGACGCCAGGATAGCCAGCGAGCCGAACGCCTGGCCCTGAATCTCGTCGATGTGGCCATGGAGAATGTTGAAGTCGAGCCCATAGTTGCGGATCGCCTGCGCCAGCACCGGCTGGTCCACGCCTGCACCGGTAAAGGCCAAACGGAACAGGTGGTCACGGCCACCCTGCTCACGCGCGGTGAGGCGACTTTCCACGCGCGCCAGAACGGACGGCGGCAACTCCTGCGAGATCACCTCACCGATGAGCGCGCGCGTCACGTCATGCTCGGGCTTCAGAAACACGTCGATCACGCGGCCCAGTTCCACAACGCGGCCGGCGTCAAGCACCGCCACGCGGTCGCACACCTGCTTGATGACTTCCATCTGGTGTGTGATCAGCACGATAGTCAGACCGAGTTCGCGGTTGATCTTGCGCAGCAGGTCGAGAATCGAGCGCGTCGTCTCCGGGTCCAGCGCGGAAGTTGCCTCATCGGAGAGCAGCACATCGGGCTGGCTCGCCAGCGCGCGGGCAATGCCAACGCGCTGCTTCTGGCCACCGGAAATCTGCGCGGGGTAACGATCCTTGTGCGCGGACAGACCCACCAGTTCCAGCAGCGGCAACACGATCTCGCGGATGCGTTCGCGCGATGTGCCGGCCAGCTCCAGCGGCAGCGCCACGTTGTCGTACACGGTGCGCGACGACAGCAAATTGAAGTGCTGGAAGATCATGCCGATCTTGCGGCGCGCCTGGCGCAGCCCATCGGCATTCAGTGCGGTGAGCTCCTGCCCCGCCACGGTGACGGTGCCGGAGGTGGGCCGGTTCAGCAGATTGATGACGCGGACCAGCGTGCTTTTGCCCGCGCCGCTGCGGCCGATGATGCCGAAAATCTCGCCGCGGTTGATGGTCAGGTCGACGTCGCGCAGCGCGTGGACGTCATGGTCGCCCGCCCCCCGGAAGTGCTGCGATATCCCCTTGAGTTCGATCATGCGTACAGACAAAAACGGCAACCGCCCATTTAGGCCGTTGCCGTCTCTTTTTTGTTTGAATGAGGCGCTAGTGTAAGGCAGGCCCCACATGCGAGGAACGATTCTTTAACGATGTCTTTATTACTTTTTCGAATGACATCAATGAATAGTCATCGTTGATAGCCTAAAGCTCGGCAAGCGCCTTGACGTGCGCCACCACGCTGCGGCCAAGCGCACTGAGGTTGTAGCCGCCCTCAAGACAACTGACGATGCGGCCCTTGGCGTGCGTGCGCGCCACTTGCATGAGCTGCTGCGTGATCCAGGTGTAGTCTGCCTCGACCAAGCCCATCTGGCCCAGATCATCTTCGCGGTGCGCATCGAAGCCCGCAGAGATGAACAGCATCTCGGGCTGGAACGCCTCCAGGCGTGGCAGCCAGATGGTTTCCACCACCTCCCGCACGGTCAGGCCATTGGTGTACGCCGGTAACGGGATGTTCACCATGTTGGCCGCCACCGCCTCGGTGCCGGAATACGGATAGAACGGGTGCTGGAAGATGCTGCACATCAGCACGCGGGGCTCATCGCGGAAGGCCGCTTCGGTGCCGTTGCCATGGTGCACATCAAAGTCGACGATCGCCACGCGCTGCAGGCCGTGATGATCAAGCGCATGACGTGCGGCCACGGCCACGTTGTTGAAGAAGCAGAAGCCCATCGCACGGCCCGGCTCCGCATGATGGCCCGGTGGGCGCACGCTGCAGAAGGCGTTCTCCAGCTCGCCGGCGATGACCTTGTCGGTGGCGTCCACCGCGGCACCTGCGGCCAGCACCGCAGCCATATAGGTGTGCGGGTTCATCGAGGTGTCGGGATCAATCGGCATATAGCCGGCGATCGGCACACTGGCCACCAGTTCGCGCACGTATTCGGCGCGATGGACGCGGCACAGCTGCGCCTCGGTGGCGGGCGGCGCCTCGCAGGGAACGAGCAGGTCGTCGATGCGGCTGGCGATGAGCTGGTCTTCGATCGCGCGCAGGCGATCCGGACATTCGGGATGGTGCGGTCCCATCTCGTGCCGGAGGAATTCGGGATGCGTATAGAGGCCGGTCGCCATGTTGTTGTGATCCGGTGTGCTTCAGTGTCTCCAGCCGCTACGTTAGCACGGCTGTGCGACAACGCCGCGCGCCCTGGACGATCCAACAGACGCATCCGCTACAATGCCCCGATCCCGTATGAAGCCTCCCCATGAGCCAATCGCCTTCTTCCCGACGTCCCGTATTGCGCGCCCTGGTGGCTGGCGCAGCGCTCTCCGCGCTCTCTTTCCCGGCGCTCTCGCTGGCTGCCAAGAAGACCGCCAAATCGCCCAAGCGCCGCGTCGCGGTGCATGAAGAAGAGATCGACCCCGATCGTTATCGCAACAACCCGCAAACGCAGGCCTTCATCGGCATGCTGGTCGCGCAGTACAACTTTGACCGGACATCGCTCGAAACGCTGTTTGCGGGCACGGCCTATTCCGCCACGGTGGCGCGCCTGATCCTGCCGCCGGCCACGCCCGCGCGTCGCAGCTGGACGGCCTATCGCGCCCGCTTCATCGAACCGATCCGCATCGGCGCAGGCGTGCGGTTCTGGCAGCAATACGGCGACACACTGCGCCGCGCCGAGAACGAATTCGGCGTGCCGGCCGATGTGATCGTGGGCATCCTGGGCGTGGAGACCATCTACGGCCGCGACATGGGCAACTTCCGCGTAATGGACGCGCTGTCCACGCTGGCCTTCGACTACCCCGACACGCCCAACCGCGAAGACCGCAGCACGATGTTCCGCAACCAGCTCAAGGACTTCCTGCTCTGGTGCCGTGACACGGGCACGGAGACGTTCTCGGTCCTGGGCTCGTACGCGGGCGCAGTCGGTATTCCGCAATTCATGCCGACCAGCATCCGCGAATACGCCATCGATTACGACCACGACGGCCACATCGACCTGCGCAACAGCGCGGTGGATGCCATCGGCAGCGTTGCCCGCTTCCTGCAGATGCACGGCTGGGAGCCAAACCGCCCGGTGATGTGGAACATTGCCGGCGATGCCGACAGCCAGGGCATTGCGGCCGCCGCCGCAGATGGCCAGCCGTATCCCGGCATGACGTTGTCCAGGCTCACACGCGCTGGTCTGGCATTGGCTCCGGGTGTGGATACCGCGCGCGAGCAAGAAACCGAAGTGCTGATGATCGATCTGCCCACGCCCGGCCAACCGACGGAATACCGCGTGGGGCTGCGCAACTTCTACGTGCTCACACGCTATAACCGCAGCTTCTTCTATGCCGCCGCGGTGTACGAGTTGGGCCAGGCCGTGCGGCAGGCGATGCAGGGTTGACCCGCCGTCCACACAAACAAAAAGCGCAGCCGAAGCTGCGCTTTTTTCATGGCGATGCGGCGAGCCGTCAGGCGGGGAAGACCCCCGTCGACAGGTAACGATCGCCCCGGTCGCACACCACGAAAGCGATCGTCGCGTTCTCGACCTCCTCGGCCACACGCAGCGCCACGCACAACGCACCGGCGGCAGAGATCCCGCAGAAGATGCCCTCTTCACGCGCCATTCGACGTGCCATGTGCTCGGCGTCGGACTGGCTGACCGCCTCGGTGCGGTCGATGTACTTCGGATCGTAGATCTTCGGCATGTATGCTTCGGGCCACTTCCGGATACCCGGAATGCGCGAGCCTTCTTCCGGCTGTGCGCCAACGATCTGGATGTCAGCGTTCTTCTCTTTCAGAAAGCGCGAGACACCGGTAATCGTGCCCGTCGTGCCCATCGCCGAAACGAAATGCGTGATGCGGCCTTCGGTGTCGCGCCACAGTTCGGGGCCGGTGGTCTCGTAATGCGCAAGCGGGTTGTCCGGGTTGGCAAACTGATCGAGGATGACGCCCTTTCCTTCCTTTTCCATCGCGTCGGCCAGGTCGCGCGCGTATTCCATGCCGCCCTTGACGGGGGTGAGGATGATCTCAGCGCCGTAAGCGGCCATGCTCTGGCGGCGCTCCACCGACAGGTCTTCCGGCATGATCAGCACCATCTTGTAACCGCGCACGGCAGCCGCCATGGCCAGGGCAATGCCGGTGTTGCCCGACGTGGATTCGATCAGCGTGTCGCCCGGCTTGATGCGGCCGCGCGCTTCGGCGTGCTTGATCATGGACAGCGCAGGGCGATCCTTGACCGAACCGGCCGGGTTGTTGCCCTCGAGTTTGCCGAGGATGACATTGCCGCGGCGCGCGTTGCCTTCGCCGGGAATGCGCTGGAGCTGAACCAGCGGCGTGTTGCCGATGGTGTCTTCGATCGTGAGATAGGCCATGATGCGTGGGGGACGGGAATCTGACCATTGTAATGCAGCCCAAAGCCCTCCCTCGCACATGGCAAAACGCCTCGCTCAGAGCGAGGCGTTGTCGGCAGCATGACCGGCGCGCTTACTTCTTCTTCGCGTCCTTACCGTCCTTCTTGGCGGCGGCCGGTGCCGGTGCAGGCGCTGCTGCTCCGAACGTCAGCCCCTCGTTTTCCAGCTTGGCGAGCGTCTTGCCGCCAATGCCGGAGACGCGAGCCTTGAAGTCGGCGGCGTCCTTGTACGGACCGTTCTTGGTGCGCTCCTCAATGATCGACTTGGAACGCTTGGGGCCGATGCCGGATAGCGTCTCTAGCGCAGCGTGATCTGCGGTATTCACGTCGACGGCGGCCCAAGAGACCGACAGCATCGACAGCGACATCAACGCAGCAGCCAACAGCTTCTTCAACATGTGCTTCTCCTTGGTGTTGGGATGAAAAAACCGCCACATGAGGTGGCGGTTTCGACACATCTTAAAGAGCGATCTGGCAACGCCGCAGCGAACGGACAAAAATTCACACGCTGTCTGATTGTTGGAGCGCTGGGCGATCAGACCGGTTGCTTCAACAGCCACTGGCAGTAGCGCTCCACACCTTCCTGCACCGTGAGGAACGGCGCCGTGTAGCCCGCCGCACGCAGGCGCGATTGATCAGCCTGGGTGAAGCACTGGTACTTGCCACGCAACGCATCGGGAAATTTCACGTACTCGATCAGGCCTTCCTGAGCCAGTTCCTCGGTAGAAAGCGCCGGCTTGCCTTCGGCTCCGCGCAACGTGTTCACCACCGTCGTGGCGATGTCGTTGAACGGCTGCGCGCGGCCCGTGCCGAGATTGAAGATGCCCGACTTGTCCGGATTGTCGAAGAAGAAGAGGTTGACCTTGACCACATCTTCCACCGACACGAAATCGCGCATCTGGCCGCCTTGCGGGTAGCCGTTGTACTCGCCGAACAGCTTGACGGTACCTTCCGAGCGGAACTGGTTGAAGTTGTGGAACGCCACCGACGCCATGCGGCCCTTGTGCTGCTCGCGCGGGCCGTAGACGTTGAAGTAGCGGAAGCCGACGATCTGCGACAGCGCGGTCGGCATGACACGGCGCACGATCTGGTCGAACAGCAGCTTGGAGTAACCGTACACGTTGAGCGGCCGCTCGAACTCGGGCTCTTCGCGGAACGTTTCCGACGCGCCGTACGTGGCTGCCGACGAGGCATAGAGGAACTGCACGCCTTGGTCCAGACACGCGCGCATCACCGCCAGCGAGTAACGGTAATTGTTGTCCATCATGTAGCGGCCATCGGTCTCCATGGTGTCGGAGCAGGCGCCTTCATGGAAGATGGCGCGGACCTTGCCGAACTCGCCGCGCGCAAAGCGTTCGACAAAATCGGTCTTGTCCAGGTAGTCGCTGATCTGGCAGTCGACGATGTTCTTGAACTTGTCGGCCCGCGTGAGGTTGTCGACGGCGATGATGTCGGTCTCGCCGCGCTCGTTCAGGCCCTTGACGATGTTGGCGCCGATAAAGCCGGCCGCGCCGGTGACGATGATGGTCATGATCCGTTGATCAGGTGATCAGTTGAAGAGTTCTGCGTGGGTGACGACAGCCGTGCCCAGCTTGCCGACCACGATGCCGCCTGCGCGGTTCGCGTACTGCACGGCTTCCTTGATGTTGGCGCCTGCGCCCAGCAGCGTGGCAAGCGTAGCGATCACCGTATCGCCCGCGCCCGAGACGTCGAACACCTCTCGCGCCTGCGCTGACACGTGCAGCACCTCGTGCTCGGTGTAGAGCGTCATGCCTTCTTCGGAGCGTGTGAGCAGCAACGCTTCGAGCTGCAGCTCCCGGCGCAGATTCTGTGCCCGGATGGTCAGGTCCTGCTCCGACTTCCACGAGCCCACCACCTGGCGCATTTCAGCGCGATTGGGCGTGATCATGGTGGCGCCCCTGTAGCGCGAGTAGTCGTCGCCCTTCGGGTCGACCAGCACGCGGCGGCCTGCCTGGCGCGACGCCTCAATCATCTTGCCGACATGCGTGAGACCGCCCTTGCCGTAGTCCGACAGCACCACCACGTCGTGCTGCGGCACCAGCGTGGCGAAACGATCGAGCACCGACATCAGCACTTCGTGCGTGGGCGCGTTCTCGAAATCGACGCGAATCAATTGCTGCTGACGAGCCAGCACGCGCAGTTTGATCGTCGTGTTGACTGCCGGATCACGATGCAGGTGACCGGTGACGTGGCTTTCGCCGAGCAGCGTTTCGATGCTGCGGCCCGGCTCGTCGTCGCCGACCACACCGAGCATGGCTGCCTGCGCGCCGAGCGCCGCCACGTTGCGCGCCACGTTGGCGGCACCGCCGAGACGTTCGTCCTGGCGCTTGATCTGCACGACCGGTACCGGCGCTTCGGGCGAAATCCGATCGACGTCTCCAAACCAGTAGCGGTCGAGCATCATGTCGCCGACCACGAGGATACGGGCGGCGTGGATCTGTTCGGAAGCGAGCGTGGTCATGAGTCTGGGCGTCGGCAGCGGCCGGTGGGTCGGTGATTACGATTGGGTGGAGCGCCCGATGGCCTGATATTCAAAGCCCGCATCGCGCATGGCTTGCGGCTCGAACAGATTGCGGCCGTCGAACACCATCGGCGTCTTCAACAGGGCCTTCACGGCGTTGAAGTCCGGGCTGCGGAACGCCTTCCACTCGGTCACGATGACCAGTGCGTCGGCATCCTTAAGCGCGTCCATCTGACCGGCGCAGAACGCCACGCGTTCCAGTTGTTCCGAAGAAAGATCAAGCCCCAGCGCATGGCGGGCCTCTTCCATCGCAACCGGGTCATACACCTGCACGCGCGCGCCACGCGCCAGCAGCGCAGCAATCAGGTTGCGGCTCGGTGCTTCGCGCATGTCGTCGGTGTTCGGCTTGAACGCCAGACCCCAGATGGCGAACGTGCGGCCGGTCAGGTCGGCACCCATGCGGTCTTCGATCTTGCCGACCAGCACTTCCTTCTGCTTGTCGTTGACGGCCTCAACGGCTTCCAGCACGTGCAGCGTCTGACCGTACTCCTGCGCCGTGCGCACCAGCGCCTGCACATCCTTCGGGAAACACGAGCCGCCGTAGCCGGTGCCGGCGTAGAGGAAGCTGTAGCCGATACGCGGGTCGGAACCGATGCCCAGGCGAACGAGTTCAATGTCCGCGCCCACCTTGTCGGCCAGATTGGCCATCTCGTTCATGAACGAGATGCGCGTGGCCAGCATCGAATTGGCGGCGTACTTGGTGAATTCGGCGGAGCGCACGTCCATGTAGAACGTGCGCTCATGGTTGCGATTGAACGGCGCGTAAAGCGTACGCATGATGGCCTTGGCACGCAGGCCATTGTTATCGCCATACGTGCCAAGCACGATGCGGTCCGGGCGCATGAAGTCGTCCACCGCGGCGCCTTCTTTCAGGAATTCGGGGTTCGACACGACCGAGAAGCCGATGTCAGACTTGCCGCGCGTAGCAAGCACTTCACCCACTGCAGCGCGCACCTTGTCGCCCGTTCCCACCGGCACCGTCGATTTGTCGACAATCACCTTGAAGCCCGTCATGTGCTGGGCGATGTTGCGGGCGGCCGCCAACACGTACTTCAGGTCGGCCGAGCCGTCTTCATCGGGCGGCGTGCCCACAGCGATGAACTGCACGTCGCCGTGCGCCACGCTGGCAGCCACGTCGGTCGAAAACTGGATGCGGCCGGCCGCGCGGTTACGCTCGATCAACTCCTTCAGTCCCGGTTCGTAGATGGGCACGCCGCCGGCGTTGAGCAGGTCGATCTTCTTCTGGTCGACGTCGAGACAGAACACATCGTTGCCCAGCTCCGCCAGACATGCGCCGGTGACTAGTCCGACATAACCGCTACCGATGATGGTGATTTTCATACGAACACTTAAAGATTGAAAAAGCGCCAGCGCGGCCGTTGCACACACCTGCCGCGCCGGACTGAATTACATGCTGGCGCCGCCACTGCCGCCGAGCGTCTCGGTACGACGCGGAGCATACGTTTCCCAGCGGTTGCAGCCCGGGCACTGCCAATAGAACAGGCGCGCACGGAATCCGCACTCCTGGCAGGTATAGCGCGCCAGGTTGCGCGTACGGCTTTGCAGCAGATCGCGAATCGCGCCGAGATCCTGCGCGCGCTGGATGTCAGCATTGCTGCCCGCCTCAACCGGATCCGCCAACGCACTCTCGGCTACGTCGGCCGTCGCAGGTGCTTCATGGCCGACCGCCTCGGACGCGCGCGTCGCCTCGGCTTCCACCAGCCGCGTCAGCGCCACCAACGAGGGCTGACGGCGGATCTGGTCGCGCATCAGCGCCACGGCATCGTCGATACCGTGCACGTCCAGTTCGTATTTGTAGACTGTATCGAGCAGTTCGGGGCCCAGCCGTGCGTCCATCTTGGAGCGCAACCAGGCGAGCCCCTCTGCGGCACGACCAAGCTGCGTGTACGCCTTCATCAGCCGTTCGGCCACCAAGGGCAAGAACGCAGTGTTTTGCTGTTCGATGCTACGCCAACGCTTGATGGCGCCTTCAACATCGCCCTGCCCTTGCGACACATCGCCCAACTGAATGGTGGCTCGCACATTCTTGGGATTCTCCTGAAGGGCACGTTCCAACCATTCGATGGCGGTCGGCACGTCCTTGCGCTGCAGCGCTTCCTGCGCGACCTCGCAGCAGAACTGCGCGATTTGCACGGCGTAATCCTTGCCTTGCAGCTTCTGCAATTCACGCGCAGCTTCAATGGCTTTGCGCCACTCTTTCTCGACTTCGTACAACTCCAGCAGCACGCGCTTGGCTGGCTCGGCAAATGTGCCTTCCATCAGCATGCGCAGGGATTCCTCGGCGCGATCCAGCAAGCCCGCGCGCAGGAAATCCTGCCCCAGTTCAAACAACGCGTGATCGCGCTCATTGGGGGGCAGATCGGGGCGATTGACGAGATTTTGGTGAACGCGAATGGCGCGTTCGGTTTCGCCGCGCCGACGAAACAGGCTGCCGAGCGCAAAGTGCAACTCGGTAGTCTCCGGGTCCAGCCGCGCAACTTCAATGAAAGCGTCGATGGCCTTGTCCGGCTGCTCGTTGAGCAGGAAATTCAGGCCCTTGAAATACGAGCGCGGCAGCGACGATTGTTCGGTGCGCAACTGGCGGGCATCGAGTCGGGCAGCCGCCCAGCCCAAGCCAAACACCAGCGGGATGGCCAACAGCCACCAGAGATCAAAATCCATGCGTCAGACCTTGGGGCCGGGAACGTGATACGGAGAGTCGGCAACCACGGGCGTCGGCACCTCGGTCACCTCTTCGGCCTTCTTCATGCGACCGATCTGGCGACGCAGGCGGCTTGCCGTAAAGCGATGCCGCATCACGCGCGGCGCCATCGCCAACATGGCCAGCAAGATGCCGGCAACAAAGAACGCCAAGGCAATCAAGATCAACGGTGCGTGCCAGACCACGCCAAACGGCAGCACGAGCGAGACTTCCGCCGTGTTGTGCAGTGCCAGCACGAAGAGCAGCACAAACAACAAGATGCGGATGACCCAGACGAGAAATTTCATGCGGATTCGGAAACGAGCGGCGGTGCAGCAGCCGGATGCGGCACGATTGCCGAGTTGTGCCGCATTGTAGCGGATTCACATGGCGGCCAGCCACGCCAGGCTTGGCGGCAGACAAGCATTGCCTAAACAAAAAACGCCCCGGCAAGCGGGGCGTTCCTGAAACTACCAAGTGCTACCTGGCCTCAGCGCGACATGGCCAGCGGCACCGCCGTGTCTACCGGAAAACCGGCAGCCTGGCGGGAGCTGTCAACCTGTCGCGCAGCCTTTACAGCCGCGAGCGACACGGCAGACTCGCCCTCCGAAGAAGGCTCGCCTTGTCGCTCAAGGCTGCGGTCAACCCGTTCGCGCAACTCCTTGCCGGCCTTGAAATGCGGTACCCGCTTTTCGGGTACCAGCACCTTCTCGCCAGACTTGGGATTGCGACCGACACGCGGCGGACGACGATTCAGACCAAAACTGCCAAATCCGCGGATCTCGATGCGGTGGCCGTCCGCCAAGGCGTCGGACATCGCATCCAGGATCGTCTTAACCGCGATATCCGCATCCCGCAGCAGCAGCTGCGGAAAGCGAGCGGCCAGCTTTTCCACGAGTTCGGACTTGGTCATGGGCATCGTGCGCGCGTCCTCGTCGTTCTTTAGGGTCGACCCGGTGGATGCTTACTGGTTGGTCTCGTTCAGCTTGGCCTTCAGCAGCGCGCCGAGGTTCGTGGTACCAGCTGCGCCGGTATCCGCCGAGAACTTCTGCATCGCTTCCTGTTGGTCGGCGCTGTCCTTCGCCTTGATGGAGACGTTGATGTTGCGCGACTTACGATCGATGTTGACGATCATCGCGGTCATCGTTTCGCCTTCCTTCAGCACGTTGCGGGCATCTTCCACACGGTCGCTCGAGATTTCCGAGGCGCGCAGGTAGCCTTCCACGTCGTCAGCCAGCTGCACCACGGCACCCTTCGGATCAACGGCCTTGATCGTGACCTGCACGATCGAACCCTTGTCGTTGGTCGAGATGAAGTTGTTGAACGGATCGCCCGACAGTTGCTTGATACCCAGCGAGATGCGTTCCTTGTCGACATCGATGGCCAGCACAACGGCTTCCACTTCGTCGCCCTTCTTGTACTTGCGAACGGCTTCTTCGCCAGTCTCTTGCCACGACAGGTCCGACAGGTGCACCAGGCCGTCGATGCCGCCCGGCAGACCGATGAACACGCCGAAGTCGGTGATCGACTTGATCTGGCCAGCCAGCTTGTCGCCCTTCTTCTGGTTGCGTGCGAAATCGTCCCACGGGTTGGCCTTGCACTGCTTCATGCCCAGGCTGATACGACGTTTGTCTTCGTCGATATCCAGAACCATGACTTCCACTTCGTCGCCCAGCTGGACAACCTTCGACGGGGCCACGTTCTTGTTCGTCCAGTCCATTTCCGACACGTGGACCAGGCCTTCGATACCGGCTTCGATCTCGACAAACGCGCCGTAGTCGGTCAGGTTGGTGACCTTGCCGAACAGGCGGGTGCCTTGCGGGTAGCGGCGCGAGATGCCGACCCACGGATCTTCGCCCAACTGCTTGACGCCCAGCGAGACGCGGTTCTTCTCTTGGTCGAACTTGAGGATCTTGGCGGTGATTTCCTGGCCAACCGACAGCACTTCGCTCGGGTGACGGACACGACGCCATGCCAGGTCGGTGATGTGCAGCAGACCGTCGATGCCACCCAGATCCACGAACGCGCCGTAGTCGGTGATGTTCTTGACGATACCGTTGACGATCGCACCTTCCTTGAGCGTTTCCATCAGCTTCTGACGCTCTTCGCCCAGCGTGGCTTCAACCACGGCACGGCGCGACAGCACAACGTTGTTGCGCTTGCGGTCCAGCTTGATGACCTTGAATTCGAGGGTCTTGCCTTCGTACGGCGTGGTGTCCTTGATCGGACGCACGTCGACGAGCGAACCCGGCAGGAATGCACGAATACCGTTGACCATGACGGTCAGGCCGCCCTTGACCTTGCCGGTCACGGTACCGGAGATGATCTCGCCGGATTCCAGTGCCTTCTCAAGGTTCAGCCACGAAGCCAGACGCTTGGCCTTGTCGCGCGACAGGATGGTGTCGCCGTAGCCGTTTTCCAGCGCGTCGATTGCGACCGAAACGTAGTCGCCGACTTGCACTTCCAGCTCGCCCTGATCGTTCAGGAACTCTTCGACCGGAACAAAAGCTTCAGACTTCAGGCCCGCGTTCACAACGACGAAGTTGTGGTCAATACGCACAACTTCCGCAGAGATCACTTCGCCAGCCTTCATATTGGACTTGGCGATCGACTCTTCGAACAGGGCGGCAAAAGATTCGTTAGTTTGGGACATAAAAAATAGGCATCCGCAGAACATGCCTCGCATTGCTTTCGCACAGAATGGGCGAAGACACGCATGCGGGGTTACGAGTTGAACAACCGCCGGCAGCGATATGCCACCGGCACCGATCGAACCGGTTCAGCCGGGTCAGTTTGCCTTGTTGGCGCCCTGCACCTGACGGTACCAGTCCAGTACTTGCGCGACGACTTCATCGACAGTCATGTCGGACGAATCCAGTTGTCGCGCATCTTGCGCCGGACGCAACGGCGCGACACTGCGGGTGCGATCCCGCAAATCACGCGCCTCCAAGTCCTGCGAAAGACTTTCCACTGTAGCAGAAAAACCCTTTGCAATCAATTGTTTATAGCGCCGCTCGGCGCGTGCCTGCACGCTTGCCGTCAGAAACACCTTGAGCACTGCTTCGGGGAAAACCACCGTGCCCATGTCGCGGCCATCGGCCACGAGGCCGGGCGCCTCCAGGAACGCGCGCTGGCGTGCATGCAACGCCTCCCGCACCGCGCCATGCACGGCGATGGCCGAAGCTTGATTGCCAACGGACTCATGGCGCAGGGCCAAGCTCACATCCTCGCCCTTGAGCCAGATGCGATCCGCCTTAAAGCGCACATCCAGTTCGCGGGCAATACGCACGAGACTTTCAACGTCGTGGTCGTCGATGTTCTCGCGCATGCTGGCAAGCGCCACCAACCGGTACAGCGACCCGCTATCAAGCAAGTGAAAACCGAGCAGATCAGCGATCTGGTGAGCGACCGTGCCCTTGCCAGATGCGGTCGGACCGTCGATGGTGATGACCGGGTACGGCATGGAAGCAGCGGTGTCGGACATGATGAAGTGCGTGCAGTTAATTGCGGTTCAGGCGGTGATGCCGCCGAACGCCGTGAAATATTCCGGGAACGTCTTGGCGACGCAGCGCGGGTCGTTGATACGGACCGGCACCGGGCCGAACGCTGCCAGCGAGAAAGCCATCGCCATGCGATGGTCATCGTAGGTGTCGATGCCACCGGCCGGCGGCGTCCATTGCGACGGAGGCGTCACGCGAATGTAGTCCGCGCCCTCTTCAACCTCGGCGCCAAGCTTGCGCAGTTCGGTGGCCATGGCGCTCAGGCGGTCGGTTTCCTTGACGCGCCAGCTTGCGATGTTCGTCAAGGTAGTCGTGCCGTCAGCAAACAACGCAGCCACCGCCAGCGTCATGGCCGCATCTGGAATGTGGTTGCAATCCAACTCGACAGCGTGCAGCTTGCCGTCGTCGCGTTCGGCGCCGCGCACTTCGATCCAGTTGCCGCCGGCCATCACGTTGGCGCCCATGCGATTCAGCGCGTCGGCAAAGCGGACATCACCCTGGATGCTGGACATGCCGACGCCCTCCACACGCACCGGCCCGCCGCCGAGCGCACCAGCGGCCAGGAAGTACGACGCGGAGGAAGCATCGCCCTCCACAAAGATCTCTCCCGGCGCCGTGTAAGCCACGCCGGTCGGCACGGTGAACGACGACCAGCCATCTCGCGCGACCTGCACGCCGAAGCGCGCCATCAGGTTCAGCGTGATTTCGATGTAAGGCTTGGAAATCAACTCGCCAACCACTTCGATGGTGACGTTGCCGGCAGACTCGACGAGCGGCAGCGCCATCAGCAATGCCGTCAGGAACTGACTCGACACATCGCCGCGCACGCGGATCGGTGCGTCGATCTTGACCGGCGCGGCGTGGATCGCCAGCGGCGGATAACCCTCATTGCCCGTGTAGTCGATGCGCGCACCGACCTGGCGCAGGCCGTCGACCAGATCGCCGATCGGACGCTCGTGCATGCGCGGCACGCCGTGCAGCGTGTACTCGCCACCTTGCAGCGCCAGCGCGGCTGTCAGCGGACGGATGGCTGTGCCGGCGTTGCCCATGAACAGATCGGCCGACGTGTTCGGGAAGCGGCCGCCGGTGCCGGTGACGCGGTATGCGTTCTCGCCCTGGCCTTCGACCGAGACGCCCAGCTTGCCAAGCGCGTCGAGCATGACGCGCGTGTCGTCGGAGTCAAGTAGGTCGCGCACCACCGTCTCGCCCTGCGCGAGTGCAGCCAGCAGCAGCACGCGGTTGGAGATGCTCTTCGAGCCCGGCAGCTTGATGGTGCCGCGCGCCGTCTTCAGCGGGCCAACGTCGAGATGTTCCATGAATCCACTCAGTTCAAAACAAAACGTTATTCGGATTGTGCGCCGGCGGCATTTCCTGGCGCCACGCGTTGCGGCCACGCCAGACGCGCTTCGCTGGCACGGCGGAACACGCGCTCGAGTGCATCGCCATCGCGCTCGGCAATCATTGTCTTCAGGCGGCCGATCACGGCTTCGTAGGTGGTGAGCTCGCGCAGCAGCGCCTCGCGATTCGACAGGCAGATGTCACGCCACATTTCGGGCGACGATGCCGCGATGCGCGTGAAATCGCGGAAGCCACCACCGGCGAAATCGAGTTTGAGCGCACCGTCTTCGGCATTGATGATCTGGGCGACCAGCGCGTACGACAGCACGTGTGGCAGGTGGCTCACGGCGGCGAACACGGCGTCGTGCTGCACGGCCGACATGATGCGGCAATGCGCGCCCGCCGCTTCCCACATGGCCTGCACACGTGCGACATCGCTGCGCCGGTTTTCCTGCAGTGGGCACAGCACGGTCTTCTTGCCGACATAGAGGTCAGCCAGCGCCGCCTCCACGCCATTCAACTCACGGCCGGCAATCGGATGCGCTGGCACGAACTGGCTGACCTGATCGCCCAGCGCCGTCTTGGCCGCCATGATGACGTCGGACTTGGTGCTGCCGGCATCCGTAACGATGGTGTCCGGCCCCAGATGCGGCTGCATGGCGAGCAGCAACGGCAACGTCTGCGCGACAGGCGCGCATAGCACGACCATGTCGGCGCCGCGCACGGCCTCTTCCATCGGCAAGGCTTCGTCGATCACGCCCAGACGGATCGCCGTCTCAAGCGACGCAGCCGATCGCCCGACGCCCACAACATGCTCGACTACCCCCGCACGACGCAAGCCCAGCGCCAGCGAACCGCCAATCAGGCCGACGCCAACAATCACCAACCGGGAACTGGAAAATGAAGAGGCCACAACACCGTCCTGCCAGAAAAAAGCAAAGCGGCATTGTAGCCCGATGTACGCGGCGCCCGATGCCTGATGCGGGGCGCTGTGGCGGTTGCGGCTGAAGTTACGCGGCGGCTTTTTCCCGCGCCAGCGCCGACTCCAGTGCGCCGATGAACGTGGCGTTCTCTTCCGGCAAGCCGATGCTGATGCGCAGCCATTGCGGCAAGCCGTAGTTGCCGACCGGGCGCACGATCACACCTTGCTTGAGCAACGCAACGTTCACGCGCGCACCGGCGCCGTTGTCGTCACCCACACGCACCAAGACAAAATTGCCCGATGACGGCACGTATTCAAGGCCCAGCCGATCGAACGCGTCCGTCAACTGCACGTAGCCGGCAGCGTTCAGTTCAGCCGATTGACACAGGAATTCCGCATCATTGAGCGCTGCCACCGCGGCCGCCTGCGCCAAGCTGTTGACGTTGAACGGCTGACGGATGCGGTTGAGCAGATCGGTCAACTGCGGTTGCGCAATGCCATAACCCACACGCAAGCCAGCCAGCCCGTACGCCTTGGAGAACGTCCGCGACACCAGCAGGTTCGGGTATTGGCGCACCCACGCGGTGGAGTCGTACTGCTGCTCCGGCTTGAGGAATTCGTTGTACGCCTCGTCCAGCACGACGACCACCGTCGGCGGCACCTTCGCCAGGAACGCCGCAATCGCATCGGCCGGCAGGAACGTGCCAGTCGGGTTGTTTGGGTTGGCGATGTAGATCAGGCGGGTGTCCGGCGTGATTGCAGCGGCCATCGCGTCAAGATCGTGGCCGTAATCGCGGGCCGGCACCTCGATCGCACGCGCGCCCACCTCCTGCGCGGCCAGCGCATACACGGCAAACGAGTGCTGCGCATACATCACAGCCTGCCCCGGCGACACCAGCGCGCGAGCGGCCAGTTCGAGGATGTCATTGCTGCCGTTGCCGAGGGTGATCCATGTTTCCGGCACGCCAAACTTGGCATGCAGCGCGGCTTTCAGGCTGAAACCGTTGGCATCCGGATAGCGCGCCAGTTCGTCAATGGCCGCAGCCATCGCATTCTTGGCTGACTGCGGCATGCCCAGCGGGTTTTCGTTGGACGCCAGCTTGACGATGCGCGCGGCATCCAGGCCGAATTCGCGTGCCACTTCGGAAATCGGCTTGCCGGCCACATAAGGGGCGATGGCGCGGACATACTCGGGGCCGAACTGCAAAGACATGGGGTGCTCCTCCGTTATCGACGCTCTGCCCGTGCAGAGCGCCTTGAATCCCTCAATGTGCTGAGGGATAGGACCCCAACACTTTGAAATACGCCGCGTCGTGACGCAGCTTTTCCAGCGCGCGCGCTACCTGCGGGTCACGCTGATGGCCTTCCACGTCGACGTAGAAGTAGTACTCCCACGCGCCGCTGCGCGCCGGGCGCGACTCGAAACGGCACATCGACACGCCGTTCTCAGCCAACGGCGCCAGCAACTTGTAGACCGCACCGGCCTCGTTGGGCACCGACAAAATCAAGGACGTCTGATCGCGCCCGCTCGGCTCCGTCTCGTAATTGCCGATCACGACAAAGCGCGTGCGGTTGTGCGGGTCGTCTTCCACATTGGCACGCACCACGTGCAGGCCGTAGCGGTTGGCCGCCTGCACGCTTGCCAGCGCAGCAACCGTTTCGTCCTCGCCCGCCATGCGCGCAGCCTCGGCGTTGCTCGACACGGCCTCGCGCGGCAGGTTCGGATAGTTCGTGTTCAACCACCGTTGGCACTGCGCCAGCGCCTGCGCATGCGCACGCACCACCTTCACCTGCGACATGTCGCCCGTCTTGTGCAGCAGGTTGTGGTGCACCCGCAGCGCAATCTCGCCGCTGATCTTCAGCGACGTCTGCAAGAACAGATCGAGCGTGCGCGACACCACGCCTTCCGTCGAATTTTCGACCGGCACCACGCCGCAATCGACCGTGCCGGACTCGGCCGCACGAAACACCTCGTCGATGCTCGGGCACGGCATTGGCTGGATTTCGTGACCGAAATGCGCGATCACCGCCTGCTCCGAGAACGTGCCCGCCGGGCCGAGGTAACCGATGCGCAGCGCCTGTTCCAGGCCACGGCACGCCGACATCACCTCACGCCAGATGGCGGCGATGCTTTCGTCGTGCAGGGGCCCTTGATTGCCCGACTGCATCTTGCGGATGACCTGCAGCTCGCGGTCCGGCCGGAACGCCGGCGACGAATAGCGCTTCTTCACCTCGCCCACTTCCTGCGCCACCTTGGCGCGGTCGGAAAGCAGCGAAAGCAGCTGGTTGTCGATGGCGTCGATCTGCGTGCGCAACGGCGCAAGCTCGGCCGCCAACGCGGCGTCCTTGTTTTGCTTCGTATCGTCTGACTGACTGGTCATTGTAGGAATCGGGTTCGGCAACGGATTGCAAATTGCCGCGCGAAGCGGGCGCTTCACGCAATGTTCTGCCGTGATTGAGGGTCAGCCTTACGCGGACACTCTTTCAAACTCGCGCATGAAGTCGACCAGCGCCTCAACACCCTCCAGCGGCATCGCGTTGTAGATGCTCGCCCGCATGCCGCCCACGGACTTGTGGCCCTTGAGCTGCACCAGCCCCCGCTCGCGCGCCTGCGCGAGGAACGCCTCGCTGCGGGACTCGTCGTTGAGGAAGAACGGCACGTTCATGCGCGACCGGCACGTTGGATGGATTTCATTGCGGTAGAAGCTGCTGGCGTCGATGAAGTCGTACAGCATCTTCGACTTGATGATGTTGCGCGTCTCCAGCGCTTCCACGCCACCTTGGCGCTTGATCCACTGGAACACAAGCCCCGCGATGTAGATGGCGTAAGTGGGCGGCGTGTTGTACATCGAGCCGTTCTCGGCCACGAGGCGCCAGTTGAATGCCGACGGGCACAGAGGGTGCGCATGACCCAGAAGGTCCTTGCGGACGATGGCAATCGTCAGGCCGGCAGGGCCGATGTTTTTCTGCGCGCCGCCGTACAGGACCTGGTAGCCGTTCCAGTCGATCGGCCGCGAAAGGATGTGGCTCGACACATCAGACACCACCACTCGCCCGTGCGCCTGACCGACGTCAGGCGTCTCCTGATATTCAACGCCGACAATGGTCTCGTTCGTGCACAGGTGCACGTAGGCCGCGTCCGAGGACAGCTTCCAGCTCGACACATCCGGGATCTTGTGGAAGCGCTCGGTCTCGCTGGTGGCGGCGATGTTCACCTCGCCGTACTTGCGCGCCTCCTGCTGCGACTTGACCGACCACGTACCGGTGACGACGTAGTCAGCCTTCGGAGCATCGGCCGAGAGCCGACGCATCAGGTTCAGCGGAACGATGGCGTTCTCGGCGATGGCGCCGCCTTGCAGGAAGAGAATTTCGTAGTTGTCCGGCACGGCCAGCAACTGCCGCAGATCGCTGAACGCTGCCGCCAGAATGCTTTCAAATTCCCGCCCGCGATGGCTCATTTCCATCACGCTCATGCCGCTGCCGTGCCAGGACACCATCTCCTCCTTCGCCTGTTCCAGCACCTCGAGCGGCAGCACTGCCGGCCCTGCCGAAAAGTTGTACACACGCGCCTGGCTGGCTTGGAGGGCTCGATCCGCTTGGTTCATAGGACGAAGGGCAAAAGAAAAATGGCTGTCTGGGCGCAAACCCAAACAGCCATTATCTACCAACTGACAGCCCGAGGGGGATTGTGCCCCGATCGTCTGCCTATGCCGGTCAATTACTTCGCAGCAGCGGCAACTTCCTTGTCAGCCATGTCGCGCATCTTCTTGCCGACTTGCGGACCGTACTTCTGCATCACGTTGCCCCACACTTCCTGCATGGCCTTGCCTTGGTTAGCCATGAACTTCTGGCCGCTCGGCGTTTTCAGGAACGTGGTCAGATCCTTGATTTCCTGGGTCGAGTAGTACTTGCCCAGCGAGTCATAGTGGGCTTGCAGGGCGTCCTTGCGGAAGGCTTCCGTGTCGAAGTCCTTGCCAGCGCCGTCGGTCATGCGCTGCACGGCGCCGTTCTTCTTCAGCTTGTCGACAGCGGCTTGCTTCTGCTTGTCGTTCAGAGTCTTGTTCTCGACCAGTGCCTGCTCCAGCACCAGCGGGGCTTCCTGCTTAGCGCCGCTGGCCAACACTTCACCCTGACCCTTGATGGCCGCGTCGACGTTCATCGTCGTCAGCAGGTCCTTGATGGCAGCCGTCTTGTCAGCGTCGCCAGCCTGCGCGAACGCAAACAGCGGAGCGAAACCAGCCACCACGATCAGATGTTTGAGTTTGAGACTCTTGTGCATTGTTGCTCCCTTGAGATAAGCGTTGCGTTTAGGCCGGGCGTGTGATGCAAAAGTTCCAGGCCCTTGCCGCGCACAGGTCCGGCATCATGACAGAACTGCGCCCAACGGCAAGCAAAAGATGTTTCTAATTATGTCTCGCTGCTGTCATCCGGCTGTGCATCGGCATCCGGGGCGGCATCCGTCGCATCAGCACCCTCGACACTCTCCGCGCCTTCAGCGTCGGATTCCATCACCCGTTGCAGCCCGGACAGCTTATTGCCCTCGCCCACCGAGATGAGCGTGACGCCCTGCGTAGCGCGGCCCATTTCACGGATCTCGTCCACGCGCGTGCGGATCAGCACCCCGCCCGTCGTGATCAGCATGATCTCGTCTTCCGGCGCCACCAGCGCGGCGGCCACGACCTTGCCGTTACGCTCGGAGGTCTGGATGGCGATCATGCCCTTCGTGCCGCGGCCGTGCCGGGTGTACTCCGAGATCGGTGTGCGCTTACCGTAGCCGTTCTCGGTGGCGGTCAGCACGCTACCGGCGACCGACTGAGCGCCCTCGCCCTCGGTTTCCGCGGGCGCCACCAGCATGGCAATCACTTGCTGCGTCTCTTCCAGGTTCATACCGCGAACGCCGCGTGCCTGGCGACCCATCGGGCGCACGTCGTTTTCATCGAAGCGCACCGCCTTGCCTGCGTCGGAGAACAACATGACGTCGTGCTGGCCGTCGGTAATGTCCGCGCCGATCAGGAAGTCGCCCTCGTCCAGATCGACCGCGATGATGCCGGCCTTGCGTGGGTTCGAGAATTCCGTCAGCGCCGTCTTCTTGACCGTCCCCTTGGAGGTCGCCATGAACACGAAGTGCTGCTCGTCGAACTGCTTCACCGGCAGGATCACGTTGATCTTCTCGCCCGGCGACAGCGGGAACATATTGACGATCGGGCGACCGCGCGAGTTACGGCTGCCCTGAGGCACCTCCCACACCTTCAGCCAATACAGACGGCCGCGGTTCGAGAAGCAGAGAATGTAATCGTGCGTGTTGGCGACGAATAGCGTGTCGATCCAATCGTCTTCCTTCGTCGCCGCAGCTTGCTTGCCGCGGCCGCCACGCTTTTGCGCCCGGTATTCGGAAATCGGCTGACTCTTCATGTAGCCGCTGTGGGACAGCGTCACCACCAGATCCTGCGGCGTAATGAGGTCTTCTGTGTCCAACTCGGTGGCATTGTGCTCAATCTGCGAGCGACGCTCATCGCCAAACTCAGCGCGGATCGCGGTGAGTTCCTCGACGATGATGGCGGTAATGCGCTCCGGCTTCGCAAGGATGTCCAACAGATCGGCGATCTGCGCCATCACTTCGCGGTATTCCTGGACGATCTTGTCCTGCTCCAGCCCGGTGAGGCGTTGCAGGCGCATCTGCAGAATTTCCTGCGCTTGGGTATCCGACAGCCTGTACAAGCCGTCGCCCTGCATACCAAACACCGGCAGCAGACCTTCCGGACGATACGCGGCGCCACCGCCGGAGGTTTCGCTCTCGGCGCGAACGAGCATGTCGCGCACGAGGCCCGAATCCCAACTGCGGTTCATCAGCTCAGCCTTGGCAACCGGCGGGGTCGGCGCAGCCTTGATGATGGCGATGAATTCGTCGATGTTGGCCAGTGCAACAGCCAGACCTTCAAGGATGTGGCCGCGCTCGCGTGCCTTGCGCAGGTCGAATACCGTGCGACGCGTCACCACCTCGCGGCGGTGCAGCAGGAAGCACTCAAGCATCTGGCGCAGGTTCAGCAGGCGTGGCTGGCCGTCGACAAGCGCGACCATGTTCATACCGAACGTGTCCTGCAGCTGCGTATTCTTATAGAGATTGTTGAGCACAACCTCCGGCACCTCGCCGCGCTTGAGTTCGATCACCACGCGCATGCCGGACTTGTCCGACTCGTCGCGAATGTCGGAAATGCCTTCGATGCGCTTTTCGGTGACCAGCTCGGCGATGCGCTCGAGCAGCGTGCGCTTGTTAACCTGATACGGCAGCTCGTCGACGATGATCGCCTGGCGCTGGCCGCGGTCGATATCTTCAAAGTGCGTCTTGGCGCGCATCACCACACGGCCGCGGCCCGTGCGATAGCCCTCGCGAACACCCGAAATGCCGTAGATGATGCCTGCCGTTGGGAAGTCCGGCGCCGGGATCAGCTCGATCAGCTCGTCGACCGTCGCTTCCGGATTGCGCAGCAAGTGGAGGCAGCCATCGACGACTTCATTCAGGTTATGCGGCGGAATGTTCGTCGCCATACCCACCGCGATCCCGGACGAACCGTTGATCAGCAAGTTGGGGATGCGGGCCGGCAGAACGGACGGTTCAGTTTCGGAACCGTCGTAGTTCGGCTCGAAATTGACCGTTTCCTTGTCGAGGTCGGCCAGCAGTTCGTGGGCAATCTTCGACAGGCGGATTTCGGTGTAACGCATCGCCGCGGCGTTGTCGCCATCGACGGAGCCAAAGTTGCCCTGGCCATCGACCAGCATGTAGCGCAGCGAGAAGTTCTGCGCCATCCGCACGATGGTGTCGTATACAGCGGTGTCGCCGTGGGGGTGATACTTACCGATCACATCCCCGACGATACGGGCGGACTTCTTGTAAGGGCGATTCCAGTCGTTGTTCAGCTCGTGCATCGAGTAAAGCGCACGGCGATGCACCGGCTTGAGACCATCCCGCACATCTGGAAGCGCGCGGCCCACGATTACGCTCATGGCGTAAGCGAGATACGAGCTGCGCATTTCTTCTTCGAGCGATACCGGGAGTGTCTCTTTGGCGAATTGATCCATTGGGCGAATGGTGGGAGGTCCCTAGTGAGCACAGCAATGCGAACTGCAGGACGCTGCGGTTGCGCGAATAACAGAACATTTTACCATGCCGCAAGCCCCCTTCCCTCATACGCGCGAGCGACGCATCGTCAACCCCGGGCACGTTCCCTGCGAGCGGGGGCAAAACCGGGGAGCCAGTCCCCATAAGGGTTTGCGAGGCATTTCCTGCCTTGTTGCGTACACACCACAAGGCCATGGCGCCCCGTTCGAATCGCTTATATTTGCTTTTTAGGAGTGCGTGCTTGTGGCACAATCCCCCAGCGAAGAGGCAGACATTGTTCGAAGTGGAGCCTTCACCACACCGAGAATGTTATACTCCGAAGAATGTATGACTTGTTTTCGTCCCATCTGCTCGCAGTCTTCTGCGGTGATCTCATCCTGAGAGGAGAAATATGAAAAAATTTGCCAAGCTCGCGTTCGCTGCAGCTGCGGTAGCCATGGCTGCGTCCGCTTACGCTCAGTCGGTGCCCTACGAAAAGAAGGCCGTCAACGACAACTGGGGTAACGGCACGAGCGAGTGGGTCTGGAAGAACGGCACGAACGAACTGTGCTGGCGCAATGGCTTCTGGACGCCGGCAACCGCCAACGCTCAGTGCGACGGCGCTCTGGCTCCGGCTGCTGCTCCGACCGCTGCTCCGGCTGCTCCGGCTGCTCCGGTTGTGTCGAGCGAAAAGGTTACGTTCGCTGCTGACACCCTGTTCGATTTCGACAAGGCTGTGCTGAAGCCGGAAGGCAAGGCCAAGCTGGACGACCTGGTCTCGAAGCTGAATGGTATCAACCTGGAAGTCGTGATCGCCGTTGGCCACACCGACTCGTTCGGTTCGGACAAGTACAACGACCGCCTGTCGGTCCGTCGTGCTGAAGCCGTCAAGGGCTACCTGGTCAGCAAGGGCATCGAAGCCAACCGTGTCTACACGGAAGGCAAGGGCAAGCGCCAGCTGAAGGTTGATCCGAAGTCGTGCAAGGGCGCTCGCAAGGCACAAATCGCCTGCCAGCAACCGAACCGCCGCGTGGACGTCGAAGTGGTCGGCACCCGCAAGGCTCAGTAATTCGGTTCACACCGGAAAGAAGCCCAGCTTTCGCTGGGCTTTTTTTCGCCTGTACATCTGCGTCGCCGGACGCCTTCCCCGAGGCCGCTGCGGAAATAGGCGCCAAAAAAAACGATGACGCAAAATGCGCCATCGCTTTTTCTGTTTGGGGCACCCGATGCCCCTTTTTCATGACCGCCCTTCTTATTGATAGGAAGGTGTCGCCTGGTCGTTAGCAACCATGGCGCGATCGCCCACGCGCAGATTGTTCGGGTTTCGTTGCGTGACGGTCGCGACGCGGCCATCATCGAGGCGGACAGTGATGCGGTACACGGTTTGGCCGCCCGCTCCTGCGCGCTGTTCGACTTGGTTGCCAGCATAGGCACCCAGTGCTGCGCCGCCAATGGTTGCGACTGTGTTGCCCGTACCGCCGCCAACTTGGTGACCCAGAATACCGCCGGCCACACCGCCGATGATCGTGCCTAAAATGCCCGGGCTATTTGCCGGGGCCTGCATCGGCTGGATCGATTCCACGCGGCCATAGAGGGCCCCCGTTTGCTGCGGTTGGCCGCCATAGGCCGGAGGCTGTTGAGCGTACCCACCGTTATAGCCACCGCCGTAACCCGGCGCAGCGCAGCCTGCCAGCACCGTCAGGCCCGCAACACCCAGCCCAATCAGAATTTGTTTGGATTTCATTGATCTCTCCTTGAACGAAGGTGACAGTTTGAGGAAAAGCATGCGCGTTTGTTCACCTCTGTTTCAAAGTGAAACCTTTTCGCAAACCCCTTGATTTGGTTGGGGCGACGCTTTTTGGTACATTTCCTCACCTAGCCGATATGCCCTGGCGCAGCGCAACATGACGACCACTCACGCGAACGCCGATCCCGGCGAACTCGAAAAATTCAGCGAACTCGCCCACCGCTGGTGGGATCCGAACAGCGAGTTCAAACCCCTGCACGAAATCAATCCGCTGCGCCTCGGCTGGATTCAGTCGATCGCCCCGCTGGCCGGTAAACGCGTCGTCGACGTGGGCTGCGGCGGCGGCATCCTTTCAGAGAGCATGGCGCGTGCCGGCGCCGACGTCAAAGGCATCGACCTGTCCCGCAAAGCATTGCGTGTCGCCGACCTGCATAGTCTCGAGGCGGGCGTTACCGTCGATTACGAGGAGATCGCCGCAGAAGCCTTGGCCGAACGCGAGCCGGCCAGCTTCGATGTCGTCACTTGCATGGAGATGCTCGAACATGTGCCCGATCCGGCGTCTGTTGTGCGTGCGTGCGCGACGCTGGTAAAACCGGGCGGATACGTGTTTTTCTCGACCATCCACCGGAACGCCAAGGCCTATCTGCTGGCGGTCATTGGCGCGGAATACGTGCTCAACATGCTGCCGCGCGGCACGCACGACTACGCCAAGTTCATTCGCCCGTCGGAGCTGAGCGCGTTCGTACGGGGGGCCGGGCTCCAGGCTCAAGAGATGTGCGGGCTCGAATACAACCCGATCAGCGGCCGCTATGCCCTCACGCAGGACGCCAGCGTCAACTATTTGATGGCAACGCGCCGTCCGGCCGAGGCATGACGGCGCGCCAGTTTCCCGATCCGCTGGGCGCGGTGCTGTTCGACCTGGACGGCACACTTGCGGACACGGCCCCCGATCTGGCCGCCGCGGCCAACAAGGTGCGCACTGATCGTGGCCTCGAACCGGTGGACTACGAAGCGCTGCGCCCGGTCGCCTCGCATGGTGCCCGCGGACTGATCGGCGTGGCCTTCGGTGTTGGGCCAGGGGATGCGGAGTTCGAGTCGCTACGGCTGGCGTTTCTCGCCAACTACGAGGCGGAAATCTGCGTGCGTACGCAGCTGTTTCCGGGCATGGCAGACGTGCTGGCCGAACTGGGCCGTGCCGGTATTCCCTGGGGGATCGTCACCAACAAGTCGGGCCGACTGACGGTACCGCTGGTTGCACGGTTGCCGTTTCCGGTGCCGCCGGCCTGCGTGGTTGCGGGTGACACCACGCCGCACGCCAAGCCCCACCCCGCCCCACTGCTGCATGCGGCCGAATCCATCGGCATCGACGCACGACAGATCGTCTACGTGGGAGATGACCTGCGCGATATCGAAGCCGGCCGCGCTGCCGGCATGCCTACCATTGCGGCCAGTTACGGCTATTGTGGTAATGGGCCATCGCCAGCGGAATGGCGCGCCGATGCGCTGATCGCCAGCGCAGCCGAGCTGATTCCGCTGCTGCTCGAGTCGCAACGCGCTTGACCACAATGCCCAGGTGAATGCCCGGGCGCCACACCTTTCAGGACCGCTGCCTCCCGTCGGGACGTGGCGGTCAATCGACTGACGAAGTAGGCCACGCCGTGGCCGGACCGACACCAGCATGAGCTCCTCCCCCGATTCGCGCCCCGATCTGCAATCGAATACCGCCGGCTGGCGCGCACGGCTTGATCGCCTGCGCGGTACGGCCGGCTGGCAACGCGCGGCGCAGGTCGGCACGTCGCGTCGCACCAAGCGCATCGGGATCGGCGTGCTGATCTTTCTGGTGATGTTCGGGCTACTGGGTGCATTCGGCGGCCCGCCGTTGCTGCACCACCTGGCGCAAACGCAGCTCAGCCAGCTCCTGGAACGGCCGGTTTCGGTCGGCAAGATCAGCATCAACCCATACACGCTGCGGCTTGATGTCGACCAGCTCCACATTGCCGAGCGCGACGGCAAGACGCCGTTCGTCGATGTCGGCCATCTGCATGTGAACGCGTCGTGGAGTTCGATCTTCCGCCGCGCGCCCGTGATTGAAGAACTCAGCATCGATGCGCCGCACGTGCGTATCGTGCGCACCGCCGAACAGCGTTTCAACTTCTCCGACATCGTCGACAAGCTAAGCCAGCCGGAAACCGCGCCCAAGCCCAAGTCGAACGAGCCGGCACGTTTCGTCTTTGCCAATCTGCAGTTGACCAACGGCGCCATCGACTTTGTCGACCAGCCGCTCGGCGGGCAACACAAGGTGGAGGGCTTGCAGATCGGCGTGCCTTTCGTGGCGAGCCTGCCGGCAGACGTGGACATCTTCGTGCAGCCTTTGCTGGTTGCCCGCATCGACGGCGCGCCGCTGCATTTCGCGGGCAAGACAAAGCCGTTTGCCGATTCGCTCGAATCGAACCTCAACGTCAAGATCGACGGACTGGATCTGCCCCGCTATCTCGGCTACGTACCCGGCCCGCTGCCGGTGGCGGTTCCACAAGGCAAGCTGACGACCGACCTGACGATCGACTTCCAGAAGCCCAAGAGCGGCACACCAGTGCTGCGCGTGCATGGCACGACCGGCCTCGACAACCTCGAAGTGGTCGACGCCAGGAAAGCGCCACTGGTGGCCGCCAAGCAGGTGCGCGCAACGCTTGCCGACGTGCGCCCGCTCGACAACGTGTTCCACCTCGATGCGCTGACGCTGGATGGCGTGCGCGTTAATGCCACGCGCGGTGCGGATGGAGCGATCAATTTCGCGCAACTCGCCGGCAAGCCGGCACCTGCCAAAGCGAAAGCTGCCACGGCCGAGGCCGCGACCACCGCCAAGCCGAAACCGTTGGATGTGGCGGTCAACAAGCTGCAACTGACCAACAGCACCGTCCACTGGCGTGACGCGACCACGCAGCCGGCTGCCGACCTGATACTGGAAGACCTCCACGGCGACATTCGCGTGCGTACGTTGGGCGGTCCGACCTCGCTCGATGTGGGCGCCAAGCTGGCGCAAGGCGGCACGCTCAATGTCAAAGGCAACACATCGCTGGAGAAGAACACCGGCGAGCTGGAACTGAAGCTGGACGGCGTGAAGCTGGTCGGCATCAGCCCGTATCTGCGCCAGGCGGGCGCACCGCAATTGCAGAGCGGTGCGCTATCGGCCGACGGCAAGGTGGCGCTCGAATTCGGGCCGGACAAATTCAACGTGCGCGCGGAACCGCTGACCGCAAGCCTGGCCGACCTGTCACTTGCACCGGCCACGGGCAAGGACACCGCGCTGCGAGCCAAGCTGCTGCGCGCAGACGTGAAGCGCTTTGACCTGAGCGCCCGCACCATCGCCCTGAACGAAGTGCGCGCCGATGGCCTGCAGATCGATGCGTTGCGCAAGAAGGACGGCACAACCACGTTGACGCTGCTCGATGGTCCGCAATCGGTGGCGGGCAAGTCGACAGCGCCGGCCAAGTCCAGCGCAAAGTCGAACGCGCCGGCCGAAAAACCCTGGGCAGTGACCGTACAAACGCTGAAGCTGGATAACAGCGCTGTCGGCTTTGAAGACCAATCGAACTCGCGCCCGGTCAAGGTGCGTGTCGAGCCGCTGAACGTGGTCGTGCAGAACGCCTCCTCCGATCTCGGCAAACCGGTCAACGTGCAGATTGGCGCAGGGCTGGGTGCCAAGGGCAAGCTCGATGTGCGCGGCGAGGTCGTGCCGCAGCCGCTCAAGGCCGACCTGCGCGTGAACTCGCAGAACCTGTCGCTGGCAGGCTTCGATCCGTATCTGGACAAGTCGTTGAACGCGGCGATCACCAGCGCGCTGCTATCGATCGACGGGCGCCTCGTGCTCAACCAGGGCAAGGCGCTGACGGTGAACTACCAGGGCAACGCGACACTGGGCAACGTCCGCCTGCAAGACCGCGTGAGTTCGGATGACTTCCTGCGCTGGCGCTCGCTCGCGCTCAACCGCATCCAGGCCAACTACGACGGCACTACGCCGCGCGTGCGGGTGGGAGCGATGGCGCTGTCGACGTTCTACGCGCGGATCATCATCAACCCGAATGGGCGCCTGAACCTGCAGGACATCCGCGTGCAGCCGACCGAGGAGCGACGCTCGCTGACGCAAAGCGAACCTGCATCGGCATCGGCCGCAGCGGCTTCCGCCCCGGCAGCCGCGCCCGTGACGGCTTCGGCTCCGGTTGCAGCCCCTGCATCGGCCGTCACCGTAACGGCTACCGCACCTGCGCCCAAGGCCGGCGGCGCAGACCTGCGCGTTGACGCCATCACGCTGCAGGACGGCAACATCCGCTTCACCGACAACTTCGTCAAACCGAACTACACCGCCAACCTGACCGCCATCGGCGGCTCGATCGGCACGATCAGCACGGCCGCCGGCCAGACACCCGCCGACGTGACGCTGCGCGGCAGTGTCGACGGCACAGCACCGGTGGACATCCACGGCAAGGTGAACCCGCTCGCTCCCATGGCCTTTGTCGACCTGACGGCCAAGGCCGACGGCGTGGAACTGACCAACCTCACGCCCTACTCCGCCAAGTACGCCGGCTACCCGATCACCAAGGGCAAGCTGACGATGGATCTGCACTACCTGCTCGACCAGGGCAAGTTGACCGCCGACAACCACATCTTCATCGACCAGCTCACCTTCGGCGACCGCGTAGAAAGTAAGGACGCGACCAATCTGCCGGTGCGGCTGGCAGTGGCGCTGCTGAAGAATTCGCGCGGCGAGATCGACGTGCGCGTGCCGGTATCGGGCTCGCTCGATGACCCACAGTTCAGCATCGGCGGCGTCATCCTGCGTGCATTCGTCAACCTCATCGCGCGCGCCGTGACGGCGCCGTTCTCGCTGCTGGCCAGCGCGTTTGGCGGCAGCGGCGGCGAAGAACTCGGCTACATCGAGTTCGACCCCGGCACGTCGAACATCGGCCAGGCGTCCTTGGCCAAGCTCGACAAGCTCGGCACTGCGCTGAAGGACCGCCCGGCGCTGAAGGTCGACATCATCGGCCGCGTCGATCCGGAATTCGACCGCGACGGCCTGCGCCGGGAAGCCGTGAACCGTCAGATTCGCGAGCAGAAACTCAAGGACGCCGGCGACGCTGCTGAGGCAGATACCACCGTCAAGCCGGAAGAGGAGAACAAGTACCTTGAACGCGCATACAAAGCCGCCAAATTCCCGAAACCGCGCAACGTGATCGGGCTGGCCAAATCCTTGCCGCCCGACGAGATGCGCAAGCTAATGGAAACCAACGTGCAAGTGACGGATGCGGATTTGCGTGAGCTCGCGCAGCGTCGGGCGAATGCGGTGCATGTTGCACTTGCTGAACGCGTGGATCCGGGGCGCCTCTTTGTTGTCGCCCCCAAGCTCAACGCAGAAGGCATCAAGGACAAGGGCAAGACGACGCGGGTTGATTTCTCGCTGAAGTAGCCCATCTATGGGATAATCGACACTTCCTTACTGGGGCCGACCTGGTTTCGACGTGGGTTGCGAAGCAGCGGAGGGCATACCGAGGACCCGTCACCTCGTTAATCAATGGGAATGCAATAACTGCTAACGACGAACGTTACGCACTGGCAGCCTAAGGGCCGCCGTCCTCGCACTGGCTCGCTGACGGGCTAGGGTCGAAAGACTAGCGAGGTCATTTACGTCAGATAAGCTTTAGGTGAGTCACGGGCCTAGAGACGAAAACTTAGTGAATCGCCGTCGTAGAGCGTGTTCGTCCGCGATGCGGCGGTTAAATCAAATGACAGAACTAAGTATGTAGAACTCTCTGTGGAGGGCTTGCGGACGCGGGTTCGATTCCCGCCGGCTCCACCAGCTTTTCAAAGCAAAACCCCGCGACAGCGTGCGCTGTCGCGGGGTTTTTCTTGGCGCGCTATGTACGCGTCGACTCGGCCTAAGGTCACACCGGCCGCTTCCAAAGTGAGGGCAGCCCCCGCCCCGAACCAGTATCGACGATGCGCGCCGCAGAGTCCGCCCTTAACCCAGCTACTCGTAGCTCATTACAACGGTTACGGAGCTATTCGCCGTGCCCGGCTCAATCACCGCGGCGGTTTGATGGTATGCCGCCTTGAGCGGAATATTGAAGTCTCCGCCGGCCTTATCGTAGCCATTGAAGACGATCGTCTTGTTCAGCGCTACAGGGTTGGCGCTCTCGTCGAGCAACTGCAAACCCACACCCTTTGCTGACGAGGCTGCATCGAGCGCTACAACTGAACGCGCGCTATCCACGATTTCCGTATTCGGCGTCAGCAGGTAAGACACCTTGTTGATGCCCTCTGGGCATTCTTTAATGCCAATCGAAAAATTGACGGCCTCCAATGACGTGCCAACACCCTTAAAGTCCCCAACGCGGTTCTTGTCCCCCATCTTCACGACGACAGCCGGCGTCTTACAACCGAGCATGCCAACACTGGCCTGATTACTTACGCTTACGGTAAAGGCGTTGAATTCATTGTTCACATTCACTGAACCGAGAAGGCCCGCAGCAATACTGGCGCCAGCAGTGACGGATCCGATCTTCTTGATTCTTAACTTGAACGTGGTGCCCACGAATGTGTAGCTTCCCGCGGGTTCAGTTGTTGTTACCAACGAAACATCCGCCACATCACGCCCCTTCGTGAAGTAGACCAGATTCCACGCGAGCCCAGTTTCACCGATCGGGAAGTCTGTATTGCTGGATGCACTAGCAGACGCTCCAACCGAATTAATCACACCCCATTTGAAACTGAGAGTGCACTTGAAGGCGTCTGCGTCTGTTGAACTAGGCGGAATGTTTGCGCTTTCCCATATAACTGTGCCAGTCGGTGCATTACGCGGCACGTAAAGGTCGGCCGGCACGGTAAACGAGAGTTTTTGTGTCTTCGCGTCGCTGCTGATAAACGCGCAGTTCGCTGCGTACCCCGGCGTAGAAAAAAGCATCGCCAAAGAGGAAAACACGGTAATGCCCCCGTTTTCCACAGTCGGCAGAAGTAGAAACTAAGCGGCCATGGCCAGCCGCTGCTTCGGGGTAAAGCCGCCCAATGCCATATTTG